>JBDLII010000139.1:0-5417 GCA_039714995.1 Pseudomonadota bacterium
GGCGCCGACCGGGCAGACCTCGACACAGCCCGTCCAGCGTCCCTTGCGGGTGCGCTGGATGCAGAAGGTGCACTTCTCGACCACGCCCTTCATGCGCGGACGGTTGCCGAGGTAGTGGGTCTTGGGATTCATCTCTTCGGCCGGAAGTTCAGGCTCCCCCCAGTTGAAACGGCGCGCCCAGTAGGGGCAGGCGCCGATGCACATCCGGCAGCCGATGCACCAGTTGTAATCGATGACGACGATGCCGTCGGGGTCCCGGTAGGTGGTGCGCACCGGGCAAACCTTGACGCAGGGGGGCTTTTCGCACTGCATGCACTGCATCGGGAAATAGAAGGCATCCTTCTCGGGAACCTTGTCGGCCTCGTAATAGTGCTGACCCTCGAGGACGACGCCGGCGGGTTTATAGGCATTTCCACCGACCTGGATGCCATAATCCTCCGGATAGCCGCCCTTGTCCCGGTCCTCATTCGAGAACTCCCCTTTCTCCATGCGCAGGACGCGAATCCATTCGATCTGCTGATTCTCCCCGCGGGACTGGTTGTTCTCGGCGACACAGGCCTTGACGCACCGCCGGCAGCCGATGCATTTCTGGATATTGAGCGCATAACCGAACAGTACGCCCTCCATTGCCGGAGCATCGTCGACCGTGACGTTTTTGCCGAACTCCTCGGAATAGCGCTCGACGAGCCTGTCGATTGCCTCCTTTTTCTCCTCATCCGTCATCAGGCGGTAGTTTTTCTGAAAATGCTCCGCCCAGGTGACATTCTTCGTAGCCCTGGCGGGCTTGGGTGAGAGGAGCGCAGCCGTCCCGGCGAGCGATGCAGCGCTGTAGGTGCCCGCCTTGCGTAGAAAATCGCGGCGGGAGACCCCTTCTGCGGCGTTATGTTTGTTGTTCTGTTTAGGCATGGTGACTCCCCGGTCGATTGATAGTCGAGTACATCAGGACTGGTCCTTGTAGTCGTCGACAAATGTCTGCACCATGTCCATCTTCTCCTGTTCGGACATCAGCACATACTCCCGCTCCAGCAGCTCCTTTTCGCCGGCGTGAGCATCCTTTGTATAGAGCTCTTTCAGGTTGGGCTGTGGAGCCGAATCGACGACTGCCTTGGCCAGCCCGGCGGCACCTGAAACGGAAGCCGCTCCGAGGGCCGCCTTCCTGAAAAACCCCCGCCTGGCGGCGCGGGCTGCATCCTCCTGTTCCGGCCCCGGATTTCGGGCGGACGGGTCAGGGGATAACCATTGCCGGATTGCAGCTATCGATCGCTTCAACATCTTCTAACCCTCCATTGGGCAGTGCCGGGTACGTGATGCGCACGGCCTCTCTCTTTCAGAAATCTGCTATGACTGTCAGTATGTACAAGTCAACTCCTTCAGAAGACAGCAAGAGGTATGCCATCACTCTGTACAATCTTCTATCCTAATGTTTTATATGCTATTTTATTTTCTTCATATGGGTCTGCAAAATCTCCCGATTCACTAAACCTGACAAGATGGCAGGATCTTCAGTCGCAGTGTCTCTATGTTATTGAATTATGTGTAAAATATTTCTGACAATTTAGCATGCGATCCCGGAGCCGAAGCTTTATGTTCTTGTTTTCCAGGGAAGCTGATCGAATCGCTGCGCGATTCAATCAGAACTCCCTTACAAGTTTTTCTATGAATTAAAGAGGTGGGGTACGGGGGAAGGGAGGAGTGGATGCACGTAACATCCCGGTAACTCCGTGTAGGGAAGCAGGGCCGGGATTTGTTTTTCAGGGCTGAATAAAACAGGGTTGTTTTATCAGAGCTTCCCTAGCATGGCAAAGCCAGAACCAAAAAGAGATGCAGGGTGCAATAAGCGGAGCGCATTGCACCTTTCCATGCGGCGCAATGCCCTGCGCACTGATATATATCCCTTCCCCTGTAGATTAACTTGCAGGAATGATCTGCAATGAATAGAAGGGATGGGGGTTCGGGGGAAGGGTAAACGGAATGTCAACTATAACTCATTGATATTTGGCCCTTCCCCCGTAGAAAAATTTGCTGGAAAGCTCTGATCGAGGCGCGAAGCGATTCGATCAGAGCTTTCCCAGGAAGGGGGCTTCCATGTCCCCTCTAACGGTCAGACTGTTGAGCAGTGAAACCGCTACTTGTTGCTACCTTGCCTATTGGCAGATTTTGTTCTTCCCGCTCCAGCTGCAACCTGCATCTCTGCAGCTCTTTCCGTTCAGATAGTCACTGCAGTTTATCGGTGGGTTGACAGTGATTGTTACCGTTGCTGTATTTGAAGGAGCATCGTTGCTGTCGACCGCATGGTAGGTGAAGCTGTCTGTACCGGTGAAGCCGGGGTTAGGCGCGTAGGTGAACGAGCCGTCGGCAGCCAGCGTAGCAATACCGCTACCGGCAGCGGAAACCTGAACAGCCGTGATGGCATCGCCGTCAGCATCGCTGTCGTTGCTCAGCACACCCGGTGCATTGACGGTCAGAGTTATATCCTGTTCCACGGAATAGGCATCGTCAACGGCAACTGGGTGGGTATTGACGCCGCCTGTGTTACCCCAGGCTGCTGTGGCCATCACCACCGGCGGCACCATCTTGTAGTCGCCATTGATCTGCATGACGCCGGTAATCGGTGCGCCCTGGCTGCTGACTACATCGGCATTGAGCCAGGCATCCATCATGGTGTTGCCTTCCTGGCCGAGAAACGCGTTCTGCTCTTTGTTGGCCCGTTGCAGGAACTGCATATACTCCCAGCTGGTGCCCTGGTAGAGCAGCTGGATGTGGGCATGGTCGGCTCCTGCTGGCGGATTCAGGGCTACCGTGTCCCAGTGGTCGAATGAGCCACCCGTGCCGGGGTTGCCGTACTGGCTGTCCGGAACCGGCAAAGCGTTACGCTTCCTGGCCTCATCATAGCTCATCTGATATGGCGGAATACGATTGTCGTGCGAGACATGGTTGTTGATGGCGAAGTGGAAGGTATCCACATAACTGCCGGGAGGCATTCCCGCCAGGTCGCCGAGAGTGGTTGCCACATCACCGCTAACACGGTCGTAAGCCAATTCCAGGGTGTCAGGATATCCAACCGTCAGCAGTACGTCCGCCCACTCCTTGGTCATGGCGTAGTGTGCCTCGTAGATCCTGGTGTTGGCGCCATCGAGGTCGAGTATGGTCTCGACGGTATCATCGATCTGGCCATCCTGGTCGAGATCAACCGTCAAATTGCCGTAGTCGCCGTCTACACGGATGACAGTGTCGGCGGAGTCACGCCATTCGATGCGCAACCACATGCGGCGACCTTCCGGGTAACCGGTGATCAGCTTGTGGCCTGTGAGGTTGGTGACCTTGACGCTGTTGCCGATGACTTCCAGCGAACCGGCTTCGGATAGGTGCTTGGTCGCACGTTCCTGGCCGAGATCCATAGCCAGCAACTGGGTGCTGTTCAGGCCGCCACCGACGAGCAGGGTGCCGTTGGCATCCTGGTATTGCGACATACTGGCGAACCAGTAGTTGCCGCCGGTGTGGTCGTGGCGTGGCAGGTCTGCACGAAGCGGCGCGCCGTTTTTGTTGCAGCCGGGATAGGCTTCGCCGGTAGTGGGGCTCAGGCCCACAGGACGCATGTGACAGCTCTGGCAGCTGAAGTAACGGTCGGTGCCGTCTGCGTAGTTGCCGCCGGTACCGGCCTGGATCGCTGCCTGGTAGGTGACATCCAGCGAGCCACCCGCGAATTTCAGATCGGCAGGCAGGCTATCGAAGGCGGAAACCAGCGTGCTCGACAGCGGGCTGGACTTGTATTCGCTGAAGGTGCGCTCGACGATGCCGTAGGCGTACGGCGGATTATTGAACGCGGCCTTCTCTTCAATCGGACCGCCAAGATTGGGCAAGCCCAGGTTGTTCGGGTCAGTACCCTGGCTGGAAACAACAAACGGCGCACCATGCTGGGTGCCGTTGCCCGGAGCCAGATCGCCCACCGCCGGGTTGGATACGTCGTGGCAGCTGCCGCAGAAGTCGGGGTGGCGGTGCCATTGCGACTGCTGCCACTGGTGACGCGCCTCGGCATCGCTGAACGGCCCCAGTTTCACATTGACGTTGGGAAACAGGGACAACATGCCGCTGCCGTAGAAGCCTTCACCTGGCGAGCCGGTGGTCGAGCACTTGTCCGGAACGATCTGATCGGGGTCGCAGTTGGCGATAAACGGCGAGTTCATTACACCTTGCAGTGGATCACCGGTCGATGGGTTGATCCCGCTGTTGTCCGGGTTGGTCATCGCGTGGCAGGTATCGCAGTCGATGCCGTTGTCATCGCTGGCTCCCAGGCCGGAACCGTCGGTCGGCGTGGAGCGGCCACCGTACCAGCCCTTGGCGCTGTGGCAGCGGATGCAGAGGTCGCCGACGCCGTCGAAGTCCTGCTCGGCGACGGCCAGCGTGGCCCAGAAGACCGGGTCGCGGCCGGCGTTGCCCATGGCCCCGCCGCGCCAACCGGTGGCGGGTTCGGCGCCAGGATCTTCGAGATTGTATCCGGCGTGGCAGTTGTCGCATTTGTCAGGCGATTCGAAATTACCCACCTCGTTGGGCTGGGTGCCTGGCTGCTGGATCTCCGGTGGAACTGCATCGGCAGCCTGCAGCGACAAACTGATCAGAGCGGCTGCAGCGAATGCAGAAATTTGTTTTACGAACATAGTACTCTCCTCAGGGTTGCTTTTTCATAAGCCTCTGTCTGCGTTAACTGCTGGTTGTTGTTATTACGAGCCTACCTCCAGGCGCAGATATTTGGGTGCTTGGTGGGCTCACTGCCACGCCAGCACTAATATGCAGGCAGAGCAAAAAGTTATGGTTATTGAGGAGTGATTCGTTCATTACACCCCCTCTATCTCTACGCAGAATTGATTGATAATTCACAATATTGAAGTAAGCCTAGAGTCTTTTTAAAAACTTGTCATTAACATGGATTAGTTCCCGGGAAATTATGTTATGGAGTGTGGAGTCTTTGCTTGTTTGAATTCAAGACCTGAAAAGTATCTTCAAGCGCAGGATGGTTGCAGTTTTCAGGGATATGGAATCTGACCCTGGAGCAGGGCGGCTGACCGAGGCAGAATCCGTAATCTGCAGGGGGAAAAAAGAAGGCCGTTATCGAGTGTTAGCGATAACGGCCTTCTTTTCTACGTTGTGGAAAAGATTGTTATTTCTTTTCCTTCTTGCCTTCCATGCCTGACATGCCGCTCATTCCAGACATGCCGCCCATGCCGGACATTCCACTCATGCCGCCCATACCGGACATTCCGCTCATGCCGCCCATACCGGACATTCCGCTCATGCCGCCCATGCCGGACATTCCGCTCATGCCGCCCATACCGGACATTCCGCTCATGCCGCCCATGCCGGACATTCCGCCCATGCCGGACATTCCGCCCATGCCGGACATTCCGCCCATGCCGGACATT
>JBDLII010000140.1:0-5407 GCA_039714995.1 Pseudomonadota bacterium
CACTTGGCAAGGGGATTGGCCATTCCCTGCGTACTGTGCCTTGCTGCGAAACACCACAGGAGCGCTGCATCCCAAATTATTACATTGAAGGAGCACTAGATGTAGTGATGAAACGAACCGCAGTACGCGTATATTAACAGTTCCCGCTTCGAGGAATTCCAAACCATATTACTTAATTACTGCCAACAGCGCACTGATGAATGCAGACTTTTTCACTCAACTCTATGTAAGCTTATTGAATTTCAGCTGTCTTTATAGACAAGGCAGCACTGATACGCATTGTTCGGTGGCCTTTATCAACTCATACAGGAGATATCACATGCGAATCATGACAACAGCACTATTGATACTTGCAGCAACAACCGCAAATGCAGACTGGGAAGATGTGTTCATGAATCCCGATCTGACGGTTAACTACCAGGGTTACACCTCAACACCGACCATCTCGGTTGATCCTATCACCACAGCCTGGCCGCAGAATGAGGATCTGTTTGCCGGCCACGAGTCAGGGGATGTGATCAATGTAGACACCTCTCCGACCTCACTTGATGTGCTGAGCAGCGAAAACCCTGATCTTTGCGGATGCATTTAGCAGCTAACGGCTACATAACGTATAGAGTTTCAATACTCGCAGTGTCCCACCCGGGCACTTATGGATAAAGTGGTCATGGAAGACCAACACACCTTCTCCCTCTGACAATAGCTCCTCAACCTGAAACGCCTCACAGTGTTAACAGAAATGTAAGTTAATCCTTCAGGGACGGTCTATTTACATATAAGACGCTATTATCAATTCCATCATATGAACGGCAGCAACGATTATAAAACCATTGATCGCGATTCCAACCGTGCCACTTGATTGTTTCATTCTCTGACTCATCGTTGACGTGGCTGCCAGGGATGGCTTAACCGGCATTGCCCGGCAGGATAGAGATGCGTATCTATTGTCTATCATCCCCGTTCTGCTGCGTAAGGCCGGTTATCAGGACAGCCCTTGCCACGAACCCATCCCATGAGCATACCCGCAGATGCCTCAACCACTCTCTGCAGCAATCCCCGAATGCCTGAGCAGCGGATCAACCCGTGGCTTTCTGCCGCGAAAGGCAATAAAAAGATCCATGGCATCTTTTGAACCGCCCCTCTCCAGAATATTTGACTTGAATGCTTTGCCCGCCCCGGTATCGAAGATACCCTGCTCCTCGAACAACGAGAAAGCATCCGCAGACAATACCTCCGCCCATTTGTAGCTGTAGTAGCCGGCCGCATAGCCGCCGGAGAAAATGTGCGCAAAGCCGTTGGCAAAGCGGTTCCAGGGTGGCGGCCTGACGACCGACACCTGATCACGCACCTCGTTCAGCAATGCCTCGATCCGCCCGCCCCGGGCGGGCTCGTACTCGCGATAGAGACGAAAATCAAAAATGGCAAACTCCAGCTGGCGCACCATCTGCATCGCAGACTGGAAGTTTTTTGCCGCGATCATGCGTTGATAGAGTTCCTCGGGCAACGCCTCGGCTGTCTCGTAGTGGGCCGCAAAGAGATCCAGCGCTTCGCGCTCCCAGCACCAGTTCTCCAGAAACTGGCTGGGCAGTTCCACTGCATCCCAGGCAACGCCATTGATGCCGGCAATACCCGGATAGTCGATTTTCGTCAGCATGTGGTGCAGGCCGTGGCCAAACTCGTGGAACAGCGTCTGCACCTCATCATGGGTGAACAGCGCCGGTTTGCCGCCGACCGGAGGCGAGAAGTTGCAGGTGAGATAGGCAACCGGCAGATGACTGATTTCATCACTGTGAAAACGCACCACGCACTCGTCCATCCAGGCGCCGCCGCGTTTGTTCCGCCGCGCATAGAGGTCGAGATAGAATTGGCCGCACAAAGCCCCCGCGGCATCCCTGATCTCAAAAAAACGGACATCCGGATGCCAGCTGTCGACGCCCCTCCTCTCCGTGATGCGAATATCGAACAGGCGGCGCAGCACCTCGAACAGTCCGGAAACCACCCGCTCCTCCGGGAACCAGGGCTTCAGCTCCTCCTGGGTTATTGCGTAGCGTTGCTGCCGCAGTTTTTCCGCGTAGTAGGCGATATCCCAGGCCTGCAGCTCATCGACGCCGTACTCCGCACTGGCAAACTGCTGCAGCTGCGCAAACTCATGCTGCGCCTGCGGACGGGAGCGCCGGGCAAGATCCTGCAAAAAGGTCATGACCTCATCGCCGGATGCCGCCATCTTCTTTGCCAGCGAGCGCTCCGCGAAGTCGTGATAACCCAGCAGCTGCGCCTGCTCATGGCGCAACCTCAGCAACTCATCCATCACCGCAGCATTATCCCACTGCGTTTCAGCCTCCCCCTGGTCCGAAGCACGGGTCACGTAAGCCCGGTAGACCTCGTAGCGCAGCTCCCGGTCATCGGCATAGGTCAACAGCGGATAGTAGGAGGGAAATTCGAGCGTCAGCAGCCAGCCATCCAGATCCCGCTGTTCGGCCTGCTGCTTCGCCAGATCCAGGGCGGACTGCGGCAGCCCGGCAAGCAGTTGTGGATCTGCAATCAATTTCGTCCAGGCATTGGTCGCATCCAGCAGGTTCTGCTCGAATTTGCTGCAGAGCGTCGAGAGCTTCTCGCTGATCGCCTTGAAACGCGCCTTGCTCTCAGATGGCAGATCGACCCCGGAGAGATGGAAATCCAGTACGGCATTCTGCAGCATCTTGCGCTGGGCGCTATCAAGCGATGTATCGTTATCGAGCACCTGCTGATACGCCTCGAACAGGCGCCGGTTCTGCCCCATATCCGCCGCATAGGCGGCAAGTTTGGGAAGGCAGGCATTGTAGGCCTCACGCAGCTCACCGGAGTTGACCACCGAGTTCATGTGGCTGACCGGCGACCAGGCGCGGTTCAGGCGATCCTCCATCATCTCGATGGGCTCCACAAGGCTCTTCCAGGCCGGTGTTTCGACGCTGTTCAGCAGCTGTTCGACACTCTCTCGGTTCAGCTGCAGCAGATAGTCGATCGCCGGCTCGACATGCTCCGGCCTGATGCTGCCAAATGGCGGGAGCTCGTAGTCTCCCAGCAGTGGGTTACTCTTCATGTTTCAGTTGATTCCTGTGAGTCAGGGAAAGTCTGGTTGATTCGTCATTGCGAGGAGCACAGCGACGAAGCAATCTCCAACCCATTGATAGAAAGCGATAAAATTGCTTCGCCTTGCTCACCATGACGGGAGTCTCTAACAAGGTTTTCGTGCAGCCACCCTACCATTAAATCGCTCCGCTAAAACCCTGCTGCCTCCATGCCTCGTAGAGCAGCAGGGTCACGCTGTTGGCGAGATTGAGGCTGCGGCTGTGGGGCTGCATCGGGATGCGCACGCACTGCTGCGCCGGCAACGCGTTGCGGATCTCTGCAGGAAGACCCCTGCTCTCCGCACCGAACAAAAACCAGTCTCCCGCCTGATACTGCACGTCACAATAACGGGTTGTACCCCTGGTCGATACAGCAAACAGGCGCGGGGGTCTGGCCTGGCCGATAAAATCGGCGTAGGATGCATACTCCTTCACCTGCGCATATTCATGGTAATCGAGACCGGCGCGGCGCATGCGGCTGTCGCTCATCTCGAAGCCCAGCGGATGAATCAGGTGCAGCGAACTGCCGGTATTCGCACAAAGGCGTATGATATTGCCGGTGTTCGGCGGTATTTCCGGCTCAAACAGGATAACGTGAAACAACTCTATGACCCCTGATCAAAACTCTGCTCTGCATGTTGATTTTTGCGGTATGCATCTCCAGACGCCGCTGGTACTGCTGTCCGGCTGCGTCGGCTTTGGAGAAGAGTATACCCGTGTCGAAGGTTTCTCCAACCGTGATGTGGGCGCCGTCTGCCTGAAAGGCACCACCGGCGAGCAGCGCCCCGGGAATATGCCGCACCGCATCTATGAGACGCCGGGCGGTATGCTCAATGCCATCGGATTGCAGAATCCGGGGGTGGACAGCGTCGTCAAAGACATCCTTCCACAACTCGATTTTTCAGAGTGCCGCTTCATCGCCAATGTCTCGGGATCGACCATCGAGGAGTACGAGGAGGTGACGCGCAAGTTCGACGACTCGCCGATCGACGCCATCGAGATCAACATCTCCTGCCCCAATGTCAAGGAGGGAGGTGTGGCCTTCGGCAATGACCCGCAGATGTCGGCCCGGGTCGTTGAAGCCTGCCGTAAAGTAACCGACAAACCGCTGATCACCAAGCTGTCGCCAAACCAGACCGATATCCAGCAAAATGCCCGCCTGTGCATCGAAGCCGGCAGCGATGCCTTTGCCGTCATCAACACGCTGATGGGCATGGCGATCGATATCGAGAGCCGCTCCCCGGTCATCGGCAACAATCAGGGGGGGCTGTCAGGGCCTGCCATCAAACCTGTCGCCCTGTTGAAAGTCAACCAGGTCTACCAGGTATGCCGCGACCACGGCATCCCGATCATCGGCCAGGGCGGCATCGCCAGCGCCACGGATGCGATCGAGTTCCTTATCGCCGGCGCAACCGCCGTCGGTGTTGGCACCGCGCTCTTCTATGATCCGCTGATCTGCCCCAAAATCAACCAGGGCATCGCCGCTTATCTGCAGGCCCACGAGATACCAACGGTGGCGGAATTGACAGGATCCCTACGCCTGAATCAACCTCCGCAGCAGAAATGCGGATGCTAAGCGCTTCTCAACAGCCCCTGCTTTCCCACCCTCTAACCCAATAGATAGGAGCGAGCAAACATAGCGTATCTCTTTTGAGAGAGTCATTTTTACTGGAAATCACTCCCCGCGCAGTGGTATATTAGCGGTCACTGAATTTTGAGCCCGGCCCTGCCAATAGCAGAGGGGCTGGAAGTTTTTTCCAGGCAGCAACTGTTGCCAATGAGTACTGGAGTGTTGACATGAGCGACAAACAAGCACTGCTTGAAGAGAAGAACAAGCTGATTGCAGATATGTTGGAAATGCAGAAGAAGTTCATCGATTTTGAACATGAAAATGGCATCGGCGGCAAGGATTACTACTATTCACAGGAGGGTCTGCTGAAGGACTACCGTGAAAAGTATAACGACATGGCTGTCAGGCTGGTCGACGTCTCCCACGAACTGGTTGGTTCAGCACGCTGGATGTAATCTTCTCCAGCAGAAAAACCCAAACCCGCCCTATCGGCGGGTTTTTTTGTGGAACACGCCACCAACGCCTCTCTCCCCATCGGTAGAGGGAGTCTAGTGCTCCTTCAATGTAATAATATGGGATGCAGCGCTCCTGTGGTGTTTTGCAGCAAGGCACAGCACGCAGGGAATGGCCAACCCCCTTGCCAAGTGCTGTAACGCGGCTGCGGGACACCACAGGAGCGCCCGGTGGGTGAGCTTGTCAGCGTCCATGGACTGCGTTGCGCCTCTTGGCA
>JBDLII010000141.1:0-5394 GCA_039714995.1 Pseudomonadota bacterium
CGCGCAATCGCCACCGTGCCGACAAATGCCAATGTTCCGTAAACCAGCGCGATGTCGAGATAGATGGGATTGTTGAAATAGGCCGCCATACCCACCAGTCCCGCGGTGGTAATCACCGACAGTGTATCCGCGGCAACCACGCGATCGGGTGTCGTCGGCCCCAGAAACAGGCGCAGTGCGCTGAATCCCATGCCGACGAGCAGCAGCACGATCGCAATAAACTCCAGAGTAGAAATCGTCATTTCAGAAACCGCTTGATGTGCCGCTCGAATGAGGCTGCGATGGCATCCGTTGCCTGCTTCGCATCAGTCCCCGGCGGGCAGAAGACCCAGTGAACAAGAATCGTGTCGCCTTTCACATCGACACTCAGCGTGCCGGGAGTCAGTGTAATGGAGTTGGCCAGCAGCATACGGCCAAGCGGCGACTTCAGCGTCGTCTTGATCTCGACCATCTCCGGGCGAATCGGCAGCGAGGGCGTCAACACACGTATGGCCAGCTCAATATTGGCCCTGATCAGCTCCTTGAAAAAATGCAGCAGATAGAGCAGCACGTTGAAAGGCGCCATCCATTTGAACTTGATGCCGGTGTAGATGGTAAAGCGGGAGCCGAACAGCAGGGTAATCATCAATGAGACCAGTGCGCCCGCAGCCAGCTCCTCCAATGCCAGGCTGCCGCTCAACAGCACCCACAGCAGCAGTGAGATGAAGAACACAAAAGCGTAGTGAGCAGCCGAAAGTTTGCCCGTCGTTTCTGCGTGATTCATTGATGATCTCTCGTTGGAGATAACGACGCGCCGCTTGAATATTTCAAAGTCATGACAACCCAGCCGCAATGATGGCATCCGAGCAAAAATTCTACAGGAGATTGGATGAGCTGCACATATTATTTGCTGTTTACCAGGCCCGGGGAACCTCTGAATAAATCACTTCAACCTGTCATTGCGAGCGTAGCGCGGCAATCTTATCCCATTCTGCCTGCAGGCTAAGAGATTGCTTCGTCGCTCTGCTCCTCGCAATGACGATTCCATCAGAAGTTTCTCAGGCATTGACACCAACCTCTTGCGGTACAAAATCCTTGGCTATCCGCTTGGTCAGCGTGTAGATCCCGCGCAATCTGTCAAGCAGTTCCATCTCCATCCTTACCAGGCTCAAGCGGGTGCCCTGCTGTTTTCCGATACGCTCGGACTGACGCGAGAGGAACTCATCCGCCAGGTCCCGTACATCATCTTTGGCGGCAATGACCTCCTCGGCAGCCTTTTCATCACGTTCCCTGACTGCTGTGACTGCATCGTCGATTGACTTTCTGATGGTATCCGTCAGGTTGTTCAGCAATATACCCGTTGCCTCGCTGACATCCTCGTCAAGATCAATATAGCGCTTGCCAAGTTCCACCAGGTCCGATTCGATGGTAGTCGCCAGATTTCCCAGATTGACGGTGGCGCTCATCAATGATTGAAAACAGTGACTCTGTTGATCCGTCAGCGGCTCCTGGCGGACCTTGCTCAGATATTCAAGGATGGCGTCATGCAGGATATCGACCTGGTGCTGCATTCGCACGACACTGTCGCATCTGCTCCTGTTCTTGCTGCCGACGGCAGCGCGAAGCGTCGAAAACATCTCGATGATGATCTCGCCCATATGCCCGATTTCAGAGCGCACCTGTTCCAGGGCCATGGCCGGAACATCGATGACATCCTTATCCAGGAATCGGGGTTTGATAAGCACCTTCTCAAACACTGGTTTTTCCGGGATCAGCCGCTCGACCAGCCTGGCGAAAGTGGTGGTAAAGCCGAGAAACAGTATCGTATTGGCGAGATTGAACACCGTGTGCGCATTCGCAATCTGACGCGGCACCTCCGCCGCCATGCGCGCCTTGCCGGAGAGATCCTGCGCGGCCGGTGAAATCGAGACAACAAACTCCGCCAGTTGCGGAATAAACATCACCCACAGCAGCACGCCTGCTATATTAAAAATGACATGTACAGCTGCTGCCCGCTGCGCCTCTACCGGTTTGCCCAAAGATGCCAGAATGGCTGTTACGCAGGTGCCGATGTTGGCGCCGAAAGCAAGCGCGATGCCTGCCGGCAGGGAGATCAGCCCGGCGGAAGCCATCACGATGGCGATGCCGGTCGTTGCCGCAGAGGACTGCACCAGACCCGTGAACACCGCCCCGACGAGGATGCCAAGCAGCGGATTCTCCATCCTCACCATCAGGTCGAGAAACGGCTGATAGTTTCGCAAAGGCGCCATGGCCTCCCCCATCACACCCATGCCGTAAAAAATCAGGCCGAGTCCCATCAGCATGGCGCCGCTATGGCGTACTCTCTCCTCTTTGCCGCTGAACAGCATGAAGAAGCCCGCGGCCACCAGCAGCAGTGCATAGTGAGTGATATTGAACGCAACGATCTGGGCCGTAAAGGTGCTGCCGACATTCGCCCCCATGATGACGCCGACGGACTGAGCCAGCGTCATAAAACCTGCCGAGATGAATCCAACCACCAGCACCGTGGTAACCGATGAAGAGTTGAGCACTGCCGTGACAAAGGCGCCGGTCACAGCCCCCGTGAAACGGTTTCGGGTGAGAGTGGCGAGTACGTCTTTCAGGGTATTTCCGGCTGCAGCCTTGAGCCCCTCTGACATCTGCTCCATGCCGAACAGAAACATCGCGAGCCCGCCGAACAATCCCATTCCCAGTGTAAACCAGTTGATCCCGGCCTCTTCCACCACCGACTCTCCGAGCACCGGGAGCGCCAGCAACAGCAGCAGCAACGCGATCGACAGCACGACGATCCTGAATCTCATCGACAGTGATGGTGTGTAAAGCGTCATGAATCTGTTCATTCGTTCGTCGTAGCAGTAATCACTAATTTCATCGTTCGTTACCACGGAACACGCGGACAACACGGAAAAGAGCTCCAAAATTCTGTGTTGTCCGTGTGCTCCGTGGTTATTTTTATCGCTGTCTGAGCCAGCTGAGGATCCTGTTATTGGCCGGCATCTCGTTATCATTCAACAGCTGCATTGCCGCCCGCTGCGCCAGCCGATCGAGGTCTTCAAAATTCCGCACACCGCTCAGTGGATCCCTGTTTTTGAGCCACTGGTCGAACTGCGCATTGCTCTCACTGGTAAACTGCCCGTCATAGTTGAAGGGACCGTAGAGAGCGAAGATGCCGCCCTGTTGCAGCACCCGCCCGATGCCTGCAAACATCGCCTCCACATCAGGCCAGTGCATAATGTGGACGCTGTTGGCCGAGAATACCGCATCAAACTGCCGCAGCGGCCAGTCGTCACGGCTGACATCCAGCGCCAGCGGCGGCCTGGTGTTGGGGAGACCGGCTTCACTCAGCCATTGCTGAATGCCGACATGACTCTCGCGCCTGTCACTGCACTGCCATGTCAGATGCGGCATCCTGCCTGCAAAATAGACCGCATGCTGCCCCGTGCCGCTGCCGATCTCGAGCAACTCGCTGCAATCGGCAAAAAGCGGTTGAATCACTTCAAGAATGGGATCACGGTTCTGGTCGCAGGATTCGGCGTAGGGTTTCATCTCGCTGTTGATTCACTCTTTTTGTAGGGAGTGGCCGCCCCGAGCTGGCGCATATACCCGGCCACGGCCTGGCGCTCGTGTCTGACAAAGCTGCCGACCGGCTGGCGGAATTCCTCCTCTGCAATCCAGTGGCTGGATTTGGTCAGCGTCGGCAGAAAACCGCGTGCGATCTTGTGCTCTCCCTGGGCGCCCGGTTCGAAATGCTGCAGGCCGTGACGGATGCAGTATTCGATGCCCTGATAGTAGCACGCCTCGAAGTGCAGCGAGTCGACCTGCTCGCTGCAGCCCCAGTGCCTGCCGAAAAGTGTGGTGTCGCTGCGATACATCAGGGCGCCGGCAACGCAGGAGGACCCCGCATCGGCGAGCACCAGCACAACCTGTTCAGGCAAACGCTGCGCCACCTCCTCGAAGAAGTCCAGGTTGAATGTCGCCATACCCCACTTCTCGGCAAAGGTCTGTTCGTAGAAGGAGGCAAAGTTGCGCCAGTCGAGTGGTGTTGCGCTGTGGCCATCAAGCTGCCGCAGCCGAATGCCGGCCTGCGCAACCTTGCCGCGCTCCTTGCGGATGTTGTTGCGTTTTCTGGAGCGCAGCCTGTTCAGGAAATCATCAAAATCCCGGTAGTTATCGTTGCGCCAGTGAAACTGGCAGTCATGACGACTCAACAGCCCCTGCTGACGAAGAAATTCGTGCTCCGTGCTGTCCGGAAAGAGCATGTGAAAACTGCTGGCGCCGGACTCTTTCGTCAGCTGCAAAGCCGTCTGTAGCAGCAGCGGCCAGCTCTCCCGTTCACGTCCGGCAAGAGAGAGCATGCGCTGACCCGTTGCCGGCGTGTAGGGAATGGCCGACACCAGCTTGGGGTAATAGTCCCTGCCTGCCCTGACATAGGCGTCCGCCCAGGCATTGTCAAACACGAACTCGCCATAGGAGTTGTGTTTCTCATAAAGCGGCATGGCGGCGATCAGCCGGTCATTGTCATGCACCGTGATATGCCGGGGCAACCAGCCGAATTTTTCCCCCACGCAGCCATGCCGCTCCATGGCATGGAGAAATTCATGGCGCAGGAAGGGATGGTTATCCCGCACCAGCGCATTCCAGGAGTCTTCACTGATTTCACTGATGCTGGTGTGAATTCGGATATTCATATCATGTCATTCGAAAAATCCGTCGGGGGGATAAGCGACAGCGCATCCACCATGCTCTCCTCGTTTCCGGGTGGGAACCCATATCGTGGTCAGACCACCACTCCTGCATCCAATCTTCATGAATTACAGGTTATACTTTCCCCCTTTGAATATTCCCACAAGCATACCCAATTGTTAACCCGATGAAATATGTTGGAGCCCATGTCAGCGCCCAGGGCGGCGTTGAGAATGCACCCTTGAACGCCGGCAAGATAGGTGCAAAGGCCTTTGCACTGTTTACCAAGAACCAGCGACAGTGGCACGCAAAGCCGCTCACAGAAGCGAGCATCGACGCCTTCAAACACAACCTCGGAAAGGTCGGCATTGCCCCGGAGCATGTACTGCCGCATGACAGCTACCTGATCAACCTCGGCCACCCGGAGCAGGAGAAACTCGACAAGTCACGCGCCGCCTTCCTCGACGAGATGCAGCGCTGTGAACAGCTGGGGCTCAAACTGCTCAACTTCCATCCAGGCAGCACCCTCAAGCAGATCTCCGAGTCTGACAGCATCGCCAGGGTCGCCGAATCGATCAACCTGGCGTTGCAACAGACAGCGGATGTGACTGCCGTCATCGAAACGACGGCCGGACAGGGGACCAATCTTGGTCATCGCTTCGAGCAGCTTGCCGCCATCATCGAACAGGTCGATGACAAGCAGCGCGTCGG
>JBDLII010000142.1:0-5378 GCA_039714995.1 Pseudomonadota bacterium
TCGGCAATGGCCGTGGCCCAGTCGCTGAACTCCGGCGTCTGGAACAGCTGTTCGCCGATGGCGTTGTGCATATCCGAGACCAGCATCACGCCCATCTCCCTCTGTGGAAAACAGCCGGCATAGTGGAGGATATTGCCGATGGTGCGCATCGCGTCGGGAGTGTGACTGGCGCGGATGGCGCGCCCGACCAGCGCCGCGGCTACAGCATACTGCAGATCGATCTCATCCGGGACGGACGACGTTTCACCGGCAATGATCGCATCGAGGTCCGGCATCTGCTCCAGGCTGTTGACGAAGGCGTGCAGTTCGACGCCCGCGGCAGGGCCGACGCAGGCCTGCAGGGTCGCCTGCAGCAGTTCGGGATGATCACTGAATTTCTGCAGGCCGCGGTGGGCGAACTCCCAGGAGCGCGGCGACGGGAACGCCACCGGGTTGAGCGCGGGGTCGAAATCGAACAGCAACTCGGGGCGGAAGCGCAAAAAGCCGATAATGCGCTCATCGATGCCGTTGGCGTAGGCCCAGGCGACCCAGTCGTCCAGGTTGGTCTCCACCTCGAAGTGTGAGAAGCGATTGGCAAGCGGAGCCGGCATCGTATAGGTCACTCCACGGTCACCCTGGCGGTTGCCCGCGGCAAAGATGACCCATCCCGGCGGAACCTGGTATTCGCCGAGGCGGCGATCAAGAATCAGCTGGTAGGCAGCTGCCGAGACGCTGGGCGGGGCGGAGGTGATTTCGTCGAGGAACAGGATGCCCTGCTTGCCATGGCGCCGGGCATCGGGAAGTATTGCCGGTGTTGCCCACTCGACAAGCTCGCCGCTGCGAAACGGGATGCCGCGCAGGTCGGAGGGCTCCATCTGCGACAGGCGGATGTCGATCACCGCCACGCCATGCCTGGCGCCGGTCTGCGCCACCATCTGGGATTTGCCGACGCCGGGCGGCCCCCACAGCATCACAGGCGTGTGATGGCCATCGCCGGTGCTGTGAAACTCGCGGGAGAAGACTTTCAGAAGTTGTGTTGGACGCATGGATCGTCACCATAAAAAATTAGCAGTCAGCAGTTTGCAGTTAGCAGCGAAAATCAGTGTCATTGCGAGCGTAGCGAAGCAATCTCGGTAAGATTGCCGCGTCGGCTGGGCCTCGTCACAATGACGAATAAATTCGACCAGACTCGCGCCAACGCCAACAGACCAAACCAAGGCTAATAGTGATCAGGGTGATAGATCAACCCTCTTTGCATCAGGATTTAGCAGGCAGGCAGATCTGCTGATGGCGGGCAGCGCGCCAGGTCTTGTAGAGCAGGAATACGATCAGGGCGCTGACCAGCACCAGCAGCAGGTAGCTGATGAGCTTGAAGTAGGGTTTGTCCGTCTCCTCGTACATCAGCAGCGTAGCAACCGTGACCGCGGCAAGCGGGAAGGAGTAGACCCACCAGGAGAGCGAGAAGGGGATCCTGATGAACCGCGGCGTCTGCACCAGCAGCAGCAGCGTCATGAACAGCGCGTTGTAGTAGAGCACGCGGGCGAAGTTATCCAGGTCCGGCACCAGGTTCAGATAGGAGATAAAACCCACGGCAGGTGGTGCGATCATGATGAACAGCGTCGGCAGCAGATTCTCCGCCATCGGGCGATGGAAGACCATGCGGTACATGATGATGGTGAAGAGTACGATCCAGAAGAGCAGGCCGACGCTGAAGAAAAACCAGTTCAGCTCCATGGATGCATTCTCGACGCCGGCAAGCGGCACCAGGATGTTGCCGACCACCGGGATGAACCAGGCAGGACTGATATGGTGAATCTCGAAATGGTCGTGATGGATCCAGCGCGTCAGGATAAGCAGAGTCAGCAACAGCTGGCCCGTGGCGCCAATCTGCCAGCTGACGAGTGCCACCGTCGGGGTCCAGGTGGCCAGGAAGCTACCTATCAATATCAGGCTGATGGTGATGGTCGGGAAAAAACTCAGCATGGCGGGGTGGTCGAGTTCTGCGCGCACTGCATCGGGGTGGCGCAACAACTTTAATGCGTAGGTGCCGAGCAGCACCAGGAACAGGGCAATAGTAACGGCAGCTGAGAGTTCGACAGGCGCATAGGCAATCAGTCCAAGCTCTTCGACTTTCATCATCACCAGCGTGAAGCCGGAGAGCCCCATGATCATGGAGAAAAAAGAGACCGGAAAGTTGGGAAGGCGCGGCTCGTTGCTCATGCTGCTCTCTGAATCCGTTGTAGGCTGCTGTTAATCGCAGTGAAAAATAGTATCACAGATAAATACCTGTTGAGTCGCACCGTCACAAGCGTAATAATAGAAACATTTTTTACGAAGTGATAATGCGTTGATGAGAATCGGGGTTGTCAAAGAGAGTATTGCGGGCGAGAAGCGCGTTGCCATGACGCCGGAGGTGGCGACAAAGCTGGCCGGCAAGGGGTTCTCGCTGTTGCTTGAGCAGGGAGCCGGAGAGGCCGCACACTATCACGATGACGACTACCGTGCTGCCGGTGTGGAGCTGGTCGATCGCGCCACTGCGCTGGATGCCGATATCGTGATGATGGTGCGCAAAGCGAGTCTGGCTGATGTCGCCGCAATGCACGAGGGCGCCATCTATATCGGCCATCTCGAACTCTGCGAAGTGGAGGAGGTGATCCCGGCGATGCTGGCAAAGGGGGTCCGTCCCATCGCGATGGAGAAGATTCCCCGCATTTCGCGCGCCCAGTCGATGGATGCACTCTCGTCACAGAGCAACATCGCCGGCTACCGCGCGGTGATCGAGGCGGCGACGCACTACAAGCGTTTTCTGCCGATGATGATGACGTCAGCCGGCTCCTCCAAGCCGGCGCGTATCGTGGTTCTCGGCGTCGGTGTTGCAGGGCTGCAGGCGATTGCAACGGCAAGACGTCTTGGCGGCGATGTCTATGCCTACGATATCCGCCCGGAAACCAGTGAGCAGATCGAGTCATTGGGCGCCAAGGCGATCGTGCTCGATATCGGCGAGAGCGGCTCCGGCGAGGGCGGCTACGCCAAAGAGCTTTCCGATGAAGCCAAGGCCAGGCAGCAGCAGCTGCTGGCTGACGAGCTCGCCAGGGCGCATATCATCATCACCACGGCATTGATACCCTGCCGACCGGCGCCGGTGCTGATCCAGGAGGATGTCGTCAAACGTATGCGCGAGGGCTCGGTCATCATCGACCTGGCCGCGGCAAACGGCGGCAACTGCCCGCTGACCGAGAAACACAAGGTGATCGAGAAGCATGGCGTCATCCTGGTCGGACATACCAACTATCCTTCCAAGATGGCATCGGACGCCAGTGCATTCTATGCCAACAACCTCTTCAATCTGCTAGGCATCATGGTCGACGAGGGTGAACAGGGCCCCGTCCTGAAAGATCTCGATGAAGATGAGATTACCAAAGCTGCGCTGATTACTTCACACGACTGATACTGCCCCGGAGATCAAGGCCATGTCTGAAACACTGGTTGCACTCTACATATTTGTTCTCTCCTGCTTCATCGGTTACTGGGTGATCTGGGGAGTCACGCCATCCCTGCATACACCGCTGGTTGCGCTGACCAATGCGATCTCCGGCATTGTCATCGTCGGCGCACTGCTGGTGACCGGACTCGAGGGAGTGGGGACGACGGCCGAGATTATCGGCTTTTTCGCCGTGCTGCTGGCGTCGATCAACGTCTTTGGCGGCTTCCTGGTGACCAACAGGATGCTTGCCATGTTCAACAAGAAGAAGCGCTAGGGACCTGATGATGGAAATCTCCGTAAACGCCCAGGCCGTCGCCTACCTGGTCTCCGCCATTCTCTTTATCCTTGCCCTGAAGGGGCTGACGCACCCGGCTTCGGCACGGCGCGGCAACTTCCTTGCGATGACCGGCATGGCGATTGCCATTGTCGCCACCCTGATGGGGGCGGAGGTTAAATCCTACGGTTTCATTCTCGTTGCCGTCGGCATCGGCGCCGTAATCGGCACCGTGGTTGCGGCGCGCATCCAGATGACGGCATTGCCCCAGCTGGTCGCTGCTCTGCACAGCTTTGTCGGTATGGCTGCGGTGCTGGTGGCTATCGGCACCTTTCTGAACAAGCAGGCCGGGGGATTGCTCAACGGTGTACTGATGGGCGAACTCTCGGTGGGCATCATCATCGGCGCCATCACCTTCTCCGGCTCGGTGATCGCCTTCGGCAAACTGCAGGGCATCATCTCGGGCACACCGGTCAAGTTCACAGGCCAGCATCTGCTGAATGCGCTGCTGGGCATTGCCGCCATCGGTTTCGGAATTCACTTCGCGCTCAGCGAAAGCATGCTGTCGCTGGCGCTGATGACACTGCTGGCCTTTATCCTGGGATTCACGTTGATCATACCGATCGGCGGCGCCGATATGCCGGTCATCATCTCGATGCTCAACTCCTACTCCGGTTGGGCTGCCGCTGCAACGGGTTTCACGCTGCAGAACAACCTGCTGATCATCGTCGGCGCACTGGTGGGCTTTTCCGGCGCCATCCTGTCGCTGATCATGTGTCGCGCGATGAACCGCTCGATCTTCAATGTCGTCTTCGGCGGCTTCGGTACCACTGCCGCGGATGCGGGCAGCGCTGCCGGCGAGGCCGTGCAGAAGGGTGTCAAATCCGCCGCCATCGAAGATGCGATCTACTGGATGGAGGACGCCAACAAGGTGCTGATCATCCCCGGCTACGGGATGGCGGTGGCGCAGGCGCAGCATGCCCTGAAGGAGTTGATGGAGCAGCTCGAGGGGAATGGCGTCGAGGTCAAGTTTGCCATCCATCCCGTCGCCGGCCGTATGCCGGGGCACATGAACGTGCTGCTGGCGGAGGCGGACATCCCCTATGAGAATGTCGTCGAGATGGATGAGATCAATCCGGAGTTTGCCACCGCGGATGTCGCCCTGGTCGTCGGCGCCAATGATGTCGTCAATCCTGCCGCAAAGGATGACACATCCAGCCCCATCTACGGCATGCCGGTGCTGGATGCCGGCAAGGCGAATCATGTCTTCGTCATCAAGCGCTCGATGCGGCCGGGCTATTCAGGCGTCGAAAACCGGCTCTACTACCAGGACAACTGCTCGCTGGTCTTCGGCGATGCGAAGGATGTCTGCGAGGGAATGGTCAACCGGCTCAAGGGGGCAGGGCATTAATAATCCTTGAGTGACCAACATCTTTACAAATGAGTCGAATTTCAATAATGACTCTCGCCAGGACGCTAAGATCGCAAAGGTTTTTCTTGGCGAGCTTAGCGTCTTTGCGAGAGAAAATGATTTCTTTCATGCCTCGTCAGTCTGAGGCATGGTCTCGCTAGTAGAGAATCTATGAACACCCGAGTCGATATCTGTGTCGAAAAGCTCTGTCTCAAGGGCTGCCGGGTCGT
>JBDLII010000143.1:0-5322 GCA_039714995.1 Pseudomonadota bacterium
CTGATTGCATCTCCATCTCCGGCATTGATATCGATATCGAGTTCGACCGTTTTGTCTTTTTCGACTCCATCCATCCAACCGCAAAGACCCACCGCCTGATTGGAGAAGCCCTGGATGCTGCGCTGCAGCCCCCGCCGGTGAATCACGATGCCACTATCATGCCGATCCTGTGGTATCTGCTGCGCCGCAATGAATAGAGAGGTTTTTTCGCAACTTCTCAATAACTCCGTGCAAAATCGCGGTCAGAAGACCGCTCCTACAGCTCTGCGTAGAATCAGACGTAGGAGCGGTCTTCTGACCGCGATTGAAATGCGATAGGGTTTTCTCATAAGCGCGGAGTTATTGAGAATTTCGACTGCAGCAGCTGACTGTTTGATTTTTCTTCCCCTCATCCTAACCTTCTCCCGGAGGGAGAAGGGATAAAAACATTTTTCTGCAGCCTCAAAAATAGGCCTGTCACCCTGGTTGATACTGATATAATTCACGTTTTTTCCCTGCAAGCGATCCTTTGACTCGATGCGACTGATTCGCGGTCTCCATAATCTGCGTGCTGAACACCATGGCTGCGTGGCGACCATCGGCAATTTTGATGGCGTGCACCTCGGGCATCAGGCTGTCTTTGCCGAGTTACGCAAGGTTGCGGACGCGCTGGGAGTGCCGGCCACTGTGATCACCTTCGAGCCTCAGCCGCTGGAGTATTTTCAACCGCAGAAGGCGCCCAGCAGGCTGACGCGCCTGCGCGAAAAACTGACGGTGATCAAGAAGGCCGGCATCGACTACGTACTGGTGCTGCCGTTCGGCCGTAAACTGGCCACGATGGGTGCAGAAGCCTTTATCGACGAGATTCTGGTCAGGGGGCTGGGGGTCCGGCACCTCTACGTGGGAGATGACTTTCGCTTCGGCCGGGCCCGTTGCGGTGACGTGGCGCTGCTGCATGAGGCGGGCCGAGATCTCGGTTTTCAGGTCGATGACCTGCAGACTGTCACCGCTGGCGGCGAGCGCATCAGTTCAACGCGCATCCGCAGGCTGCTGGTCGGCGGCGATCTGCAGGGAGCGGCAAAATTGCTGGGGCGCGTCTACACGATCTGCGGACGGGTCTCACACGGTGACAAGCGTGGCCGCACCATCGGCTTCCCAACGCTGAACATCCGCTTGCACCGTCCCGTCAGCCCGTTGCGCGGCGTCTATGCCGTGCGCGTGCACGGGGTGGATGCAGATGCATTGCCGGGGGTGGCCAATATCGGCAACCGGCCGACGGTGGACGGAGGCTCCTCGCTGCTGCTGGAGGTGCACCTGTTCGATTTCGACCGCAGCATCTACGGGGCGCATGTCGGGGTGGAGTTCATCGCCCCGATTCGTGACGAGATGAAGTTTGATTCACTCGATGCGCTGCGCCGCCAGATTGAAGAGGATTCGCAGCAGGCGCGGCGTATTCATCAACAACAAAATTAACCACGGAACACACGGAACACACTGAAGACAGAGACCACAGTAGGGTGCAATAACGCCGGGAGCATGGTGGATGCGCTGTCGCTTATCCACCCTACGAAAGTTGACAAGATAGCATTGGAATATAGATAGTGACGAAGAGTTATAAAGAGACCCTCAACCTGCCGAAAACAGGTTTTCCGATGAAGGCCAACCTGGCGCAGCGCGAGCCGAACCTGCTGCGCCAGTGGGAGCAGAGCCAGCTCTACCGGAAGATCCGCGAGACCTGCAGCGGCCGGCCGAAATTCATTCTGCACGACGGCCCTCCCTATGCCAATGGCGAGATTCATATCGGTCATGCTGTCAACAAGGTACTGAAAGACATTATCGTCAAGAGCCGCACGCTGGACGGTTTCGACGCCCCCTATGTGCCCGGCTGGGATTGCCACGGCCTGCCGATCGAACTGCAGGTGGAGAAGCGGGTCGGCAAGCCGGGGCGCAAGGTGAGCGCCGCCGAATTCCGCAAGGCGTGCCGCACCTATGCCGGCAAACAGGTCGACGGACAGCGCGAGGATTTCAAACGTCTCGGAGTGTTTGGCGAGTGGCATAACCCCTATCTGACGATGGATTACGCCTTCGAGGCCAACATCATCCGCTCGCTGGGAAAGATCGTCGCCAACGGCCACCTGCACAAGGGCTACAAGCCGGTGCACTGGTGCACCGACTGCGGCTCGGCGCTGGCGGAGGCCGAGGTGGAGTACCAGGACAAGGAGTCCTACGCGATCGATGTGCGCTTTGGCATCATCGATGAGGAGGCGCTGTTCGCCGCCTGCCATGCGGTGCCGGACCACCATGGCGAGGGCCCGCTTTCGGCGGTGATCTGGACGACCACTCCCTGGACGCTTCCCGCCAACCAGGCCGTGGCGCTGAATCCTGGACTCGAATATGTCGTGGTGCAGTGCCAGGGTGAGCAGGGCAAGGAGCGTCTGCTGGTTGCCGAGGGCCTGCTGAAGGAGACCATGGGGCGCTTGAACATCGAGCATTACCGTGTACTTGCCTATGCCCATGGTGCCGCCTTCGAGGGGCTGCAGTTGCAGCATCCCTTCTATGACAGGCAGGTGCCGCTCATTCTGGGCGAGCATGTCACCCTCGACGCGGGCACAGGAGCGGTGCACACAGCTCCCGGCCACGGCGTCGAGGATTTTGTCGCCGGACAGCGATATGGTCTTGCCGTCGACAACCCGGTCGCCGGCAACGGCGTCTTCGAGGAGGGCACAGAACTTTTTGCCGGGGAGCATGTCTTCAAGGCGAACGAGCATGTTATCGAGGTGCTGCAGCAGCGTCAGGCGCTGCTGCACATGGAGCGCGTCAGCCACAGCTATCCGCACTGCTGGCGCCACAAGACGCCGATCATCTTCCGCGCCACGCCGCAGTGGTTTATCAGCATGGAGAAGAGTGGTTTGCGCGAGGCGGCGCTGGCGGAGATCGGCAAGGTCGAGTGGCTGCCCGAGTGGGGAGAGGCGCGCATCCGCGGCATGGTCGAAGGCCGCCCGGACTGGTGCATCTCCAGGCAGCGCACCTGGGGTGTGCCGATAGCGCTGTTTGTTCACCGTCAGAGCGGAGATCTGCATCCCGACACCGCCGGCCTGATCGAGCGGGTGGCTCAGAAAGTCGAGCAGCAGGGCGTCGAGGCCTGGTTCTCGCTGCAGGCCGAAGAGCTGCTGGGGGAGGATGCCGAAAAATATCAAAAGGTCACAGATACGCTGGACGTGTGGTTTGACTCCGGCGTCTCCCACGCCTGCGTCCTGGAGCAGCGTGAGCAGCTGCGTTCACCGGCGGATCTCTACCTCGAGGGTTCCGACCAGCACCGCGGCTGGTTCCAGTCTTCCTTGATGACGTCGACGGCCATGCATGGCCGGGCGCCCTACAGGCAGGTGCTGACGCACGGCTTTACCGTCGACGCCCAGGGGCGCAAGATGTCCAAGTCGCTGGGGAATGTGCTGCAGCCGCAGAAGGTGATGAAAAACCTGGGCGCCGATATCATCCGCCTGTGGGTGGCCAGCACCGACTATCGCGGCGAGATGAACGTCTCCGATGAGATTCTGAAGCGCACCGCGGACGCCTACCGCCGTATTCGCAATACGACCCGCTACCTGCTCTCCAACCTGCATGGCTTTGATCCCGCACAGAACCTGGTTGCCCCCGACGCGATGCTGCCGCTGGATCGCTGGGCGGTGGATTGCGCCGCCAAGCTGCAACAGGAGATCATCGCTGCTTACAAGGAGTACCAGTTCCACCTGATCTATCAGAAGATCCAGAATTTCTGCATCAACGAGATGGGCGGCTTCTACCTGGATGTCACCAAGGACCGCCAGTACACCTGCCAGGCTGACAGCCTGGCGCGCCGTTCGACGCAGACGGCGATGTATCATATTGCCGAGGCGCTGCTGCGCTGGCTGGCCCCTGTCCTGAGTTTTACCGCCGACGAGGCGTGGCGGCACCTGCCCGGCGAGCACGGCGAATCGGTGTTTCTCGAGACCTGGTACGAGGGGCTGTTTGAACTCAGCGGGGACGACGAGATCAGCGCCGGGCAGTGGAGATTGATCATGGCTGCCCGCTCGGCCACCGGCAGGGAGCTGGAGCTGCTGCGCAAGGAGGGCGGCATCGGTTCTTCGCTGGATGCCGAGGTGACGCTCTACTGTGAAGGCGAACTGCACAGAGCACTGGCGCTGTTGTCCGACGAGCTGCGTTTTGTGCTGATCACCTCGCAGGCGCGGCTGCAAACGGTGCCGCCGGAGCATGCCCGCGACACCGAACTGGAGGGACTGAAGGTGGTTGTCACAGCTTCGCAGCAGCCGAAGTGCGAACGCTGCTGGCATCATGCCGAAGATGTCGGCAGCGATTCCGCGCACCCGGATCTTTGCGGCCGCTGCGTCACCAATGTCGATGGCGCAGGCGAACAGCGGAAGTATGCCTGATGCTCAGATACCTGTGGCTCTCCGTTGTGGTGGTGGTTGTCGATCAGCTCAGCAAGCTGTGGATCGACAGCCACTTTGCGCTGCATGCAAGAGTGCCGGTCATCGAGGGCTTTTTTGATCTGACCCTGGCCTACAACCCGGGCGCTGCTTTCAGCTTTCTGGCGGATGCAGGCGGCTGGCAGCGCTGGTTTTTTACCGTGCTTGCCAGCGTCGTCAGCCTGGTACTGGTCATCTGGCTGAAGCGGCTCTCCTCACAGGAGAAGGTCACCGCTGCGGCGCTTGCCCTGATCATCGGCGGCGCCGTCGGCAACCTGATCGACCGTGTCGTCCATGGAGAGGTCATCGATTTTCTGCTGGTTTACTACCGGCAGTGGTCCTGGCCCGCCTTCAATGTTGCGGACAGTGCGATCAGCATCGGCGTCATGCTGATGCTGCTGGCGATGTTTTTTTATCCACAGTCGCAGCAGGAGTAGCCGATGGCCCTCTTCTTGCAAATTCATCCGGAGAATCCACAGTCCAGGCTGATCAACCAGGCGGTGGAGATAATTCATGCCGGCGGCGTCATCATCTATCCAACGGATTCGGGTTATGCGCTGGGCTGCCATACCGGGGACAAAAAGGCGCTGGATCGCATCCGCCGCATTCGCCAGCTGGATGACAAGCATAACTTCACGCTGCTGTGCCGCGACCTCTCGGAGATCGCGCTCTATGCCAAGGTCAGCAACAGCCAATACCGGCTGATCAAGAGTCTCACCCCCGGTCCCTACACCTTTATCCACAAGGCGACCAAGCAGGTGCCGCGCAGACTGCAGAATCCGAAGCGCAAAACCATCGGTATACGCGTGCCGGACAACAGGATTGCCCTGGCGCTGCTGGAACGTCTCAATGAACCCCTGATGAGCAGCACTCTGATGCT
>JBDLII010000144.1:0-5292 GCA_039714995.1 Pseudomonadota bacterium
GAAGATGCTCCAAGAGTGATCACTGGAAGCGGCTCCAGCTTGACGCTGCGTTCACTGAGATCAACCTGCAGCACGGCAATATCCGAGTCGGGATCGGAACCCGCAATCTCCGCCTGCAGGCGTTCGCCTGTGTGCAGGACGACCTCAATCCTGTCTGCGCCATTCACCAGGTGGCTGTTGGTCACGATATAGCCCCTGGCATCCACGATGACGCCGGAGCCTTGATTGTCTTCATGCAGCCGGCTGGAATCTCTGCCGCGGGGGGCGCCTTGATAGCGGTAGGGGCGCGGCGCATCAAAAAACGGGGCAGCTTGCCGCTGCAGCACCCGGCTGGCATTGACATTGACGACCGCCGGTGCAGCCTTTTCGACGGCATCCGCATAGGAGACGGGACCTGAAGCCTGTGCACCGGCTCCCCGCGCATGTGACGCCGGCGTAAGCATCAGCAACGCAAGCAGACCATATGCAGCGGCTACCAGAAAATGACGGGGGATGGCATGTTTTCGCATATACTGCATCTACTGTTCGGTCAACTACCGCTGCTATCATAGCGGGTCGCGATGAGATGATCCAAATTCATACGCTGGAGCGCTGGTGCAATCAGCAG
This sequence comes from Pseudomonadota bacterium, assembly GCA_039714995.1. Lineage (GTDB taxonomy): Bacteria > Pseudomonadota > Gammaproteobacteria > Chromatiales > Chromatiaceae > Sva-25. Next base: position 608 of record JBDLII010000144.1, read on the forward strand.
CTCCAAGCCGAAAATTTTTCCGACTACTGTCCCAACGGCACGCAGGTCGAGGGCGGCAGAGAGATCCAGCGGCTGGCAAGCGGCGTCACGGCATGCCAGGCGCTGCTCGATGCCGCTGTCGAATGGCAGGCCGATGCCATCCTGGTTCATCATGGCTACTTCTGGAATGGCGAGTCACAACCGCTGACCGGCATCAAGGGGCGTCGCATTCGCTCCCTGATGCAAAACGACATCAGCCTGCTCGCCTATCACCTGCCGCTTGATGCACACCCCATGTACGGCAACAATGCGCAATTGGGGAGACGCCTGCAACTGCACAATGCAGCAGCCACAGAGCCGGGCGATGGCCTGCTGTGGAGTGCTGAACTCCTTGAACCCGTGACGCCCCGGGAGCTTGCGGCAAGCATCAAGCAGGCAGTCGCACGCGAGCCTCTGCATATCGCCGCGGAGAGAGCGTCGATCCGGCGTGTCGGCTGGTGCACCGGCGGGGCGCAAAAATATATCGATCAAGCGGCGGATCTCGCACTCGACGCCTTCATCAGCGGCGAGATCTCGGAAGCGACGGTGCATACGGCGCGTGAACGCAATATCCATTACTATGCCGCGGGACACCACGCCACCGAGCGCTACGGCGTACAGGCGCTGGGTGAAGCCATCGCCTCGGAATTCGGCATCACGCACCGCTATTTCGAGATCGACAATCCCGTGTGAAGCTACTCGATACCCAGCTCATCCCAGATGCTGTCGATGCGCGCCTTGACCTCCTCGTCCATCTCGATGGGAACACCCCACTCCCTGTCTGTCTCTCCCTGCCACTTGTTGGTGGCGTCAAAGCCGACCTTGGATCCGAGTCCCGATACCGGTGAGGCAAAATCGAGGTAGTCAATCGGCGTATTCTCAACCAGCGTCATATCCCGCGCAGGGTCCATGCGCGTTGTCATGGCCCAGATCACATCCTGCCACTCCCGCACATCGATATCATCGTCGGTGACGATCACGAACTTGGTGTACATGAACTGGCGCAGAAACGACCACACGCCAAACATCACCCGCTTGGCATGGCCGGGATAGGCTTTTTTCATACTCACCACGGCCATGCGGTAGGAGCAGCCTTCCGGGGGCAGATAGAAGTCGCTGATCTCCGGAAACTGCCTGCGCAGTATTGGTACGAATACCTCGTTGAGCGCCACGCCGAGAATCGCCGGCTCATCCGGAGGCCGGCCGGTGTAGGTGCTGTGATAGATGGGATCCGGCCGCATCGTCATGCGATCGATGGTCAGCACCGGAAAGCTTTCAACCTCGTTGTAATAGCCGGTATGGTCACCAAAAGGGCCTTCCGGCGCCACGTCGCCCGGGTGCAGATGCCCTTCGAGAATGATCTCGGCGCCAGCCGGCACCTGCAGCTCGTTGCCGATGCAACGAACAACCTCGGTGCGGCTGCCGCGCAGCAGTCCGGCGAAGGCGTATTCGGAGAGAGTATCCGGAACCGGGGTCACGGCGCCGAGGATCGTTGCCGGATCCGCCCCCAGCGCCACCGAAACAGCGAAGGGCTCTCCCGGATGCTGCTGCTGCCAGTCACGATAATCCAGCGCGCCGCCGCGGTGCGCCAGCCAGCGCATGATGACGCGGTTGCGGTCGATCACCTGCATGCGGTAAATCCCCAGGTTCTGGCGTGATTTATGCGGCCCCCGGGTCACGACCAGGCCCCAGGTGATCAGCGGCCCGGCATCCTCCGGCCAGCAGGTCTGCACGGGAATCGTTGCCAGATCGACATCTTCAGACTCGACGACAATCTGCTGACAGCGCGCGTTTTTGATGCACTTCGGCGCCATATTCAGTACTTTTTTGAAGATTGGCGCCTTCTCCCAGGCATCACGCACACCTTTCGGGGGCTCGGGCTCTTTCAACTGCGCCAGCAGCTCGCCGACCTCCCGCAGCGCCTCGACTGACTCCTCTCCCATGCCCAGCGCAACGCGCCTGGTGGTGCCGAAAAGATTCCCCAGCAGCGGCATAGCGGAGCCTTTGACATTCTCAAACAGCAGCGCCGGCCCGCCGGCTTTCAGGGTGCGATCACAGATCTCGGTAATCTCGAGACAGGGATCGACTTCAGCCTGGATGCGCTTGAGTTCGCCGATCTGTTCAAGTTGGCGAATGAAATCTCTGAGGTCTCTATATTGCATGGCAGCGGATTAAATTGTAATAATTTTGCAACTTATTCTTATTCGCAATGTCTATACATTTGAGGACGGAGTTAGATCCTGTGTACAGCTCACTGAGGAGAACAAGCCATGAAAACCATGATTGCAGCAACCTTGATGCTTTTTGCGACTGCAGCAACAGCCGACTGGGAAGATATTTTCCAGAATCCTGATCTTACCTCAAATTATCAGGGGCATACCACGGTCGCAAGCGTTTCATATGATCCCGTTGCCGAGACATACGCAAATAACAGCGACCTTTTTGCCGGCGACAAGTCTGGCGACGTGAGGAATATGGACTCCAATCCCACATCGCTGGATGTACTCGGCAGCAAAAATCCTGATATGGATTGTGGATGCATCTGAGACAAGGGCGAGGACCCGGGGTTTGGGAGTGAGAGGATTGGCAGATATTACTCAACTCACTCTTGAGCGCTTGAGTCCTCACTCCTGTGTGATTTCCGGAGCCTAGCTCATCAGGAAATCCGGGATATAGTGGTATCCGAGTACGAACAGAGCGGCAACCAGCAGCAGAACGATAAAATTTCTATGCTGCGGTAATCTGCAGACATAGGCCCGCATGACCAGCAGCAGAGGTATCGTCTGCCAGCAGGCAGCGTATACCGCCTGGACAATAGTTGCATCCTGCTGCCCCGTCAGCGCAGGCAGTATTGCTGCTGGAATTCCCCATGTTGCCAACAGCAGAAAAACCTCGTATCCCGTCGTCAGGTAGAGTTGCTTGGAGCCCCGGGCAACAAACCGCATGGCGGCCCAGGCAAGCGCTGCCATGCTCAGCCAGAAGAGATACCCCTCAAGCCACGGATAGGGCTTGATGCCAAAGACATGGTAATAAAACAGCAGCGTAAAAATCGCCAGATAGAGTCTTCCATGCAACAGACCGGGATGATGCTGGCGCTGAAGCCAGGGGAATGATGCAAGAATCACTACGCCGAGCGCCAGGGCCAACCATCCCCAGTGGCCCAGGGAGTCATTGACGATGAAAACCGGCGCGACAAGCGCCAGCAGCAGCAAAGGAGCAACAACGCCTGTTGAGCGGATCACCAGTTTGCCTATGGAACCGAGAACAATTTGATCCCATTTCTCAATGGACGCACCCAGATTGAACAATCCTGCCGGGTTTGATTTCCTCACTCTCTCGACAATGGTGAAAAACACCAGGGCCGCTCCTACCGAGATCAGCATCTGGTGCAATTCCGGCAGGTCGAGCAGAGCCAGCGCCAGCAAGCCGAATAGAAACGAGATAAAATAGAGTATGGAAACAACTGCGCCATGCTCGATTCCGAGCTCTATCAGGTTGTGATGCAGATGGGTGTTGTCGGCGTCAAAGGCCCCCTTCCTGTTGAGGATGCGCCTGAGCATCACGATCAGCGCATCGAATAGCGGAAGATAGAGTACGATCGCGACGGTCACTGGCGCCACACTCTTCATATCTTCAGATGCTCCGCTTCCCGAGGCCAGTGAAACACAGCTGACCGCCAGCACATACCCCAGCAGCAGACTGCCGGTATCTCCCATGAACATCCTCGCGGGATGGCTGTTATAACGCAGAAATCCAACGACGGCGCCAGCCAGTGCAATCAGGATGCCCAACGTCTCCCAGGAGCCGGTGCGAATCGCCAGCGCTCCGAGGAACAGCGAAGCGATGGCGGTAATCCCTCCGGCAAGTCCATCGAGGCCGTCGGAGAGGTTCAGGGCGTTCATGATGGCCAGCATGCACAGCAGCGTCACCAGTGGTGTAAAGACGCCGAAGGTAACCTCCCCCGCACCAAACAGATTCCCAAAGCTACTGACCTGATAGCCGCTGATCGAGATAAAGAGGAGAATGGATATGATCTGTCCAACGAGCTTGAATCTTGCTTTGAGTTGCAGGATGTCGTCTGCAACTCCAACGGCAACAATCAACGCAAGACCAGCAAGAAAACCGGCAATAAAAGGATTCACCGGTAGGAAAAACAGCACGCTCACACCCAGTGCAATAGCCATCCCCAGGCCACCGAGGCGAGGCATGGCCAGGTTGTGAACACTGCGTTTATTCGGTTGATCGACCGCGCCGACCAGAAAGGCAAATTTAGCGCTGAGAGGAGTCAGTATCAGAGAGAGGAACAGAGAGGCAAAGAAAAAAAGGCCGAAAACCTCGACGCTGTTTCCTATGCTGTGGGTAAAACCGGTAAGCCACTCCATCTAAAACAACCTTTTGATCACAAAACCATCATCGAAAGAAGCGTTTGAAATTGGCTGGCCAGCCAATATCGTAGAGCAGTTGCAACCGAATGGCAGAATTATACCCCAATCTTCAGGGCCATGCTGTGCTTTCTCAAAGAGCTTTATGATGACTCAATCTCTCAATGAGTCCGTGTATTGTTTTATATGCTAGTGTTCCGTCAACGTAATAATTTAGGATTCAGTGGGCTTGTCAGCATTCATGGCAAGGCGCGTCTCGCCGGCAATGGCCAATCCCCTTGCCAA
>JBDLII010000145.1:0-5290 GCA_039714995.1 Pseudomonadota bacterium
TGCTTGTCAACTTTGAGGGCACCGTGCTGCTGGTCAGTCACGACCGCGCCTTCCTGGACAACGTGGTGACTTCGACACTGGTCTTCACAGGTGGGGGGCGCATCGATGAAGCTGTTGGCGGCTACCGGGACTGGCTGCGCGAACAGCGTGCGGCAGCGCCCGCCACTGTCAGCGGTCCGGTGGCGGACAAGCCTGCAGTGAAACACAAAAAACATGCATCTGCCTCCAGGACCAGCTATAAGGTTCAACGTGAACTTGAGATATTACCTAAGCAAATAGAAGAACTTGAAGAAGAAATAGAGAAAATGCATGAAGAGTTGGCAAAGCCTGGACTCTACACGGAACGCGGAGATGACGTTGCCGGAATACAGCAGCAGCTGACACAGAGCCAGGCGCAGCTCGAGACGCTCTACAAGCGCTGGGAGGAGTTGGAAGCAGCGAGTTGATGCTGGTTCACTCCCGGGCATCGATGAAGCAAAATCGCGGTCAGAAGACCGCTCCTACATCTGGAGCAACATGAATCTGCAGGAGCGGTCTTCTGACAGCGATTAGAAGTGCGATTGCATTTTACTCACATGCACGTGGTTAGTGAGCAATGACGATAAACACAGCTCAACACAAATTAACAGAATGTATTACTATCTCTATCCGTGTGCATCTGTGTTCATCTGTGGTAAAAAAAATCTGAGAGGTTTTGTCAGAACCATGCTGGATCCTGTAGAACATTCGGACCGTGACATCGGCCGCGTCGAGGTCAAGAATACGACCTGCTACATGTGCGCCTGCCGCTGCGGCATCCGCGTCACGCTGCGTGACGGCGAGATCCGCCATATCGAGGGCAATCCCGAGCATCCGCACAACCAGGGCGTGATCTGCGCCAAGGGCGCCTCGGGGATCATGAAGCAGTACTCGCCCGCGCGCCTGAGCAAGCCGCTGCTGCGCAAGCAGGATGGCGAACGCGGCGAGTCGGCGTTCGAGGAGATCTCCTGGGAGCAGGCCTTTGCGATCATGGAGGAGCGGCTTGCGCATCTGCGCGAGACCGACCCGAAGCAGTTTGCCCTCTTTACCGGGCGCGACCAGATGCAGGCGCTGACGGGGCTCTTCGCCCGGCAGTTCGGCACCCCCAACTACTCTGCGCACGGCGGCTTCTGCTCGGTCAACATGGCGGCCGGCATGATCTATACCATCGGCGGCTCGTTCTGGGAGTTCGGCGGCCCCGACCTGGATCGTTCCAAGCTCTTTATCATGCTGGGCACGGCAGAGGACCACGACTCCAATCCACTGAAGATCCATATCTCCAAATTCAAGCGCAACGGCGGGCGTTTCATCTCGATCAATCCCATCCGCACCGGTTACTCCGCGATCGCCGACGAGTGGGTGCCGATCAAGCCCGGCACCGACGGCGCGCTGCTGCTGGCCATCTGCCACGAGATCATCAAGCAGGGGTTGTTCGACCGTGAGTTCCTGATCCAGTACACCAACGCTGCCGAGCTGGTGGTCAACGATTCCGCACGCGATGATTTCGGTCTCTTTCATCGCGTCGAGATGCATATCGAGGAGGGCTGTTTCGATCCCGAGAACAAGCTGTGGTGGGACCGCGAGATCGGCGCCATCGGCACCCATACGCCGGGTGCCGATCCGGTGATCCTGGGGGAGTACACGCTAGAGGATGGCATCGGGGTGACGCCCGCATTCCAGCTGCTGAAAGACCGCGTCGAGGAGTACACGCCGGAGTGGGCGGAGGGCATCACCCATATCCCGGCCGATACTATTCGCCGCCTGGCGCACGAGATGGGCGTGACGGCGCGCGACCAGAAGATCGAGCTGCCGATCGCCTGGCGCGATACCTGGGGTAATCTGCACAAATCGGTCGTCGGCAATCCGGTCTCCTTTCATGCCATGCGCGGGCTGGCGGCCCACTCCAACGGCTTTCACACCATTCGCGCGCTGAGCATCCTGATGACCCTGCTGGGAACCATCGACCGCCCGGGAGGCTTTCGTCACAAGGCGCCTTTTCCGCGTCCCGTTCCGCCCTGTCCGAAGCCGCCGACAGGCCCGGAAGGCGTGCAGCCGAACACGCCGCTCGACGGTATGCCGCTGGGCTGGCCGGCGGATCCGAATGATCTCTTCGTCGATGACGAGGGCGAGCCGGTGCGCATCGACAAGGCCTTCTCCTGGGAGTATCCGCTGTCGGTGCACGGGCTGATGCACAACGCGATCACCAATGCCTGGCGCGGAGACCCCTACCGCATCGACACCCTGCTGCTGTTCATGGCGAACATGGCGTGGAACTCCTCGATGAACACCGCCAAAGTGAGAGAAATGCTGGTGGACAAGGATGAGCAGGGCGAATACAAGATTCCCTTTATTATCGTCTGCGACGCCTTTCAGTCGGAGACCGTCGCCTTTGCCGACCTGGTGCTGCCGGACACCAGCTACCTGGAGCGTTACGACGCGATGTCGCTGCTGGACAGGCCGATCTCCGAGTTCAGTGGCCCGGTCGACGCCATCCGCGTTCCCGTTGTCGAGCCGAAAGGGGAGTGCAAGCCCTTCCAGGAGATACTGATCGAACTGGGCTCAAGGCTCAAGCTGCCGGCCTTTACCAACGCCGACGGCTCCCGCAAATACCGCGACTACCCCAGTTTCCTGATCAACTTCGAGACCGCGCCGGGATCCGGCGTCGGTTTTCTCGCCGGCTGGCGCGGCAAGGACGGCGCCCGCACCCTGAAGGGGGAGCCCAATCCCCGCCAGCTCGACATGTATGTCAAGAACAACTGCATGTTCCACTTCGAGCTGCCCAAATCCTACCAGTACATGCGCAACTGGAACCAGGGCTACCTGGAGTGGGCGCGCGGCCATGGCATGACCCGCTACGCCGAGCCGATTACGATACACCTCTACTCCGAGGTGCTGCAGAAATTTCGCCTGGCGGCGCAGGGGAAGAGAGCCGGCAAGCAGCCCCCCGAGCGGCTGCGCGGCCGCGTCGAAACCTATTTTGATCCGCTGCCGTTCTACTACGAGCCGCTGGAGAACAGGCATGTGGATGCACAGCGCTATCCGCTCAATGCACTGACACAGCGTCCGATGGCGATGTACCACTCGTGGGATTCGCAGAATGCCTGGCTGCGCCAGATTCACACCCACAACTACCTGTTCGTCAATCCGCAAACGGCGCATGCCAACGGCATTGACGACGGCGACTGGATCTGGGTCGAGTCGCCGCACGGCAAGGTGCGCTGCATGTGCCGCTATTCACAGGCGCTGGAGCCGGATACCGTGTGGACCTGGAATGCCATCGGCAAGGCCTCTGGAGCCTGGGGACTGTCGGAGCGCGCCAACGAGTCCAACAAGGGGTTTCTGCTGAATCACATCATCTCCGAGGAGCTGCCGCCGGACAGCGCCGGCGAGCATCTGTCGAACTCCGACCCGGTCACCGGCCAGGCCGCCTGGTTCGATGTGCGCGTCAAGATCTACAAGGCCGACGTCGATGAACCCCGGGTTACCTCGCCGCAGTTCGCGTGGCAGCGCAAGGTCCCGGGACAGGATCCGAGGCGCAACAAGTGGCAGGCGTTTGTCGCCGGCATTACCGGCAGCGGAACAAGGAGGTAAGCGATGTCACAGCTGGCCCTGGTGATCGATCTGAATGTCTGCGTTGGCTGTCACGCCTGCGTCACCTCCTGCAAGGAGTGGAATACTTCGGGCTGGGCGGGCCCGATGTCGGATCTCCGTCCCTACGACGCCGATCCGACCGGCACCTTTTTCAATCGCGTGCAGACCTACGAGGTGGGCGAGTTTCCGCTGACGGAGACAGTCCATTTTCCAAAGAGCTGTCTGCATTGTGAAGAGCCGCCCTGCGTGCCTGTCTGTCCGACCGGAGCATCCTACAAGCGCGAAGACAACGGCGTCGTGCTGGTCGATTATGACAAGTGCATCGGCTGCAAATACTGCGCCTGGTCCTGTCCCTACGGTGCGCGCGAACTGGACGCCAGGGAGAAGGTGATGAAAAAATGCACCCTCTGCATCGACCGCATCACAGATGAAAACATCCCGGAGTCGGAACGCAAGCCCGCCTGCGTGCTGGCCTGTCCGACCAGCGCCCGCCTGTTCGGGGATGTGCATGATCCGCAGTCGGAGGTATCCGTCGCCATCCGCGAGCAGGGCGGTTACCAGCTGATGCCGGAGTGGGGCACCAGACCGGCCAACCACTATCTGCCAAGGCGCAAGACGCGCATCACCATTCATGCCGATGAGCTTGACCGCGTCGACAACCCGCTGCTCGAGGAGCTGGATGCGGCGGTGAGCGAAGGCGCATCCATCGACGATGTGGCGTTTTGATGGCATTGACTACCTTGCCTGGGGGATCTCGCGCTCAGAAGAGCGCTCCTACAGAGCTTGTCGACTACAGTGTAGGAGCGGTCTTCTGACCGCGAAGATGTGTGATTCTTGAGAAAGAGACTTTACGGAGACATTTATGCACCCGGCTTTTTCAGTCATCTTCCTGACCACCCTGATCGGCGCGGGGCAGGGTTTTTTTCTGGCGCTCATTACCGGCCAGTTCTATTCGCTGGCCAACCTGATCCCGGCGCAGGACAGCATGGGGTTTTACGCGGTCGGGAGTTTCCTGGTGCTGCTGCTGCTGGGTCTGGGGTTGTTCGCCTCGATGTTTCACCTTGGCCGGCCCGAGCGGGCATGGCGATCTGCGGCGAAGTGGCGCACCTCGTGGCTGTCGCGAGAAGTGATCGTCCTGCCGCTGTTCATGGTGCTGGTGTTTCTGTATGGATTGTCCCACTACATGGGATGGATCGAGCCGCTGTTCACCATCGGTTCCGGCACCGAGATCGATGTCACCATTCTGATCGGCATCGTTGCCAGTCTTTTTGCCTTTCTGCTGTATGTCTGCACCGCGATGATCTACGCCAGCGTCAGGTTTTTTCAGGAGTGGCACCACTGGCTGACGGTTGCCAACTATCTCTTTTTGGGCCTGGCTTCAGGGTTCATGCTGGCGGCTGCCTTTTCAGCTTACCAGGGTGTCGCCCTGGTAAGCTTTTTCGGCATCTGGGCGGTGATTTTTCTGCTGGTGGCTTTTGTCACCCGCATGGCATCTCTACTGCGAAATGCCAGATTGAAGCATAAGTCGACACTGCAGACAGCAATCGGCGTGCGCCACAATGCCCTCGTCCAGGAGACCCAGGGATTCATGGGCGGTTCGTTCAACACGCGCGAGTTTTTTCACGGTCGCAGTGATGGCGCATTGAAGCTGGTGCGGCTGCTGTTCCTGCTGCTGGTCTTT
>JBDLII010000146.1:0-5287 GCA_039714995.1 Pseudomonadota bacterium
CGAGGCCGATGGCGGAGTCCTGATTGTCGGTGGTCAACGCATCAACTACAGCAGCATGCCAACAATCGCCGGGAATAAATGGTCTGGATGCGATATCGTGATCGAGGCGACCGGCAGGCACCATAAGGATCCGGAACTCCTGCAGGCCTACTTCGACCAGGGGGTGAAAAAGGTCATCGTTGCTGCGCCGACAGAGGGGGCGCTCAATCTCGTCTATGGCATCAACGATCATTTATACGATCCTGCTGAGCACAACCTGGTAACTGCCGCCTCCTGCACGACCAACTGCCTGGCCCCCGTTGTCAAAGTTATGCACGAGCGTATCGGCATTGTCCACGGATGCATGACCACCATTCATGACATCACCAATACCCAAACGATTGTCGACAAGGGCCACAATGACCTGCGCCGCGCGCGTGCCTGCAGCCAGTCGCTGATACCAACCACAACCGGTTCCGCGAAGGCGATCACGAAGATCTTTCCGGAGCTGTCCGGGAAGCTGAATGGCCATGCAGTGCGTGTCCCGCTGTTGAATGCTTCGCTGACCGACTTCGTATTCGAAGCGGCAAGAGCGGTAACTGCCGAAGAGGTCAACGGCTATTTCAAAGAGGCTGCAAAGGGTGAGTTGAAAGGTATCCTCGGGTACGAGGAGCGCCCGCTGGTTTCAGTCGATTATTTGAATGATCCACGTTCTTCGATCATCGATGCACCATCCACGATGGTGACCGATGGCACCCTCGTCAAGGTTTATGCCTGGTATGACAACGAGTGGGGCTATGTGAACCGGATGATGGACATCGCCGGCAAGATCGCGCAGCGGCTTTGAGGGGGATCTGCCGTTCGCCGCAGCCCTAAAACCTGTCAAACCGTTGATTCAGTGAATGGCGGTACCTGGCAGGGTACATCCTGGTCAGATGTGTGCCGACGGTCTTGCTGACCTCCTTGCCGATGAACCAAAGGCCTGCAATCATCGCGATGCCGAACGCCAGCATGGCGATTAGCGGCACCGGTGCCTGGGGATTGATCGATCCGCTGTGCAGCACGTCGAGAACCGCGGCGAAGGGGCCGATGGCGTTGGCGATGCCGGTTGACACGCATAGGCGATGGTCAACATCGCCCTGGCGGCGTTCGACAAGGTGCGCTTGCGATGCACCACCGATCCCAGTTGGCGTTGCAGCCTGATCTCGGTCTTCAGTCTATGCAGTTTTTCATCGATCATGGTCTGCGGCAGCAGCGACCAGCCGAGTCCGGTCATGACCAGCATCTTCAGCGTCTCCAGGTAGTTTGTCGACAGCGTCGTATCGAGCTTCAATCCCAGCCGCTGCAGCTCCTGATTCAGTAGTTGGTGCGTGTAGGTCTGCGGTCCGGGAAGAACTGCCGGGTAGCGCGCCAGTGTTCGCAGCTGGGCCTGTTGCTGTGATGCCAGCGGGTGATCGGTTGCCGTCACCACTTCGAGAACATCCGTCCAGATGTTTCGCACTTCGAGCTGTTCCGCGGGTAACGACGGCAGCGTGACGATGGCAAGCTCCAGCTCTCCCTGCTCGACGGCCTGGCACGCCTGTTCCGAATCCATGAAACGGATATCCAGCGTCACGTCGGGATACTGGTCGTGAAAAGCTTTCAACACCGGCGGCAGGCGATGCAGGCCGATATGGTGGCTGGTGCCCATCAGCAGCCTCCCGCTGACGCTGCCGGACAAGGTGGAGGCGATGCGCTTCATCTCGTCCGCCTCCTGGAGCAGCCTGCGTGCTCTCGGCTCGAGTTCCCTGCCTGTTTCGGTCAGCGTGATTTTTTTGCCAATGCGATCGAAGAGCCTGGCCCCCAGTTCATCCTCGAGCGCAGCGATGCGCTTGCTGACAGCGGGTTGTGTCACGAAGAGTGCTTCGGCGGCTCTGGAAAAGGAGCCCTGGCGGGCAACTTCAGTGAAAGCGCGAAGTGCGTTGATATCCATATTGATATTCTATTACGGAATAATGAAAATGAAAAATATGAATTTGAGTTATAGGTGTGGGGCGATTATTCTAGTGGAAGTTTTAGGAGGGACGAATCGTCATTGCGAGCGAAGCGAAGCAATCTCATGCCGAATATCAATGGGTTGGAGATTGCTTCGTCGCTTCGCTCCTCGCAATGACGATTAAATCAGTCTTTCTTGGGTTTTGGGTTTGGAGATGACCATGCAGCCAAAGACACTTTATGACAAACTTTGGGATGATCATGTTGTCCGCACCGATAAGGATGGCACGGTATTACTCTATATCGACCGTCACCTGGTTCACGAGGTGACGTCACCGCAGGCCTTCGAGGGTTTGCGCCTGGCCGGACGACAGCCATGGCGAGTCGAGGCCAACCTGGCGACGCCGGACCACAATGTTCCCACCACCGGCCGTGATCAGGGGATCGCCGATCCGGTGTCGCGTCTGCAGGTGGAGACGCTGGACCGGAATTGTGTCGATTTTGGCATCACCGAGTTCAGCATGCGTGACATGCGCCAGGGGATCGTGCATGTCATCGGACCTGAGCAGGGCGCCGTGCTTCCCGGCATGACGGTCGTTTGCGGTGACTCGCATACCTCGACGCACGGGGCCCTCGGTACGCTCGCTTTTGGCATTGGCACTTCCGAGGTTGAACATGTGCTCGCGACCCAGTGCCTGATCCAGAAGAAGTCCAAATCGATGCTGATCGAGGTGGACGGCAAAGCCGCACCCGGGGTGACGGCCAAGGATATCATTCTCGCGATCATCGGCAAGATCGGCACTGCCGGTGGTACCGGTCATGCAATCGAGTTTGCCGGCGAGGCGATCCGCGATCTCTCCGTCGAGGGCCGCATGACGCTCTGCAATATGGCGATCGAGGCCGGCGCCCGCGCCGGTTTCGTCGCGGTCGATGACAAGACCATCGACTACGTCAGGGGGCGCCCCTATGCGCCTGCCGGTGATCAATGGCAGCAGGCGGTTGCCTACTGGCAGACGCTGCACACAGATGAAGGGGCGCATTTCGACAAGATTGTCAGGCTCGATGCCGCCAGTATTGTCCCCCAGGTGACCTGGGGCACCTCGCCGGAGATGGTGGCAGGCGTCGACGCCAGGGTGCCCGACCCGGATGCCTGCGATGATATGGTCAAGGCGGACAGCATGCGTCGTGCTCTCGACTATATGGGGCTCGAAGCCGGTACGCCGATCACAGATATTGCCCTGGATAAGGTATTCATCGGCTCCTGCACCAACTCCCGCATCGAGGATCTGCGGGCGGCGGCCGCAGTCGTCAGTGGCAAGCGTGTCGCCGACACTCTCAGGCTCGCGATGGTGGTGCCCGGTTCGGGTCTCGTCAAGCAGCAGGCGGAGCAGGAGGGACTTGACGCCATATTTATCGAGGCTGGCTTCGAATGGCGTGAACCCGGCTGCTCGATGTGCCTGGCGATGAACGCAGACCGCCTCGAGCCGGGCGAGCGCTGCGCCTCCACCTCGAACCGCAACTTCGAGGGACGCCAGGGGCAGGGCGGGCGCACCCATCTTGTCAGCCCTGCGATGGCTGCCGCCGCGGCCATCGCTGGACATTTTGTCGATATCCGGGAGTTGTGAGCATGGAGAAATTCAGACCATTTGCAGGCGTCGTCTGTCCCCTTGAGCGGGCCAATGTCGATACCGATGCCATCATTCCAAAGCAGTTTCTCAAGTCGATCAAGCGCAGCGGTTTCGGCCCCAACCTGTTCGACGAGTGGCGCTATCTCGATCACGGTGAACCGGGGATGGATAACAGCAAGCGCCCGCTGAACCCCGACTTCGTGCTCAACGACCCACGCTACCAGGGGGCCTCGATACTGCTGGCGCAGGAGAATTTCGGTTGCGGCTCTTCCCGCGAGCACGCCCCCTGGGCGCTGGCCGACTACGGTTTTCGCGTCATTATCGCGCCGAGCTTTGCCGATATCTTTTACAATAACTGTTTCAAGAACAGCATCCTGCCGATCGTGCTCGACACCGGTGACGTGGAGCGCCTCTTCAGCAGGGCGAAAGGCGAGCAGGCGCTGCATATCGATGTCGACCTCGAGCAGCAGCAGCTGGGCGTTGGAGACGAGGTGATCGGCTTCGAAGTCGACGCGTTTCGCAAACACTGCCTGCTCGAGGGTCTGGATGACATCGGCCTGACGTTGCAGCATGTCGATGCGATCCGCGCCTACGAAGAGAGAAGACGCCAGCAGACGCCGTGGTTGTTTCCGAACACACAAGGTAATCCAGATGAGTAAAAAGCTATTGATACTTCCCGGTGACGGCATCGGCCCGGAGATCGTGACCGAGGCCGTCAAAGTGCTGGCGGCGCTGCGCGATGATCATGGCCTCGATATCACGATGGATGAGGCCCTGGTGGGCGGCGCCGCCATCGACGCCACCGGGCATCCGCTGCCTGACGCGACCCTGGAGCTGGCCCGTGAGTGCGACGCGATTCTGCTTGGCGCCGTCGGCGGCACCAAGTGGGAAGGGCTGGATATCTCGATTCGCCCGGAGAAGGGACTGCTGGGGCTGCGTTCCGGACTCAACCTGTTTGCCAATCTGCGCCCGGCGATGCTCTATCCGCAGCTTGCCGATGCATCCTCGTTGAAGCCCGAAATCGTTTCCGGTCTCGACATCATGATCGTGCGTGAACTCACCGGCGGCATCTATTTCGGTGAGCCCCGCGGAGTGCGCACGCTGGAGGATGGTGAACGCCAGGGGTATAACACGCTGGTCTACAGGGAGTCGGAAATCGACCGTATCGGCCGGGTCGCCCTGGATATTGCGATGAAGCGGGACAAGCGGCTCTGTTCCGTGGACAAGGCCAATGTCCTGGAGTGCACCGAGTTGTGGCGTGAGGTCATCACTGCCGCAGCCAAAGAGTTTCCCGCTGTGGATATTGAGCACATGTACGTGGATAATGCGGCTATGCAGCTGGTCAGGGAGCCAAAACAGTTCGATGTGATGGTTACCACCAATATGTTTGGTGATATCCTCTCCGATGCAGCGGCGATGTTGACCGGCTCCATCGGCATGCTGCCGTCGGCTTCGCTGGACGAGAACAGCAAGGGGATGTATGAACCGATTCATGGTTCCGCCCCGGATATCGCCGGTCAAAACAGGGCCAATCCTTTGGCGACCATTCTCTCTGTCGCCATGATGCTGCGTTACACGCTGGACCGGCCTGATATGGCCGGGCGTATCGAACAGGCAGTGAATCGGGTTCTCGATGCCGGTTTGCGCACCGCGGATATTATGTCACCGGGCATGACCGAGGTGGGCACTGACGCCATGGGTGATGC
>JBDLII010000147.1:0-5255 GCA_039714995.1 Pseudomonadota bacterium
GCCTGGCGCATGGATGGCGACGTTGAAACGCTGCCCGATTACGCGCTGTGCCGCTGCGGCGCCTCTGCCATCAAGCCATTTTGCGACGGCAGCCACGCCACCATCGGATTCGACGGCACGGAAACCGCGGACACGAGACCCTCTGCTGACCGGCAGGAGAGTTACCCGGGCGAGGGCCTGGTGATGAAAGACGACCGCCCCCTGTGCATCCACGCAGGTTTTTGCCACAACAAGGTCACAGACGCCTGGCGGCTGACGAAGAAAACGGACGATATCCAGGTGCGCATCCAGGTCATCGGCATGATCGAACACTGTCCGTCGGGCGCACTGACATATACCCTGGACGAGACTAACCCGCAAGAGGACGCCACCGGCTCCACAGTCGGCGCCCCGGCTGAGCGGGCCATGGAGCCGGATCTTGCCCAGGCTATCGCGGTCATTCCCAACGGGCCATTGTGGGTGACCGGCGGCGTGCCCATCCTGCGATCGGACGGCATTCCTCTCGAAGTACGCAACCGCGTCACCCTGTGCCGCTGCGGGCACTCGAAAAACAAACCCTTCTGCGACGGCACCCACGCAGAGATCGGTTTTGAGGGTTAGGCGCTACCAGGCTTCCCCGGGCCTTCACTCCCGGTTTGCAGAGACACCGGAATTCCCGTTTCACGCCGCAGCACCCTGACCCGCGGAGCATCCCTGCGCAGGTGAACCAGCCACAGCGCCAGCACCATCCCCAGCAGGCCGCCGATAATCGCACTGGCTTCCGCGGGATTGATCACTGCTTGAGCAAAAATCGCTCCACCGATCAGACCGATCAGCGGCCACAGGTAGAGACGCACGCTTCCGGAGACCATCGTGGATTCATCGATGCCGATGATGACCTGATCACCCGCCTCTGCATTGACGCTGTTGTCAACCTGCATCCTTGACACCCGCTGCTTGAACAGTGCTGACAACAGGCTGGTTCCGCATGCCGATTTCGCATCGCAGCTTCCGCAGGCGGTGCCTGGCTGCACCTCAACCGTCATGACGCCGTTATGCGCCTCGATGACGAGCGCACGCTCCTCGATCATCACTCTCCCTCTGGTTGCAGATGCACGCTCTTGAGAAAGTGCTTCAAGGTCTCCAGCGGCGCTTCGCCGACAATGGTGATGCGATGTCCATCCACTTCAGAACCCAGGATGCCGACCGGCCCGACCGAGGATCTGCGCCCCAGTTTCGCCGTGGATTGATCCTCGATAAACAGCGAGATGCGTGCAATGCCGTCAGAAAAGACGAAATGCTCCGATGCACTGCCGCTATTGGTGCGTCCCTTCGTATGGACCTGCATCGCGTAACCTTTTGGCAGATCGATGAACTGCCAGCCTCCCCGGTAGTCGGCCATTTTCCCGGAATCGTCCGCCGGGGATGCTGCGGGAGAGCCTGCTTCAGACATGATGGCGAACGATGTGAACATCTGCTGCGAGACAGGCTTGCCGTTTTTATCGAGCACCACGCGGCGCAGCGGCAGCGCGGTCTCCTTGTCAAGATAGAGACGATGACCATATCGGTAATCATCGCTGGGCAGTATCGCAACCACCGTGGTCGCTCGCCCGGCGACACGATCGCTCCCCAGCACCTTGAAATCATAGATTCCATCCAGATGTTCCGGGTCAAACGTCATCAGGGTGGGGGCCTGCAGGCGCCGCTGCTTTGAAGCCCCGGCGTCACCGGAGGCGGGAACATCCCGGCCCTGGGGATTGCGGACGATTTCACGCTCCACCCCGGTCAGCGTCGTCAGCTGCTCGCTCTCAGAACCATCCTGCCAGCGATGCGTGATGTGCATCGCATTCAGCACATCGCCAAATTGATAGACAAAATCGCCCTCGTAACCGAGAACGCGGACGCTCTGCTGCATGCGCTTGAGCAGGCTCAGCGGGTCGGGGGTTTTGGCAAATGCGGAGAGCGGCAGCAGCAATAACGCGCTGATCAACAGGGCCGCAACAGGGGGTGTCAAGGTTTTGCGAGGCTGTGTGGTTATGGGGTCCGGAAATCCTGAACCTGCGCATTCGACCGGCTGCTCAAAGATCTCTCCCTGCGGTCGAAATGACAATATGCAAGCCCTGGTCGGAGTGATGGAGGTGCTGCGATCTTAGCAAAAAACTCAGAAACTCACCATGGTGGCGGCAAAATCGGGGTTGATGGCACCGCTGCTATAGATTTGATGTCCCATCAGATAGCGGTCAATCTCGGCTTCGGCAGCAACCTCGGGGCGCTTTGAGGCGGCAATATCGGCAACCAGTTCATATGACGGCGTAACGCTGACGTTGTCCGGGTTGCCGGCCACAGGTACGCCCTGCAGCGGACCCTGCAGACGAAAAACGCTGACGACCATCAATGTGGCAACACTGGCTGCCAGCGCGAATTTGACGACATTGTGGTGCCTGCGCGCAGGTTTCTCAGTGACAGGCGACGCGGCGGCTGGTGCAAGAACAGTCGGCTCCTGCTCCAGTTGCTGATGAATCCTGTCAAACAGCAGAGCGCCATTGAGCGTTGCATCCTCGCCACGCATGCAGGCGCCTATCAGCTGATAACGCTGCAGGCTGTCTTGGCTGTTGCTATCTTCAAGCAGTCGCTCGACAGCACGGGAGCCTTCGGCATAGCCGAGTTCACCATCTACGAGCGCGGAGATGCTATTGTTGTTACGCGTGGTATCCATTGTCATGATTCAGCAGCAGTCTTCTCTTATCTCTAACTGACCAGTAAACTGATAAAAAGTTCCATAAATCACAAAAAATTATCCACTGTTGCAAATTTACAACATTTTGGCCGGATATTCAATCCAGCATGGGCTGAATGATGCCGTCAATTGTCTCACGGGCACGGAAAATCCGTGATCTCACGGTGCCTACCGGACACTCCATCACCTGGGCAATCTCCTCGTATGACATGCCATCGATCTCGCGCAGGGTAATCGCAGTGCGCAGCTCGTCGGGCAGGCCGTTGATCGCGTCCCAGACGGCCCGCTCAACCTCCTTCATCATCAGCTGGTCTTCGGGCGTCGCCCGGCTCTGCAGGCGCTCGCCGACATCCAGCTGCTCGGCTACATCGGCATCGACATCGCTCCCCGGAGGACGGCGTGACCTGGAGAGCAGGTGATTTTTCGCGGTATTGATGGCAATCCGGTAGAGCCAGGTATAGAAGGCGCTGTCACCGCGAAACTTCGGCAAAGCCCGATAGGCCTTGATAAACGACTCCTGCACGACATCCTGGATTTCACCCTGATCGCGCAGATAGCGGGAGACCACGCCGGCAACTCTCTGCTGATACTTCAATACCAACAGATCGAATGCGCGCTTGTCGCCACGCTGGGTGCGGCGCACCAGGTCGATGTCGCTGTCATCTGCCTGACTTGATTGATCGTCTGTTGTCATGGTGCTCTATCGTCACTGGATACCGTAAGTATAGATGAAGCACTCAACAGCTTCGCGAGGACTTTGCAAGGGGCAGGCTGCTCCGCTATGATGCGCTCAAAGGCAGCGGGCAGTGGCGATCATGAGCAGCGGCGCATCTTCACAAAACTACACAACGGGCGAAGAGATCGCACATGCCGTCACCCATGGCATCGGCATCGCCCTGAGCATCGCCGCACTGGCGATACTGGTGGCCTTCTCGGTGCTGTACGGCGACGTCTGGCATGTCACCAGCACAGCCATCTATGGCGCCACCCTGATATTGTTATACACGGCGTCGACACTCTATCACGGCATTCCCCATCTTGGCGCCAAGAGAGTGCTGCGGCAGCTCGATCATGCCGCCATCTTCCTGCTCATCGCAGGCACCTATACGCCGTTCACGCTGATCTCTCTGCGCGGACCCTGGGGCTGGACCCTGTTCGGCCTGGTGTGGGGTATTGCCATCCTGGGCCTGTACATCGAGTTATGGGGCAGCAGCAGGCTGCGGCGCTGGTCGCTGCTGCTCTATCTCGGCATGGGATGGCTGGTGGTGATCGCCGTCAAGCCGATGCTGGCGAATGTGGAGACCGGCGGCCTGCTGTTGCTGCTGGCCGGGGGGCTGAGCTACACCCTGGGCGCCATCTTCTATGCCTGGAAGCGGCTCTCCTACAACCATGCCATCTGGCACCTGTTCGTGCTCGCCGGCAGCATCCTGCACTTCTTCTCGATCCTCTTCTACGTCGTCCCGGACGCGCCTCTATCATAAACAGCTATGGGATAGCTCTGAATGATTCGCCACGCGCCTCATTCGGAGCTCCCTAATATCAGCGAGAACTGTTTTCTGCCCCCGGTTTTCTGTAGACTTTCCGAAGGAACAACAACCCTTTGTAATGGAGGCCGCAATGCAGGTCACTCTCGTCCATGTCCACGTCAAGCCTGAACATATTGACGATTTTATTGAAGCCAGCCGGCTGAACCACGAAGCATCGGTACAGGAGCGGGGCAACCGCCGTTTCGATATTCTGCAATCCGCCGATGACCCCGGCAAGTTCATCCTCTACGAGGCGTACGCTTCCGCCGCCGAGGCCGCCAGGCACAAGGAGACAGCACACTATCTGAAATGGCGCGAAACCGTTGCCGACTGGATGGCCAGCCCGCGCGAAGGCATCCCGTACAACGGCCTGCATCCGGAATGATCAGCCACTTTCATCCCTTCTCCATCGCCCGCTTGCCCCGGATTGAATTCGGCGCCGGCAGCATCGGCAAAGTGGCGGAGATTGCCGCGCGCTACGGTCATCGCGTACTGCTTGTGACCGGCGGTCAATCCTTCGACGAGGCATCCTGGTCGGATCAACTCGAACGCTCATTCGGGCAGGCCAAGCTGGAGTATCGGCGTATCCGCATCCCGGGCGAGCCCTCCCCCGCTATGGTCAATGCGGCCGTTTCTGAATTTGCAGCAGATGCTATCGACGTCGTGGTTGGCGTCGGCGGCGGCAGCGCGCTCGATGCCGCCAAGGCGATTGCCGGCCTGCTGCGGCTGCGGCATCCCGTAGAGGACTACCTCGAGGGTGTCGGCCCCGAGTTGACCTACAAGGGACCTGCGGTCCCCTTTATTGCCGTACCCACCACGGCCGGCACAGGCAGTGAAGCCACCAAGAACGCCGTCTTGAGCAAAGCGGGCCTGGAGGGTTATAAAAAATCGTTTCGCTCCGACCAGCTGGTGGCCGAATACGCAGTGATCGACCCGGACCTGCTGGCAAGCTGTCCGGCCACGGTGATCGCCGCGAATGGCATGGATGCACTGACGCAGTTGATCGAGTCCTA
>JBDLII010000148.1:0-5179 GCA_039714995.1 Pseudomonadota bacterium
ATCATGCGGAAAGGGTGGGCCAGATCCCAGGTGGGGAAGGTGTTGGTCGAGAAGCGCTGGTGCACCAGCGCCAGGGCCGACACGAGACGCTCATCGCCAAGATCCGGGTAGTAGTTGCCAAGCTGGTTTGCCAGCAGCAATCCCTTGTAGACCAGGGTGCGGCTTGACATGGAGGGTATATAGAAGCAGTTGCTGCTGTCCAGCTGCTGCTCCCTGACGCGGATACCGATCAGTTTGTGCAGGACGAAGAGTTTGCGCTCGAGGTCGTCCTGGTTGTCGCAGCCGTCGCCGCAAGCGATGAACAGCTGGCGGATGACCGGTTCGGTCGGGACGACGCTCTCTCCAAGTACGCTGCTGTCGACCGGTACGGTGCGCCAGCCCAGCAGGCGCAGGCCCTCCTCTTCAAGCGTGTTGATGATGGCCGATTCGATCGCAAAACGCGCGCTGTCATCCTTGGGCAGAAACAGCATGCCGACGCCGTAGTCCCCTGCTGGTGGGAGTTCAAAGTTCACCACGGCGCGGAAAAAATCGTCAGGGATCTGCATCAGCAAGCCGGCGCCATCGCCTGCCTTGGGGTCTGCGCCAACGGCGCCGCGGTGCTCGATGCGCCGCAGAATCGTCAATCCCTGCTGGATGATGTCATGGCTTTTGCGCCCCTTGATGTGGGCAACAAAGCCAACACCGCAGGCGTCATGCTCATTGACCGGATCGTAGAGTCCCTGTTTGGGAGGAAGAGAGCCGTGGTTCATTACAAATCTCGTTATACTATGCGTCTATCAGTGGTGAATTCTGTCATCGCCGGATCCGGATAAAACAACGCTAAAAATAGCGGAATAGGGCGAATAAAAAGGCCCGACAGTATAACAGTTTTCGGCATTTTGCGGTTTTCATTTTTGATGCGCGTAGCGTGATCTGATCTGCGCTATGCTATCGACACAAATCTTCGCGTAGAGGGCAGAGATGAATCTGACAAGCCGCCATCTGCTGCTTGGTGTAACAGGCGGCATTGCCGCCTACAAGGCGGCCGAATTTGCCCGCCTGCTCGTCAAGGCTGGCGCCGAGGTGCAAGTGGTGATGACTGAAGCGGCCACCCGTTTCATGCAGCCGCTCACATTCGAGGCGCTGACGGGCAGAGCTGTCTTTACAGGGTTGTTTGATTCGGCGCATGAGGCGGCCATGGGGCATATCGAACTGGCCCGCTGGGCCGACCTGGTGGTCGTGGCGCCGGCAACGGCCGATTCGATTGCGCGTCTGGCGCGTGGCAGGGCGGACGACCTGTTGACAACCCTGTGCGTAGCAACCGGCGCGCCAGTTGCCGTGGCGCCGGCAATGAACCAACAGATGTGGTCAAACCCGGCAGTTCAGGCGAATGTCAAGGCCCTGCAGGAGAGGCAGACGCTGGTTTGGGGGCCTGCGGCAGGTGAGCAGGCCTGCGGGGAGACAGGGCCGGGACGACTGATTGAAGCCGTCCGGCTGTTTCAGTTAGTATGTGACCACTTTGCAACGGGCGCCTTTGCCGGGGCCAGGGCGCTGGTGACAGCGGGCCCGACTCACGAGGCGCTCGATCCTGTGCGCTTTATCGGCAACCGGAGTTCCGGCCGCATGGGCTTTGCCATTGCGCAGGCGCTGGTTGAAGAGGGGGCCGAGGTCACGCTGGTGGCGGGCCCGGTTTCGCTGCAGACCCCGCCGGGAGTCGTGCGCATCGATGTGGAATCGGCGCAGCAGATGCATGCGGCTGTGATGGAGCAGGCGTCACACTGCGATCTGTTTGTCGCCACTGCAGCGGTTGCCGACTATCGTCCGCGCCGGGCAGCAGCGGAGAAGATCAAAAAGGGCGACGAACGCGTGACGCTCGAACTGGTTCGCAACCCCGACATTCTTGCCGATGTCGCGGCGCTCGAGAACGGGCCCTATACGCTGGGTTTTGCGGCCGAGACGGAGCGGCTGGAAGAGCATGCGCAGCACAAGCGCATCAGCAAGCAGGTCGATATGATCGCCGCCAACCTGGTTGGCGCTGCGGAGGGTGGTTTTGAACGCAGTGAGAATGCCCTTACTCTCTTTTGGGAGGGAGGAGAGCAGTACCTGCCGCTGACAGACAAGCAGCGACTGGCAAGAGAGTTGATCAACATAGTGGGTGAACACTATAAGGCATTATCCCGGTAACAAAGACCGCAGATCCACATGTCATCTCGACCAGAGGGAGAGATCTTGTAACCTGTAGATTTCTCCCTGCGGTCGAAATGACAATGTATTGAGAATCCACTGAGTAATCCAGAGCTTACAACTATGCACGAACTCGAACTGAAAATCCTGGATCCAAGACTGGGGAGTGACTTTCCGCTCCCGAGCCACGCAACCGGCGGCTCTGCCGGGATGGATCTGCGCGCCATGCTGGGCGCCCCCATAGTTCTCGAACCGGGAGAGACCGAGCTGATCCCGACCGGCATGGCGATTCATATCGCCGATCCCGGCCTGGCGGCGATGATTTTGCCGCGCTCCGGGCTGGGACATAAACATGGCATCGTGCTTGGCAACCTTGTCGGATTGATCGATTCAGACTACCAGGGGCAGTTGTTTGTCTCCTGCTGGAACCGCGGCAACGACACTTTTCGTGTCGAAGTCGGCGAGCGTATCGCACAGCTGGTGGTGATTCCAGTGGTGCAGGCGCAGTTTTCCATTGTCGACGAGTTCGACGACAGCACCCGCGGAGCGGGCGGTTTCGGCCACACCGGTCGGCATTAACCACGGAACACACCATGAGCCTTACAGCAACAGACGCAAAACAGGTCGCCCATGTGTTATCGGAAGCGATGCCCTATCTGCAACGCTTCCGCGACAAGACGGTGGTCATCAAGTATGGCGGCAACGCGATGGTGGATGCCGAGCTGAAGCGTGGTTTCGCGCGTGATGTCGTGATGATGAAACTGGTCGGCATCAACCCGGTGATCGTCCACGGCGGCGGTCCGCAAATCGCCAGCCTGCTGCAGCGGCTCGGCAAGGAGAGTGAGTTCATCCAGGGCATGCGCGTGACCGATGCTGAGACCATGGATGTGGTGGAGATGGTGCTGGGCGGTCTGGTCAACAAGGAGATCGTCAACCTGCTCAATCGCCACGGCGGCGCCGCTGTCGGCCTGACCGGCAAGGATGGCGACCTGATCCGCGCCACCAAGCTGCATGTGAAGGCGGATGCGCCCGAGCTCGAGGCGTCTGAAATCATCGATCTTGGTCATGTCGGTCGGGTGGAGAGCATCGACACCGGCGTCGTCGATATGCTGGTGCATGGTGATTTCATTCCCGTCATCGCACCGATCGGGGTCGGCGCCGACGGCCTCAGCTATAACATCAATGCAGACCTGGTTGCCGGCAAAATCGCCGAGGTGCTGCAGGCGGAGAAGCTGATCCTGCTGACCAACATCGAAGGCCTGCTCGACAGCGAGGGGAACCTGCTTACCGGCCTCAGCACCGGCCGCGTCGATGAACTGATTGCGGACGGCATCATCCATGGCGGCATGTTGCCAAAGATCGGCTGCGCCCTGGATGCAGTCAAGTCGGGGGTCAACACGGTGCACATCATCGACGGCAGGGTGCCGCATGCGGTACTGGTGGAGCTCTTTACCGACGAAGGCATCGGCACCCTGATCAGGAGAAACTGAGATGCCGCGCCCCTCCCGCAAGCAGCAGATTCTGGAGAGCCTCGCCCAGCAGCTGGAGATCCAGTCGGCAAAGCGCATTACCACGGCATCCCTGGCGGAGGCGGCCGGTGTCTCCGAGGCCGCCCTCTATCGCCATTTCGCCAGCAAGGCACAGATATTCGAGGCCCTGATCGGCTTTGCCGAGGAGAGCGTCTTTACCCGCATCAACCAGATACTGGAGGAGTACAAGAAGACGCCGGAGCGCTGCTACTACATGATCTACCTGATGCTGGCCTTTGCAGAGCGCAACCCCGGCATCACCCGGGTGCTGCTCGGCGACGCCCTGACCGGTGAGAACGAGCGCCTGCATGCGCGTGTCGAGCAATTCTTCCTGCGCATCGAGTCGCAGTTCAAACAGGTACTCCGGGAGGCAAATTTGCGCGGCGAAGCGGAGGCTGCCGCCAGCGAAGCATTGACTGCAAGGCTGCTGACGGACTGGGTCGAGGGGAGAATGCACCACTTCCGGCGCTCGACCTTCAAGGAGTCTCCGCTGGACGAGCTGGAGGAGTGCTGGCGGATACTGGAGCCGGCGCTGTTCAGTCAGCCCGAGGGGAAGCACTGAGCAGCGCAGGGCGGAAGCCCCGGGATATGCGTGTTGCCCGCTCGCTGCTGCAGGGCTCTCTTCTGGCGGATGCCCGGCAGCGCACTTCCAGGAAGATCGAAGCGCTCTCGGCTGTTGCATCACCGATCAATGCCAGTATCAGACTGATGTGCTGATCCAGCATCGCCTCCTCCGTGGTCACCAGCTCATCCGTTTGAAGTGTGACGGGCGTATCCGAGTGTTTGTTGACATAGGCAACAGCGAGCTTCCACAATGATTTGCATGCGTCACCTGGCGAGCAGGTGACAACGCCCTCAATCGGCCCGGACTGCTGCTCGAGGGTGGGTGGCGGATATCTGTCCGGCTGTTTCAGGTGGCGATATCGCTGCAGATCCTGCTCGAACTGCCGCCGAAGCTGCTCGATCTTTCCTTCCACTTTCGCGATTTTGGCTTCCTCCTGCTTGGTGTGGCGGCGTAGCGCGACGAGTTTTTCAATCATCTCGACAGGCACGGTTTCTCCCTTTGCCTGGATGGCGTCGATACGTTGCTGCAGGTTTGCCAGCTTAAGCCGGTCATTCTCAGCCTGGCTTTGCAGAATGCCGGCGGAGTGTTCGATTCTGATGATTTTTCCGTCCCTGGTCATGACAATGTCGTCGACGGAGTCATACCGCTCCAGTAGTGCCTGGTCGTCGTTATGCTGCCGCTGTTGAAATGCCTGTTGCCTGCGCTGCAGCTTTTCCCGCTGGATACGGAGCTGCTGTTGGGCAGGGGATATCGATGATGCAACCTTGTCGATGACCACCCCCTGCGTGTTCAATTGTGAATGACCGCGGTGCTGATGCCGGGCGGGTATCTTGTCAGAGTAGTGGACCTTGCCGTGTTCGTCCGTCCAGCGGTATAGCTCGGCCTGGAGAGGCGGGGCGGAGCACAGCAGCAGTGGCAACAG
>JBDLII010000149.1:0-5148 GCA_039714995.1 Pseudomonadota bacterium
GATGACAGTAACCATGATCAACCCGATCGCGATGGAAGAGGGACTGCGCTTCGCGATTCGTGAAGGCGGCCGTACCGTCGGCGCCGGTGTTGTATCCAAGATTATTGAGTAATTTTTCTCAATAATGAACCATGGGCAGCGAGCGAATTTTTCGCCCGCTGCCCGTGTCGTCTGTAACTATTTTAATAACCTTTTAATGATTACAGGCCAGTAGCTCAATTGGTAGAGCAACGGTCTCCAAAACCGTAGGTTGGGGGTTCGATTCCCTCCTGGCCTGCCACTATTCGATGGCAGTATGAACGCAAAAGCAGAACAGCAGAGCTCCGCGCTGGATATTGCCAAACTGGTATTGGCCGGCGTTGTCCTATTCGGCGCCATTGGTCTCTATTACCAGTTTCCTGAAGCATCGACACTGCTGCGTGTACTGGGTGTGCTTGTTGCCGCGGTGGTTGCCGCTGGAATTGCAGTGACATCAGCGCCCGGGCGCGCTTTGTGGTCTTTTGCCACGGAGGCGCGCACCGAAGTGCGCAAGGTCGTGTGGCCGACCAGGCAGGAGACGGTGCAGACAACGCTGGCGGTGCTGGTCATCGTGTTGATCGTGGCGCTCTTCCTGTGGGGTGTTGACAAGATACTCTTCATGATTGTCGGCGCACTGACAGGGCAGGGAGGCTGACCATGGCGAAGCAATGGTACGTCATTCACGCCTTCTCCGGCTACGAGGCGCGCGTCAAGAAATCGCTTGAAGAGGCGATCAGCCGCACCGGCATGGAGGATCTCTTTGGCGAGATCCTGGTGCCGACCGAAGAGGTCGTCGAAATGCGCGAGGGCGTCAAGCGCAAGAGCGAACGTAAATTTTTCCCCGGTTATGTGCTGGTGCACATGGAGATGACCGATGATGCCTGGCACCTGGTCAAGGGCATCCCGAATGTGATGGGCTTTATCGGCAACACCGGTGACCGCAACAACATCAAGCCGGTGCCGATTACCGACAAGGAGGCCGACGCAATTCTGATGCGTGTTCAGGAGGGCATCGACAAGCCGCGGCCGAAGGTACTCTATGAGCCTGGCGAGTTGATCCGGGTGACGGACGGACCCTTCAATGATTTCAATGGAGTTGTCGAAGAGGTGGATTACGAAAAGAACCTGCTTCGCATCTCGGTGATGATTTTCGGACGCTCCACTCCGGTGGATCTCGAATTCAGTCAGGTCGAAAAAACCTGACCTGGTAATCCTTCGGTTGTCGATATCTTTTCAGATGAGTCAAGTTTCAATAATGACTCTCGCAAAGGCGCTAAGCTCGCCAGGAAAAACCTTTGCGAACTTGGCGTCTTGGCGAGAGAAGATGATTTTTATATTACTTTAACGATGGGCAGCAGCGGTAACCAGTCCGTTGCGCGATGACCCGGGAGAAAAGAGAAGATGGCTAAAAAAATCGAGGCTTATATCAAGCTTCAGGTAGCGGCTCAGGAAGCCAACCCCAGTCCACCTGTCGGCCCTGCGCTGGGCCAGCACGGCGTCAATATCATGGAGTTCTGCAAGGCGTTCAATGCGCAGACGCAGAGTGTCGAGAAGGGCATGCCGGTACCCGTTGTAATCACAGTCTACAACGACCGCTCCTTCACCTTCATCATGAAGACGCCGCCGGCGGCTGTATTGCTGAGAAAGGCGGCCGGCATTGCCAAGGGCAGCGGCGAACCCAACACCAACAAGGTTGGCAAGGTGACACGCGCGCAGCTTGAAGAGATTGCCACGACCAAGATGCCCGACCTGACAGCTGCCGATATGGATGCCGCGGTGCGCACCATCGCTGGCAGCGCCCGCAGCATGGGACTCGATGTCGAGGGGGTAGTCTGATCATGGCAAAGTTAACCAAACGCACGAAAGCGATCGCGGAGAAAATCGAGCCAGGCAGGAGTTATGCTGCCGATGACGCCTTCTCCCTGCTGAAGGAGATCTCCTCCGTCAAGTTCAGGGAGAGTGTCGATGCTGCAATCAATCTGGGCGTTGACCCGCGTAAATCCGATCAGGTTGTGCGCGGCTCTACCGTGTTGCCGAATGGCACAGGCAGTGATGTCCGGGTTGCGGTTTTTACCCAGGGTGCCAATGCAGATGCGGCAAAAGAGGCTGGCGCCGATCTGGTTGGCATGGATGACCTCGCTGACGAGGTGAAGGCCGGCAAGATGGATTTCGATGTGGTCATCGCCAGCCCCGATGCGATGCGCGTCGTTGGCCAACTGGGGCAGATTCTCGGCCCTCGCGGACTGATGCCGAATCCGAAAGTCGGCACCGTGACGCCGAATGTCGCCGAAGCTGTCAACAACGCCAAATCCGGCCAGGTGCAGTTTCGCACCGATAAGGGTGCCATCATTCACTGCACTATCGGCAAAGTCGATTTTGAAGCAGCGGCGTTGAAACAGAATCTTGAGTCGCTGCTTGCGGAGTTGAAAAAGATCAAGCCCAGTGCGGCAAAAGGAATCTATCTGAAAAAGATCTCGGTCTCCACGACCATGGGACCGGGAATCGTGCTGGACCAGGGTTCACTGGAGCTCTGATCCGCATCACCAGACTTTGGGGCTTTGACCGGGTTGCTCTATGCCCGGTCATGCTGTCAAAGACCGCAGGTGGGCAACTGCTCTTAATTTCCTGCGCAGACGGGACCCAATCAGGAGTAACTCTCTGATGACGGTCGCGTTTGGGAGTCTGTCCGGCGTCATTGCATTGGCGCTTGCAGGTTCTCAATTCGTACCCGCCGCGAATCTTCGCAGCGGGATTATCTATCGGGAATTGTTCCCAGCGTAATAATCAGGAGGTGACAATTGGCTCTTAATCTTGATCAGAAAAAGGCCATCGTCGCCGAAGTTGCTGAAGTAGCAGACAAGGCTTTCTCCGCAATCGCTGCAGAGTATCGTGGCTTGACCGTGGATGAGATGACGGAGTTGCGTGCACAAGCGCGCAATGCCGGCGTCTACCTGCGTGTCGTCAAGAACTCGCTTGCACGCCGTGCGTTTGAAGGCACTGAATTTGAATGTATGAGTGAAGGCCTGACCGGTCCATTGGTCCTCGCCCTCTCCCAGGAAGATCCGGGTTCTGCTGCGCGTGTCATCAAAGACTTCGCCAAAGATCATGAAAAGCTCGAGGTCAAACTGGTTTCTATCGGCGGAAAGCTGCTGGATGCCGGTGAGATCAAGATTTTGGCGAAAATGCCAACGTACGACCAGTCAATCAGTATGCTGATGGCCGTCATGAAAGCACCGGTTGAAAAACTGGCGCGCACCATGAATGAAGTGCCCGGCAAACTTGTGCGTACAGTTGCTGCTGTCAAAGATGCGAAAGAAGCAGCTTAGCGACACCCTGTATTTCACCCAATATTATCGTGTTGAACCCTTATCAGGAGAAACATTGTGAGTAAAGAAGATATCCTAGAAGCGATCGCATCCATGAGTGTCATGGAAGTTGTCGAACTGATCGAAGCGATGGAAGAGAAGTTTGGCGTCACTGCAGCCGCTGCTGTTGCCGCGGCTCCTGCAGCCGCCGGCGAAGCCGGTGCTGCCGCGGAAGAGCAGACTGAATTCGACCTCGTTTTGACCGGCTTCGGCGACAAGAAGGTTGCTGTTATCAAGGCTGTCCGCGGCATTACCGGCCAGGGCCTCAAAGAGGCAAAAGAGTCTGTTGAGTCTGCGCCGACAACCCTGAAAGAGGCTCTCACCAAGGATGAAGCCGAAGAGCTCAAGAAGCAGCTTGAAGAGGCGGGTGCTTCTGTAGAGGTCAAGTAAGACCTTGCGGCAGATATCGTTTGGAAGTGAACCGTTAACTGAAAGTCCGCCTTTCAATCCAGCGAATACTTTCTTGCGATAGCAATCAGGCTGGTGGCCAACAGGCCGCCGGCCTTTTGTTGCTTGTAGCGAGCAGCAACGGGGAGTCTGTTGAATCCCTAAGAAACCCCGCCTGGCGGGTGATTTTGAATGATCATGAGGAATGGTGAGCATGGCCTACAGTTTTACTGAAAAAAAACGTATCCGCAACGATTTTGGCAAACAGAAGAGCGTTCTTGCTGTTCCCTACCTGATTGCGACCCAGATTGACTCATTCCGTGACTTCCTGCAGATGGGCGCCAGCCCGGAAGAGCGCAAGGACAAGGGCCTGCAGGCGGCATTCAAATCGGTATTTCCCATCTCGAGCCACTCCGGCAACGCCATGCTCGAGTATGTCAGTTACCGCCTCGAGGATCCTGCGTTTGACGTGCGTGAATGCCAACTGCGCGGCGCCACCTATGCCGCACCGCTGCGCGTGCTCGTCAAGCTGGTGATCTACGACAAGGATACGCTGAAATCCAAGAAAACCAAGCCCAAGGTCAAGGAGGTCAAGGAGCAGGAGGTCTACATGGGGGAGATGCCCCTGATGACCGATACCGGCACCTTCGTTATCAATGGCACCGAGCGGGTCATCGTCTCGCAGCTGCATCGCTCACCCGGGGTCTTTTTTGACCACGACAAGGGCAAGACCCACTCCTCGGGCAAGCTGTTGTTCTCCGCAAGGGTTATCCCCTACCGCGGCTCCTGGCTCGACTTCGAGTTTGATCCGAAAGACTGCGTCTTCGTCAGAATCGACCGCCGCCGCAAGATTCCCGCGACTATCCTGCTGCGCGCCCTCGGCTATGACACCGAGCAGATCGTCGATATGTTCTTCGATTATGATCACTTCAACATCTCCGGCAAAAAGATCACCATGGAGCTGGTGCCGAGCCGCCTGCGCGGAGAGATGCTCGATTTTGATATCAAGATCAAGAAAAAAGTGCTGGTCGAAAGTGGTCGCCGCATTACCCAGCGCCATATCCGCGAGCTGGACAAGGAGGGCATCTCCAAGCTCGAGGTTCCCGACTCCTACATCGTCGGCAAGACCCTGGCGCACAATGTCGTTGACACCGAGACCGGTGAGCTGCTGGCAAGCGTCAATGATGAGATCAGTGCAGAGATGGTCGAACTCTTTGTCGACAAGGGCATCAAGGAGATCAAGACCCTCTTTACCAATGATCTGGATCAGGGCGCCTTCATCTCGGATACCCTGCGCATCGACCCGACATCGACCCAGCTCGAGGCGCAGGTCGAGATCTACCGCATGATGCGTCCCGGTGAGCCGCCGACAAAAGAT
>JBDLII010000150.1:0-5144 GCA_039714995.1 Pseudomonadota bacterium
GTCATGGCATTTGGATGTAGGAGCGACCTTCTGGCCGCGAAACAGGGGTAGTCCATGGAATCTCGACAATAGAAGCATCGTCATCCCGGCGAAGGCCGGGATCCAGAGAGGCCGAGGAGTAGCCGGATTCCGGCATACGCCGGGATGACAGGCGGTGCAACTTCCGGACGAACTCAAGTTATAATCACGTCTGTTCTCATCCCTTCATTGATATCACAGAATCGCTCATGCGCATTTCGCTTATCAGTCCGTTTCTGTTCCTGATCATCTCGCATGCATCCGCCGCCACCTCCCAGCGCAACAACTTTCTGGCCGCAGAGCAGGCCTTCAATCGTGACAATCTGGGACTGTACCATTCACTCAAACCGGGACTCGAGGATTACCCGCTCTATCCCTATCTCAAATACGGGGAGCTGAAAAAACGCCTCGACACCATCTCTTCCAGCGAGGTCAGCAGATTCCTGACAACCTACCCTGGCAGCGGTCCGGCCTACCTGCTGCGCGGCCTGTGGCTGGAGAGGCTGGCCGCGGAGGGACGCTGGCAGGAGGTGGTGAAATATTTTGATGACGGCGACGACCGCAGCAATCTCCGCTGCCTCTACCTCCGGGCACTGATCCATACAGATCGCAGCGACCAGGCCTACGCACAGGCTGAAGCACTCTGGCTGCATGGAGATTCACGCCCGGATAGCTGTGACGCCCTGTTTGCAAGCTGGCGCAAGGCAGACAAACTCTCAAGCGAGCTGGTCTGGGAGCGCATTGCGCTGGCAATTGAGAATGGCAATAGCAAACTTGCCAGGCACCTCGGCAGCTATCTCGCTGCGGAAGATAAAAAGTGGCTCGATCGCTGGATTCAGATGCGCGCCGATCCTGCAAAAGCGCTCTCCTCGCTCCCCGGCAACCACCCCTACAAGGCCAGGATGACTGCCTATGGACTCAGGCGCCTGGGAAACAGGCGGCCAAAGCAGGCGCTCTCCCGCTGGAAACGGCTGAAGAAAAAGAGCGATTTTACTGCCGGGCAGCAGTGCGAAATCGACCAGGGATTGGCGCGGGCGCTCTACAGGGAGCCGGAAAACAGCATCTATCGCTTTTTTACCGGCACAGCAGAGTGCGCTGACTACCCCGAACTGCTGCAGGCGCGTCTGCGCGCCGCACTGCTGCGTCAGGATTGGCAGCAGCTGCTCGGCTGGATCGATCAGATGCCCAGTGAACTGCAACGCCAGAAGCCGTGGCGCTACTGGAAGGCGCGCGCACTTGAACAGACCGGCTACCAGGCGGCGGCGGCCGCACTCTACCGCACCGTTTCCAGGGACCGCAGCTTCTACGCCTACCTGGCCAGCGATCACACCAGCGCCCCTTACCGCCATGCGCACCAGGTCGCGCCGGTCAGCAGCAGTGACAAGCTCCGGCTGAAGAGAGACCCGGCGATGCAGCGCATGCTCGAACTCCACCGGCTCGGACGTGATGTCGAGCTGAGGCGCGAGTGGCGTCTGCAGATGCAACGGCTGGATGCATCCTCCAAACAGGCTGCCGCTGCCGTCTTCAATGCTAGGGGGATGCTCGACCGCGCCATATTCACGCTGGCGAAAGCCGGCTACTGGGATGATCTGGAGATCCGTTTCCCGCTCGAACACCGCACACTGATCGAAGAGCAGGCCGCCCGGCGCGGCATTGAACCCGCCTGGGCCTTCGCCATACTGCGCCAGGAGAGCGCCTTCATGGCGGACATCAAATCCAGTGCCGGAGCGCATGGCCTGATGCAGTTGATGCCCGCTACAGCAAGGCAGGTGGCGCGTCACGACAGCATCAAAAGCCCCTCCGTCAGCGAGCTTGGCAGCCCTGCAACCAACATCGCGCTGGGAACGGGCTACCTCGGCATGATGATGAAAAAATTCAACGGAAACATGACCCTGGCGACGGCCGCTTACAATGCCGGCCCCGACCGCGCCAACAGCTGGCGTCCCCGCAACTCCATGCCGGCGGATATCTGGGTGGAACTGATTCCCTTCGCGGAGACGCGCAAATATGTCAAACGGGTCATGACCTACGCCACCATCTA
This sequence comes from Pseudomonadota bacterium, assembly GCA_039714995.1. GTDB lineage: Bacteria > Pseudomonadota > Gammaproteobacteria > Chromatiales > Chromatiaceae > Sva-25. The sequence continues at coordinate 2,060 of JBDLII010000150.1, forward strand.
TGATAGGCGCCTCGGTGTCGAACAGCGGAAAATCAGCGACCGGCTCGGCGTGATACCACTACGATAATGGGAGCGGATGCCAATTCAATCTGTACATCTTCCTGAAAACCCTCTATTGTAGTTTGGAGCATTTTGCCAAGACATGCACACTCTGATGAAAACGCTATCCGCCCTGCTACTGCTCCTTCTCATCAGCACGACTGCCGTAGCAGAGTACCGCGCCTATGAATCCCCGTTCGTCACCGGCATGCGCTCGATGCTGGACGCCATGGAGCCTCGTGAGATCCTCAGGGATGGCGTTTCCCGCCGTTATGGCAGGTTGATCGAATCCCCGTTTGGTGATGAAGCCACCCCGTTTGAACGGGCGATCGGCGTCAAACCCCTCGCACCGGAGCTGCGCGTCGAGGGGCGCTGGAAAGGAAAATCCGGTGACGGCCTGTGGATCATGGACGGCTGGGTGCGCTTCTACAACCAGGGCGAATATCACGACGCGCGCCTGCTGGTCGGGAAGCGGCTTATCTATGTCGGCATTCCCGAAAGCGGCAGGATCACGCGCTTTGAATATGGGCTCAGAGGCAATCTGCTGGCGCTGCGCGACGGCAGCGGCACCCTCTACCTCTATCAGCGCAGCAGCTTCCCCTCCAGCTCAAGGAGAGAATCGAAGCAACCCGCCTCAGAAGAGCAGCCGGATACCGATGACGAGTAGCAGCGCTGCAAAGAGCCGCCGCAGTGAGGCGACCGGCAGCCTGTGCGCAGCCCTCGCGCCCAATGGCGTCAACAGGTAGCTGCTGACAACGATGCCGCCGATTGCCGGCCAGTAGAGATAGCCCGTCGACATCTCCGGGAGGGCGGCTTTCCCCCACCCTGTCAGGGCAAATCCCAGGGCTCCGGCAACGGCAATCGGCAGACCGCAGGCGCTCGAAGTCGCCACGGCATTGACCAGCGGAACCCTGTGCCGGCTCAGCCAGGGAACCGTCAGTGAACCCCCGCCGATGCCGACGATGGCTGAAACAGCACCGATGATGCCGCCGACAAGCATCGAAATCGCGGCGCCCGGCATCACCCGCTGCGCGTTCACCTGCGCATTCATCGCCATGCGCAGGCCAACGATGATGATAAAGATCGCAAACAGGCGCTGCAGCCACAACGTTGGCAGTTGCTCGGCGACAGCGGCGCCGGCCAGCGCCCCGAGAAGAATGCCCGGCGTCAACACCCTGACCTGCCGCCATAACACCGCACCGCGCCGCTGATGCGCCTGGATGGCGCCGATCGAGGTGACGATGATCGTTGCCAGCGATGAACCGACAGCAAGATGCATGACCAGGGACTCATCCATACCCTGCTGGCGAAACAACCAGACCAGCACCGGAACGATCACCAGTCCACCACCGACACCCAGCATGCCGGCCATGATTCCGGCAACGGCGCCGGTCAGCAGATAGGCCGGCAGATTGCCGATGATCGCAAATATGTCCATTTTGTTGTAGCAGCTGTTGTCATGACAGTAGAATCTGTTTATCGTACAGCCAGATCCACAGAGAGTGAAGATCAGTTATGACTATCAGCAAAGTCTGCATCATCGGCGGCACCGGATTTGTTGGCCACCACCTGATTCCCAAACTTGCCAATGCAGGCATCGCATGCCGCATTCCGGCGCGCCGTCCCCACCGCTTCAGGAGCCTGGAAGTCCTGCAGGGCTGCGAACTGGCAACGCTTGGCAAGCTTGACAGCGAATCGCTGCAACAGCAATTCACCGGCTGTGACGCGGTGATCAACCTGCTGGGCATCCTGAACGAAAGCTCAGCATGCAGTTTTGATGAGCTGCATGCCGAAGCTCCCCGACAGATCCTGGAAGCGGCCCGGCACAGCGGCGTCAAACGCTTGCTGCACATGAGCGCCCTCAATGCCGACGAGACCAACGGCGCCAGCAACTACCTGAAAAGCAAGGGCAAGGGTGAAAACCTCGTGCACTCCCTAGCCGGCTCTGTCGCGGTGACAAGTTTTCGCCCATCCGTCATCTTTGGCGAACATGACAGCTTCATCAACCGCTTTGCGCAGTTAATGATGATTCCCGGACCGCTGCCGCTGGCCTGTCCGGAGGCGAAATTCTCCCCGGTGTTTGTCGGCGACGTGACGGCTGCCTTTCTTCGTGCCCTGGAGGATGACTCAACCTTCGGCAGGCATTACGAGCTCTGCGGACCGCGCACCTTGAGCCTGGAGGAGATCGTCGCCTATATTGCAAAGCATAAGGGCATCAATAAAACCATCCTGCCGCTGGGCGCAGGCATGTCGCGCCTGCAGGCCAGGATTCTCGGCATGATGCCCGGCAAACCATTCACGATGGACAACTACAACTCGCTGCAGCAACCTTCGGTCTGCACGCAAAACGGCCTGCAGCAGCTGGGTATCAAGGCGACGGACATGGATGCGGTGGTTCCACAGATGCTCGGCTAACAATCTACACATGCCGCAAATCTGGGTGAGCCTGGGAAGCAACCAACAGAGAGAGCATCATCTCTGCATGGCCATGCGCCTGCTGCAGAAGCACTTGGGCAAAGCTCGGCTCTCGCCTGTCTATCGATCCGCTGCGGAAGGGTTCACCGGACCCGACTTCTACAACCTGGTCGCTGGCTTCGAGACCGAACAGAGCCCTGAAGCGCTAATCGCGCTGTTCAGCCGTATTGAGGATGAGCTGGGACGCAAGCGCACGGCGCAGAAATTCAGCTCCAGGGGGATCGATATCGACCTGCTCACCTATGGCGACGAGGTTGCCAGGGTATCCGGAAAACAGCTCCCCAGGGAGGACATCCTCGACTACGCCTTTGTGCTGAAGCCCCTGGCAGACATCGCTCCGCAACTGCGCCATCCCGTCACAGGCAAAAGCTACCGGCAGCATTGGGAGGAGTTTTCTCCCAAGCCACTGCATATGCAGGCCGTCAGCTCTGATTTTCTCAGCGACAGCGGCTAAGACCCTCCACAACCCTGCAAACACCCGCAACGCGGAAGCTTCGCAAGCTCACCACATCCTACGAACTTTTGCTTCGCGGTCAGAAGACCGCTCCTACACTCATCACTGGATGTAGGA
>JBDLII010000151.1:0-5132 GCA_039714995.1 Pseudomonadota bacterium
CTCTGCTGCTGCGAATCCGACTCCTGTTGCTGCTCATCCTGCTCCTGCTGCGAGTCGGACTGCTGCTCCTGCTCAGATTGCTCCTGATCGCTCTGCTGCTGAGAGTCTGACTCCTGCTGCTGTTCACTCTGCTGCCGGGATTCGGATTCCTGCTGTTGCTCGCTTCTCTCCTGCTGCTGGTCGCTCTGTTGCTGCGAATCCGACTGCTGCTGCTCCTCGCTCTGCTGTTGCTGCTGATCCTGTTGCCGGCTCTGCTGATTCTGTTGCTGTTTTTCCAGCTCCTTCATCACCAGGTCGCGATTGTAGCGGGCGTTTTCGTGCGTTGTATCTGCTTTCAGCGTCTGGTCGTAGGCCTTGATCGCCTCCCGGTACTTCTGGAGCCTGGCGAGTGCATTGCCGCGATTGTAGGTGGCGCTGGCGCCGTCGAGCTGTTGAAGATCCTCGATGCTCTGCTGGTAATTTTTTGCCAGGTAGTTGGCGACGCCCTTGCTGGCCGGGTCGCTGAACTTCTCGGCCGCCTCCGCCGGTTGGCCGGCATCGAGCGCACGCTGCGCCTGCTGGTCGCTGCGCAGCCACAGATCCTGCCACAGCTGCGACCACTCAAAGGCTTGCGAGGGCGCTGGCTGCAGCATGACAAATGCCAGCATCAGGACCCAGCCGCGGCGAAAGCTCAGTGCAGCCAGAGGAATCAGCAGCAGCAGCAGCCAGATGCCCTCATTGCGCCACAACGGCACCCTGGCGGGATTGTCAGGGTCGCTCTCCTCGATACGCTGGTGGCGGCTGAAGCGGGACTGCAGCTGCTGCAGATCCGAGTCGCCCGCCGAGGACTCGATGGCGATGCCACCGCCTGCTTCGGCAACCTGCTGCAACTGCTCCATCTCAAGCTTTGCAACGATCATGGCTCCCTGCCGGTCCTTGAGAAAGCCTCCCCTTGGCAGAGGGACAGGGGCGCCCTCTTCGGTGCCTATGCCAAGGATCGAAAGCGTGTAGTCTCTGGTGGCGAGATTGCGGGCAATACTCGCTGCCCGCGCAGGATTGGGGATGTCGTCTGTCAGCAGCAGGATGTCGCCACTGCCAATACCGGCCTGCTCAAACAGCTTTTCAGCGGCACTCAGCGCCAGGTCAGCGCGGCTGCCAGGCACCGGCATGATGGCCGGAGAGAGTGCCTTGACCTGGGCCAGTATGTTGTCGTTGTCCTCCGTCAGCGGGGTGACTGCAAAGGCGTCCCCGGCATAGACGATCAGCGCCGTCTGTCCCTCTTTGCGCGCTCTGAGCAGATCGGAGAGTTCGAATCTTGCCCGCGTGAGGCGGCTTGGCTTCTGGTCCTTGGCATACATCGAGGTGGAGAGATCGAGCAGGATGACCAGCGGGGATTGCAGCTGATGCACCGGCTGGGGCAGCTTCTTCCAGGCCGGGCCGGCAAGCGCAATGATCGCGATGAGTCCGGCGAGGCCGATCAGCCACCAGGACCGCTGCCTGCCGACAGACTCTCCGGGAACGATGACATAGGGCTGCAGCCGTGGATCGACAACCCTGTTCCACTCGCCGCCGCGGACGTCCCGGTAGCGCCGCAGCTGCCACAGCAGCAGCGCCAGCGGCAACAGCAACAACAGCCACCAGGGGTAGAGAAAGTGAAACTCCTGCATCAGCGGCTTCTCCTCAACCAGAGCGTCAGCGTGCTCAGCAGCAGAAACAGCAGCAACGGCCACTGAAACAGGTCATGCCTGGGGCGGAAGCTCTCGAACTCCTTCTCCACCGGCTCCAGGCGGTCGAGCTCCTCATAGATGCGCGCAAACTCGCCGATGTTGTGGGCGCGAAAATATTGTCCTCCGGTCTCGCTGGCGATGGCCTTCAGCGTTGCTTCGTCGAGATCGGATCTGCCGACGGAACGCATGCCGAATGGTCCGCGCCGCATTTTCTGTGGTGCACCGATGCCGACGGTATAGATTTTCAGCTTCTCCTGTGCGGCCATTTTTGCCGCCTCCAGGGGATGTACGCGCCCGGCTGTGGTGGTGCCGTCCGTCATCAGGATCAGGACCTGTTGACGATCCTCCTGTTTGCGCAGCTGTTTGATGGCCAGTCCGATGGCGTCGCCGATTGCGGTTTCCATGCCGGCCATCTCGATGAAGGATTCATTCAGCAGGCGGTGTACTGTCTGCCGGTCAAAGGTCAATGGCGTTTGCAAATAGGCCTGGGTGCCGAACAGGATCAGGCCGATGCGGTCGCCTTCACGTTTCTTGATGAACTCGCCGGCCACGGCCTTGGTCGCAGTGAGACGGTCAACCCTGCGCCCCTGCAGTTGAAAATCCTGCTGCTTCATGCTTCCCGAGAGGTCGATGGCCAGCATCAGGTCGCGGCCGGAGCGGCTGATTTCGACAGCATCTCCAACCCATACAGGCCGGGCGGCCGCGGTGACCAGCGCCACCCAGCCCAACAGCAGCAGTAGCAGCGGCAGCTTGCTGCTGCCGATACTGATCTCATCGGCGGCGACTGCCGAGAAGTCATCCAGGTAGGGTATGCGCAGGGCGCTGCCATGCCGTGCAGCGAGAGGAGGCAGCAGATACCAGGCGAGCAGCGGCAGTGGCAGTAGCACAAACATCCACGGCCAGGCCAGTTCAAACATCCTGCTTCACCTGCTGCTCCGGCGGAGGCGTCTGCTGATACTGCAGCCACTCCCGGGTGATGTCGATCAGCTCGCTGTTGTCGCTGTCGGACTCCTTGCGGTAGGGTGCGTCCTCGAGCAGCACGCCGGCCCCGCGGGAGAAGTCATCTCTGGTCCAGGCGGAATCGAGCAGCTCCAGCCAGGCATCACCGGTGAGACTGGCGCTCTCTTCCCGCCCAAACCGCAGCATGGCCATGCGCCGCAGCAGCGCTGAAATCTGCTGCAGCTGCAACAGATGATCATCGCTGGTCTGTTCTATCTCCCCGAGCTGTTTTTGCGCCTCTACCCAGTAGTTGATGCGACGCGGGCGCTTCAGCCATACGCTGACGGCGAGCAGGATGATCAGTAATAACAGCAGCAACAGCCACCAGCCGGGCGCCGGCGGCCACCAGCTGAGCGGGTCAGGCATGTCCGGGCCGCGGAGAGGGAGTTCGTCGCTCATCGGCTGCGGCCCGCAAGATGCTGCTGCAGGCTGAGGAAGGGGTCATCCCGGGTCGAGAGCTGAATCAGCGAGAAGTGGTGCTGATGCGCAAGCTGCTGCAGCTGTTCGACTCTTGATGCGGACTGCTGCTGATAATCCAGGCGCGCTTTTTTGCGGGAGAAGTCGAGCTGCAGAAAACGCCTGCTGTCGGTGACGCGCCACTGGCCTGTTGTCGGGAATTGCTGCTCCATCGGGTCGCTGATCATCAGCAGGTAGAGATCGCTGCGGCGCGCCAGCACGGCAAGCTGTTTGCTGATGACGGAGTCGATGTCATGAAAATCGCTCAACAGAAAGATGCGCGAGCCCGGAGTCACCACGCGGCGCAGGTGTTTCAGCGCCGCGGACAACTGCCCTGAACGGCTTTGCTGCTCACGGGGTCTGTGGAGCGTTGCTTCGCTGATGATCTTCAGCAGGTGCAGCAGCCGCGCACGGTTTCTCAGCGGCCGCACCTCGTGGCTGCTTGCGCCGTCAAATATCAGGCCGCCGACGCGGTCGCCCGCTTTCCAGGCGTTCCACGCCAGCAGCGCGGCCGCCTGCGCCGCGATGACGCTCTTGAAGGCGCCGCGGGTGGCGAAGAACATCGCCGGCTGCAGATCGACGCACAGTAGCACCGGGCGTTCCCGCTCCTCCTGGAAGAGCTTGGTGTGCAGTTTGCCGCTGCGCGCGGTAACGCGCCAGTCCAGGTTGCGCACATCGTCGCCATCCTCGTAGAGGCGGGACTCGGCAAAATCCATGCCGCGCCCCTTGAAGGGGGAGAGGTGCAGCCCCTGCTGCGAGGCGCGGATAATGCTCCTCGGCGAGGTGAGATACTGTGCCTTGCCGCCAAGACGAATCAGTGACGGCAGCGACATGGAGACAACACCATCCAGATCAGGCTGGACGGTACTGGCGGGGTTTGTTGTCATGGTACGGCGATTTTGTCCAGCAGCCTGTCGATGACGGTATCGGTCGTGATGCCCTCTGCCTCCGCCTCGTAATTGAGCAACAGGCGGTGTCGCAACACGTCATGGGCAATGGCCTGGATATCTTCCGGTCCGGCATAGTCCCTGCCGGCAAGCCAGGCGCGGGCGCGTGAACAGCGGTCCAGCGCGAGGGTGGCGCGGGGGCTTGCTCCCCAGGCGATCCAGCCTGCAAGCTCCTCGTCGTAGACCTGCGGTCTGCGCGTCGCCAGTACAAGCTGAATCAGGTAATCCTCGACGGGCTGGGAGAGGTAGGTCTCGATCACCTGCTTGCGCGCCACCTGGATGTCATTGCGGGTAACGACGCCTCTCTCCGCCGGCGCCGTATCAGTCAGCTGATCGCGCACCTCGCCACGCACCAGGTGCAGGATCTGCTTCTCATGCTCCTTGTCCGGATAATCGACGGTAACGTGCATCAAAAAGCGGTCCAGCTGCGCCTCCGGCAGCGGGTATGTTCCCTCCTGCTCGATGGGATTCTGCGTGGCCATGACGAGGAAGGGTTCGGGAAGTTTGCGTGTGGTCCCGGCGACAGTGACCTGCCGTTCGGCCATCGCCTCCAGCAGCGCCGACTGCACCTTTGCCGGCGCCCTGTTGATCTCGTCGGCCAGGATCAGGTTGTGGAACAGCGGTCCCGCCTGGAAGTGGAATTTCCCCTCCTGCTGGGAGAAGATGTCCGTGCCCGTGATGTCGGCCGGCAGCAGGTCCGGCGTAAACTGGATGCGCTGATAGTCGCTCTCGAGGTGTTGGCCGAGGACGTGGATGGCGCGCGTCTTGGCAAGACCCGGGGCGCCCTCGACCAGCAGGTGTCCATCCGCCAGCAATGCGATCAACAGCCGGTTGACAAGCGTTGGTTGGCCGATCACCTGCTGCTGGAGCCAGTGTTCAAGTTTCTGAAAGCTGCTGATTTGGGACATGGGACTCCGTGGGTTATGACTGACGCATTAATCTTGTGATCTTATCAATACCAGCTGTTAATGGGTAGCCTTCATCACAGCCTATTGCGGTACAATTTCACCTTTTCAGATGAACT
>JBDLII010000152.1:0-5094 GCA_039714995.1 Pseudomonadota bacterium
AGCGCTAGCGCATCCGGCAATGTGCGAAATTCTGGTGGATGCGCTATCGCTTATCCACCCTACATCCCGTCATTGCGAGCATAGCGAAGCAATCCCGGGTAGATTGCCGCGTCGCCTGCGGCTCCTCGCAATGACGGGGAGTCAAGTCAACGCACTATGCTGCGGCGGCTGTTGGCGAGAAACTTCGCCAGCTCGGCAACCTGCGGAGACTCCGCGGCGAGCGCTTTAATCTGTTTGGCGGCTTCATCCAGCTTGAGCCCGCTGTGGTAGAGCAGTTTGTAGGCATCCTTGATCAGCCGCAGCGTAGCGGCATCGAAGCCGCTGCGCTTCAGCCCTTCGCTGTTGACGCCCCGCGGCGTGGCGGGCGACCCGGCAACCAGCAGATAGGGGGGGACATCACGGTTGATTGCCGCGCCCATGCCGGTAAAGCTGTGCGCGCCAATCGAGCAGAACTGGTGGACCAGTGTAAATCCGCTGAGCGTGGCAAAATCATCGATGACTACATGCCCGGCAAGCGAGGCGCCGTTCGACATGATGATATGATCTTTGAGGATGCAGTCATGCGCCACATGCGTGTAGGCCATCAGCAGGTTGTCATTGCCGATGCTGGTGAGCCCCTTATCCTGAATGGTGCCGCGGTGGATGGTGGCGTATTCGCGGATGGTGTTGCGGTCGCCGATCTGCAACAGCGTCTTCTCCCCCGCATATTTCTTGTCCTGGGGTATTTCTCCGATCGAGGAGAACTGGAAGATGCTGTTGTCTTCACCGATGGTCGTCTCTCCCTGGATGACGACATGTGACGCAATCGTTGTCCCCTTGCCGATCTTTACGCCGGCGCCGATGACGCTGTAGGGACCGATGCTGACCCCTGGTGCAATGTCACTGGCGGCATCGATGACGGCAGAGGGATGAATCATCAGATCTCCCGCGGCGTGCACATGATTTCAGCCGAGGCCGCCAGCTGGCCGTCAACGGTTGCCCTGGCATTGAATACCCAGATCGAGCGCTTCTGCTTGACGAACTCGACCTCCAGCCGCAGCTGGTCGCCAGGCTCGACCACCCGCTTGAAACGCACCTTGTCGATGCCGACGAAGTAGTAGATCAGGCTCTTTCTGAGCTCCTCGGGCTGTGCCTTCATCGCCAGCAGCCCGGTGCATTGCGCCAGCGCCTCGACGATCAGCACGCCCGGCATCACCGGCTTGACCGGGAAGTGGCCGGCAAAGAAGTGCTCATTGATGCTGACATTCTTGAGGCCGACCAGCCGCTGCGTGCCATCGACCTCGATCACCCTGTCCACCAGCAGAAAGGGGTAGCGGTGCGGCAGGAACTCCATGATCTGACGGACATCCATTGCTGTTTCACTCATTTATGATTTCCCGTAACTTCCAAATAACCCTGTGCATGATCGCGGTCAGAAGATCGCTCCGATACAATAATGATGACAATCGTAGGTCAGGTTAGCCTAGGGAATCTATGAACGAACCGTCATTGCGAGGAGCGCAGCGACGAAGCAATCTCCAGACCCTTGTATTTAACCGCACTGGATTGCCGCGCTTCGCTCGCAATGACAGAAAAAACGATTCGTACAGGGCTTCAGCACAACCCATTGCCTTTCCATACGGCGCAATGTGCTGCGCTTATTGCGCCCTACCGTTTCATTGACCCGACGTGCGTATCTCTATTTTTTGTCGTCACCCACATCGGTGGACTCCTCCTCCACGTGGCGCTCCTTCATCCGCTGCAGGATCTGGTCCGAGATGTCGACGCGGTCGCTGACATAGACGACTCCCGCCTCGAAGACCATGTCGATATTCTGCTCCTTGGCGATGGATTCGATCACCTCGGCAATCAGCAGCCGCAGCCTGTTCATCTCTTCGTTCTTCTGCAGCGCGATATCCTCCTCCATCTCGATACGCGCTGTCTTCAGGCGGCGCGCCTTGACCAGGATATCCCGCTCCAACTCCGTTCGTTTGCTGATATCCTGCGTGTTCCGCTGACTCTTGAGCTCTTTTTTCAACTCTGCGAGGTGCTCTTCACGCTGGCTGAGTTCGGCTTCGCGCTTTTCGTAATCCGCCTTCAGGACGGCCTCGATCGCCTTGACCTGGGGTGAGAATTTCAAAATCCTGCTGACATTGACGAAAGCCAGCTTATGCGGGGCGCTGCCGGATTCGGCGGCTATGCCAGGGGTTGTTGCAAGGAGTGATAGAAACAGCAGAAAAGAGAGGAGCCTCATCGCAAACAATATCCTTTGAGAAGATCTGGGCAAATCCAATCCATGTCATTTCGACCGTCGAGAGAGATTACGTGACTGCGAATGATCAGTATGTTGCGCATTCAAAGAGTACGTTCTCAAAATGTTCATGCTTTGTAGGATGTGTTGAGTGAAACCAGCCGCATCTGTCGCGCGAATGATGCAGTTCTATCACATATCTATCGCGGTCAGAAGACCGCTCCTACAGCCCCATGTGCACCAGATGTAGGAGCGGTCTTCTGACCGCGATTAAAGCTAACGCGGGATATGGTGAGTAAGATACACCGCATCGATCGCAACTAGAAATTCGAACCGAAGGTGAATTGAAACTCTTCGGTCTCATCGAAGGGCTGTTCGTTAAAGGGCGCCGCGTAGCTGACGTTCAGCAGCCCGAACGGAGAGAGCCAGCTCACTGCCAGACCTGCCGAGTAGCGAAACTCGCCGGAATCGAAGGCATCGACATCGAGGGAGACATTGCCGGCATCGACAAAGCCGATCAGGCGCACACTCTCACTGAGATCCATGAAGGGAGGCGGGAACCATAACTCCGCCCCGCCAATGACGCGGAAAGTACCGGCAATGGTATTGCCATCCTCGTCAGTGCCGCCGCCGATCGAGTAGGATTTGAAGCCGCGCACAGAGCCCGGACCGCCGGCATAGAAGCCTTCGTAGAAGGGGAAAAGGTCGGTGTCGCCAAAGGTGTCGCCCCAGGCAACCTCGCCTTTCAGCGAGAGGGAGAGATTGTCGGTAATGCCGAAATACTGCTTGTGCTTGTATTTCAGCGTCCAGAATTCAAAGTCGCTGCCGGGCAGCGCGAGCATCACCCCGGCGCTGATCAGGCTGCCGTCCGAGGTAAAGAAAGCCGTGTCCCTGGTGTCATGCGACCAGGTGGCGCCGAGCTTGTAGGTGTTGATCTTCTGGCCATCCGAGTAGAAGTCGGCGATATAGCTTGGCGCCTCGGCTTCATCGAAGTGGAGCTTCAGATACTCGAGATTCAGATAGGTGCTGATCCGGTCCCACTCGGTGATAGGGAATCCAAAGTTCAGACCCAGGATACCGGTATCGGTGGCATAGCGGGCGACATCACTGTTTAGCCGGGAGAAGTCGGTCTCGCGGTACATGATCCTGAATCCCTGGCTGATGCCGTCAACGGTAAAATAGGGATTGCGGTACGCAATCTCCGCGTAGGTGTTGACATCACTGGTGTTGAAACCCAGGGTGACGTTCTTGCCGGAGCCGAAGAAGTTATCATCGCTCAGCCTGGCCTGGAAGGAGACGCCACTGTCCTGCGAATAGCCGACGCCCAGCATCAGCTCGCGGGATTTCTTCTCGACGACCGTGACATCCACATCGACCTGGTCGGGAGATCCGGGGACAGGCTTGGTGACGATATCCACCTTCTCGAAATAGCCCAGGCGCAGCAGCCGCTGCTTGGACTGCTCGACCTTCTCGGCGGAAAACCAGGCGGCCTCCATCTGGCGGAATTCACGCCGCAGCACCCGGTCGCGCGAACGGGTATTGCCGTGGATATTGACATGCCTGACATAGACCCGCTTGCCCGGTTCGACATAGATGGTGATCCTGACGCGCTTGTTCTCCTCATCGATATCGGGAATGGCATTGACGCTGGCCAGTGCATAACCCTTGTCGGAGAGCGCTTCATTGATGGCTTCTGTACTCTTGACCACCTGCTTGCGCGAGAATGGCTCTTCACGCCGCAACTCGATCAACGGAAACAGCTCCTCCGGATCAACCACCGCCTTGCCGGCCAGCTGGATATCCTCGACGGTATAGACATCCCCCTCGGTGATATTGATGGTCAGGTAGACATCCTCCTTCTCGGGACTGATGTTGACCTGCGTCGACAGCACATCGAACTTCAGGTAGCCGCGATCCATATAGAAGGAGCGCAGGCTCTCGATATCCGCCTGCATCTTCTGGCTGGAGTACTGGTTGTCCTTGGTAAAACGGGAGATCCAGTTGCCGGTCGAGAGAGCGATTTCATCGAGCAGATCGTCCTCGTCGAAAGCCTTGTTGCCGACGATGTTGATGCGTCTGATCTTTGCGGTTCTTCCCTCGCTTACGTTGATATCGACAGCCACGCGGTTGCGTTCCAGCGGAGATACCGTGGAGGTGATGATGACGCTGTATTTGCCGCGGTCGAAATAGGAGCGCTTCATCTCCTGCTTGATGGAGTCCAGCACCTGCTGGTTGAAAACCCTGCCTTCGGCAAAACCGGCATCACGCAGGGCGGTCTTCAGCTGTTCGGTATCGATATCCTTGTTGCCACTGAAATTGATCGACGCAATGGCAGGGCGTTCGATGACGGAGACCACCATCACGGCGCCATCCTGCTCAAGCGTGACATCCTTGAAGAGTCCGCTCTTGTAGAGGGCGCGCACAATCTCGCCGCCGGCGGTATCACTGACGCTGTCGCCGATCTCATACGGGATATGGCTGAATACCGTGCCCACAGGAACCCGCTGCAGCCCCTCGACACGGATATCCCGAATGACGAAGGTGCCTGCAAAAACAAATGAAGTGAGAAGTAGCAGCCCTGCTGCCAGTACCGCGAGTCTTGTTTTTATCACTGGATAACCCTGTCAACTGGAGGTTTCATGGCGTATTGCGAAACCAGATTGAATATTCACCCGCATGCGCATAGTTACTATGCGTCATGCCGAAGTTCCGCCGATTATAAAGGAATTACTATGATTGCGTAATGTAAAAAATCAACTCTGAATCGAGAGAGTTCTCTTGCCGCGAAACGCACTGACTGAGCGTAATGACTATACCGCGTCATTGCGAGGAGCCACAGGCGACGCGGCAATCTGACTGAGATT
>JBDLII010000153.1:0-5093 GCA_039714995.1 Pseudomonadota bacterium
TGCCCGGGTGTTGGTTGCGAAACTGTCATGGAATCAGTTTGCTGCAACACTCTGCTTTGGATGTACAGTAATTTATTTTCGTAACATGTGTTGATGCAGGCTTGACAGCAGCCCTGACACTGTATGTAATCAAACGCCTGATAACTGCAGTGCGTCTGCAGCAGAACAAGAACTGAAGATCTTCAACAGACCATACTGGGAAAGAGGAATACTATGAACAAGAGTGAGTTGATCGATGCAATTGCAGACTCCGCCGACTTGAAAAAATCCGAGGCGGGTCGAGCGGTTGATGCCATGGTGGACGCGATTGCGAATGCCCTGAAAAATGGCGACACTGTTTCTTTGATTGGTTTTGGAACATTCTCGGTACGTGATCGTGCTGCGCGCACCGGCCGCAATCCGCGCACCGGTGAAGAGATTCAAATCAAGGCGTCAAGAAATCCTGCATTTAAGGCTGGCAAAGCTCTCAAAGATGCAGTAAACTAGCGCGCCTCATGACAAGAGGCCTGTCGAGAGATATGCCTCGCACGGGTGCTTAGCTCAGCTGGGAGAGCGTCGCCCTTACAAGGCGAATGTCGGGGGTTCGATCCCCTCAGCACCCACCAGAACACCTGGAGCGGTAGTTCAGTTGGTTAGAATACCGGCCTGTCACGCCGGTGGTCGCGGGTTCGAGTCCCGTCCGCTCCGCCATACTTCGAAAAGGGGCATCCATCCGGATGCCCCTTTTTTTATTAACTGATATCAGGTTTTCACGATGCTGCAACATATTCGAGACAGGGCGCAGGGCTGGTTTGCCTATGCAATCGTTATTCTGATCAGTATCCCCTTCGCCCTCTGGGGAATACAGGAGTATGTGGGCGGCGGTTCTGATCCGGTCGTTGCAAAAGTCAGCGATGTCGAGATTACGCAACGCAGCATGGAGACCAGCCTCAACAACTATCGCGCCAACCTGCGCCAGCAGTTTGGCGGCAAAATCCCCGAATTTTTCAATGACGACATGCTGCGTCAGCAGGTGCTGAACGAGATGATCCAGGAGGCGTTGCTGAACCAGCAGGTCGAAAAACTCAACATCCGCGCCGGTGACGAGATGGTCAGGGAGCAGGTTCGAGGCATGGAGGTGTTCCAGCGCGACGGGGTATTTGACAAGGATGAGTATAACCGGGTCATGAAAGCTTCCGGCCGCAATGTCAATGCCTTCACCGAGAACCTGCGCATGAGCCTGGGAAGCGCACTGCTGACCAACGCCATCTCCGGTACGGCTTTTGTCACCGACACCGAGATTGATGCCTTGGTGCGGCGCAAGAATCAGCAGCGCGTGATCTCCTGGCTGATGATCGACGCCGCAGGCTACAAGGAGCAGGTCGAGGTCAGCGAGAGTGACATCGAAGCCTACTACAACGACAACAAGCAGAATTACCGTCGCCCCGAGCGCGTCAAACTGGAGTATGTCGAGCTCAATCTGGCGGCACTGGCGGCCGGCGTCAGCATTGATGAAGAGGAGCTCAGAGATAATTATCAACAGCGGCGCGAGGAGTTCGTGAGCCCTGAGATCCGCCACACACGCCACATTCTGATCAAGGTCGGTGGCGATGTCAGTGATGACGATGCCAAGGCCGAAGCACTCAGATTGCATGCCGAGTTAATCGCCGGCGCTGACTTCGCGGAACTCGCCAGCGAGCACTCGGACGACAAGGGTTCGGGATCCAATGGCGGTGATCTTGGCGAGGTCGAACGTGGCATGATGGTCAAACCGTTCGAGGAGGCGGCATTTGAGTTGCAGCAGGATCAGATCAGTGACCCGGTGCGTTCCCGTTTTGGCTATCACATCATTCAGGTGACGAACATTGAAGGCGGTGAACTGCAGCCGTTCGACGAAGCCAGGCAGACTCTTGCCGATGAATTCAGGAAGCGGGAGGCTGATGCGCTCCTCGGCGAGAAGTATGACCAGCTTGCCGAACTCTCCTATGCGGATACAGGCACGCTGCAGACGACAGCCGATGCGCTTGGCGTCAAGATACAGCAGAGTGACTGGGTGCCACGCAGCGGCGCAGAGGGCAAATTTGCCAATGCAAAAATCGTTGAAGCGGCCTTTAGTGACGAAGTGCTGAATTCCGGGCGCAACAGCGAGGTGCTGGAACTCGAGGATGACAACTATATGGTCGTGCGTGTGGTCAACCACGAAGCCGAGACAGCCTTGCCCCTGGACGAGGTCAACGCCGGGATTCGCTCGCTGCTCGAAAAGGAGCGCCAGGCAGCGCTCACCGGGGAGCATGCGGACGCACTGTTGAAACGCCTCAAAGAGGAGGGAGCGAGCCTGGGTGATATCGCCGCTACCGAGTCGCTGCAACTCGAGCAGCAGAAAACGGTGAAACGCAGCGGCAACGAGGGGGTTGACGCCGCCATTGCCAGCCAGGCTTTCAAAATGGCGCGGCCCGACGCGGGAAAAACCAGCTACGGCAAGGTCGAACTGGCCTCCGGCGATGTTGCCGTGATTGGCGTCTCATCCATTATCGACGGCGATCCGGCAGTGCTGACGACTGAACAGCGTCAGAGTGAGCGGCAACGCATCCAGAGCGGGCGCGGGCAGAGTTCCCTGTCCGGCTATATCCAGCAGTTGCGTGCTGACGCCTCCGTCAAGATAATGAACAACTGATGATAAAGTATGCAGTCGTCAGTTTGCAGTTTGCAGTAACAGCGTGTAGGGCGCAATAACCGAAGGGCATTGCGCCGCATGGAAAGGTGCAATGCGTTCCACTTATTGCACCCTGTATCTCTACATCTATCCCGTCATTGCGAGCGTAGCGAAGCAATCTGGAAGATTGCCGCGTCGGCAGGACCTCCTCGCAATGACGAATAGATTCAACCTGAGTCTTGCCAACTGCCAACTTACGTGGAAGCCCCATAAATATATGACCATTCGCACCAGATTTGCCCCCAGCCCGACCGGCTACCTGCATGTGGGCGGCGCCCGCACGGCGCTCTTCTCCTGGCTTTACGCACGCAAGCATGGCGGACAGTTTGTGCTGCGCATCGAGGATACCGACCTGGAGCGTTCCAGCCAGGAGTCAGTCAATGCCATCCTCGAAGGGATGGAGTGGCTGGGACTCGACTACGACGAAGGCCCCTTTTTCCAGACCGAGCGTTTCGAGCGTTATGAGGAGGTGATCGAGTCGCTGATGATGAAGGGCCTCGCCTACCGCTGCAACTGCAGCCGCGAGCGCCTCGATGCGCTGCGTGAGGAACAGATGCAGCGCAGGGAGAAGCCGCGCTACGATGGCCATTGCAGGGAGCGGGATGTCCCCGGTGATGAACCGCATGTGATCCGCTTTCGCAACCCGGACGAGGGCGACGTGGTGATCGACGACATGGTGCGCGGCAGGCTGTTTATCAACAACCGTGAGCTCGATGACCTGATCATACGCCGCAGCGACGGCTCGCCCACCTACAACCTGACCGTCGTGGTGGACGACGCCGATATGGATATCAGCCACGTGATTCGCGGTGACGATCACATCAACAACACGCCGCGGCAGATCAACATGCTGCGGGCGCTGAACCTGCCGGTGCCGAAATATGCGCACCTGCCGATGATTCTCGGCGACGACGGCGCACGCCTCTCCAAGCGCCACGGCGCCGTCAGCGTCATGCAGTACCGCGATGACGGCTATCTTCCCGATGCATTGCTGAACTACCTGGTGCGGCTTGGCTGGTCTCATGGCGACCAGGAGGTCTTCTCTGCTGACGAGATGATCGAGCTGTTTGAACTGGAGGGCGTCAACAGGGCGCCGTCCGCCTTCAACACCGAGAAACTGCAGTGGATCAACCACCACTACCTGAAAACCCATGACGCCCGTCATATCGCCATTCAGCTGGCGCCGCACCTGAACGCGCGCGGTCTCGAAGTGACTGTGGGTCATCATCTGCAGGCGGTCGTCGAGGCGCAGCGTGAGCGCGCGCAGACGCTCGAGGAGCTGGTCGACATCTCGCTCTTCTACTATCGGGATTTTGGCGACTATGATGCCAAGGCCGCCAAACGGGCGCTGAAGCCGGAGGCTGCCGGGCCTCTGCAAGCAGTGAACGCAGCGCTCGAAGAGCTGGGCGACTGGTCGCGTGAGTCACTGCATGCGGCTGTTGCTGCCGTCGTCGAACAGCTGGATGTCGGTTTTGGCAAGGTGGCCATGCCGCTGCGCATCGCCGTGACCGGAGGGGCGCCATCACCGGATCTCGACCTGACCCTTTCGCTGGTCGGCAGGGAGGCGACTTTGCGCCGCATTGACAGGGCAATCGCCTGGATAGAAAACTCCTGAAAGTACCCGTTTTTTTGTGTCGTCATACCGGCGAATGCCGGTATCCAGAGAATTCAACGGCGTACTGGATTCCGGCTAAAAACATGCCGGAATGACGGGGATTTGCAAATACCTCTTGAGAGCATAGAAAGCAGCTGAGTAACAGATGATGGAGCAACCGAAACCCACCAACTTCATCCGCCAGATGATCGAAGCGGATCTGGCCAGCGGCAAACACAGCGGCGTCGTGACCCGCTTTCCTCCGGAGCCGAACGGCTATCTGCACATCGGCCATGCCAAGTCGATCGTGCTGAATTTCGGCATCGCCGAGGATTACCGGGGCAGCTGCAACCTGCGTTTCGATGACACCAACCCGCAGAAGGAGGAGGAGGAGTACGTCGACGCCATCAAGCATGACGTCAGCTGGCTGGGCTATCACTGGGACAACCTCTACTTCGCCTCGGACTACTTCGAGCAGCTGCATGACTACGCGGTGGAGCTGATCGGCAAGGGGCTCGCCTACGTGTGTGAGCTGACCGCGGAGGAGATGCGCGCCTACCGGGGCACTCTCACCGAGCCCGGCAAAAACAGCCCCTGGCGCGAGCGTCCCGTCGCGGAGAATCTTGCGCTGTTCGAGCGCATGCGCGCCGGCGAGTTCGAAGACGGCAGCCGGGTGCTGCGCGCCAGGATCGACATGGCCTCTCCCAACATCAACATGCGCGACCCGGTGATCTACCGCATCCGCAGCGGCCTGATTCATCACCAGACAGGCGATGCCTGGTGTCTCTACCCGATGTATGACTTCAC
>JBDLII010000154.1:0-4979 GCA_039714995.1 Pseudomonadota bacterium
ATTGGGTATATCTGCAGGAAACGTCGGAGGCATGGATGCCGACGCGAGCCTACATGGAGGTATTTACGGCGTTTTCCGGAAGATATACCCAATAGCAGTGACGTTCTCGAATGTACTGAATAGTTACTAATCATCAATCATTCGTTTTCCCGGCAAACAACTCCCTGCTCTTGAGGGGCTTGTAGTCCAGCGCATGGTCAAGCAGTCGCCGCATCAGAAGCTTCGCCTCATGCCGCTGGCGGGCATGCTGCCACTCGCCCCTGTGCAATGCCAGCAGCGTCTCACCATGCACCGCCACATCAGCCGAACTGCTCTCTCCGGAGATGCCCTGCCCTGCAAGATAGCTGTATTTATTGTGACTGTTGACCGGCATGCCGTCACTGGTGACATCCAGGGCCACGCCATACCCCGTCTCCTGCAACAACTGCACTTCGAAGCAGCGCAGCTCCCAGTCCGGAGTATCGCTATGCTCCAGCTGCAGCAGCGTCTTCCAGTAAGCCTGCAGCAGATGATCGCAGGCGTCACCACGCGGCAATAGCCGCATCAGCAGTTCATTCAGATAGAGACCGCAAAAGAGCCGCTGCTGCTGCAGCACCAGCGGCTTTTCGGCCGCCTCGGCATGCGTCAGCGTCATCACCTCGCCCCTGCCTCTCCACTGTAGCTGCAGGGGCTGAAATGGCTGCAGGATCCCCTTGAGCCGCCCCTTGGCCGCACCTCTGGCGATGAGCGGCAAACGCCCCTCTCCTGCAACCAGGCACTCCAGCAGCAGGCTGGTATCGCGATAGGGACGGCGATGCAGGAGAAACGCCGCCCGCATCAGGGGTCGAGATAACCAAGCGACGTCAACGCAGCTTCATCTGATGACCAGCTCTTTTTCACCTTGACCCACACATCGAGCCACACCTTGACGCCAAAATTGCTCTCCATCGACTCACGCGCAATCCGCGCGGTCTCTTTCAGGGCGGCGCCCTGCTTGCCGATGATGATGCGCTTCTGTCCCTCACGCTCCACCCAGACCACGGCCCCGATCCTGTAGCGTCCGTCCACGTTCTCGAAGCGTTCGATCTCGACAGTCAGTGCATAGGGGATCTCCCTGGCATAGCGGCGCGTCAGTTGTTCGCGCAGCAGCTCCGCCGCCATGAAGCGTTCAGAGCGGTCGGTCACCTGCTCTTCGGGAAAAAAGTTGCCGCCCAAGGGAAGATGGGCCAGCACCCGCTCCTCGACGACTTCGATATTCTCCCCCTTGAGTGCAGAGACAGGAATCATTTCCACAAAATCAGCCGCATCAAAGCTGGCGAGATAGGCCAGCAGTGACTCCCTGCGTTGTAGCAGATCGATCTTGTTGACGGCCAGTATCACCGGTTTACCCGAGCGCCGGATGCTGCCGAGCACCGCTTTATCCTCGTCAGTCCAGACGCCGGCCTGGACAACAAACAGAATGACATCGACATCATGCAGCATCCGCTCCGCCGTCTGATTGAGCACCCGGTTGAGCCCCCTGGAGCCGCGCAGATGGATGCCGGGCGTATCCACGAAGACAATTTGTCCCTCGCCAAGGGTTGTGATCCCGAGGATTGCATGGCGTGTCGTTTGCGGCTTGTGTGAAGTGATGGCGATTTTCTGCCCGACCATGCTGTTCAGGAGCGTCGACTTGCCGACATTGGGGCGTCCGACAATCGCGGCGTAGCCGCAACGGTTAGTGCTCACTTGTCGAGCTCCTGCAATAACTGCCGTGCGGCGTCCTGCTCTGCCATGCGGCGCGACATGTCGCTTCCGCGGGCCTCCTGGCGCAGTGCCTTGACCCTGCAGGCTACAGTAAATCGTTGTTGATGCTGCTTGCCGCTGATGGAGAGAACCTCGTACTCTGGCAATGGAAGGTTGCGCGACTGCAGATACTCCTGCAGACGGGTCTTGGGGTCCTTTTCACACTGTTCCAGTGTGAGTTCCTGGAGACGCGACAGGAAGAGTTGATCGATCAATCTCTCGGCACTGTCATTTCCCAGTTCGAGATAGGTGGCACCAAGGATCGCCTCGACAGCATCGGCCAGCGTCGAGTCGCGGGATTGTCCGCCGCTGCGCAGTTCACCGGCGCCCATGACAAGGTAGTGATTGAGTTGAATTTCAGTGCCGATTTCGGCAAGCGTCTGGCGCTTGACCAGCAAGGAGCGCAGACGGCTCAGCTGCCCCTCCCTGGCCTGTGGAAAACGCTGGTAGAGCCGCTTGGCGATGACCACGCCGAGAATGGCGTCACCGACAAATTCAAGACGCTCGTTGTTGATGCTGCCGGCGCTGCGATGGGTCAAAGCCTGTTCAAACAGCGAAATCTGCCGAAACTCGAGATTCAGCTCTCTGGCCAGTTGTTCAGGTGGATTTCTCAACGAATCGGGATGTTGGCAATCTCTTCGAAGTCCATCACCACCTTCATATTGCCTGCCAGCGGTTTGCTTTCGCTGTATTTCACATTGATCACGTAGGTTTGTTCTTTACGCTTGATCCTGACATTTTTGGTCGTGAGATGGTAGATTCCATTCATGCGGATACGCGCCATCAGGCTGTTTTTGATCTTGGTTGGCGACGCCCTGAACAGTTTCGGGTCAGTCTCCATCTCCCTGAGCAATGATTTCAACGTCCAGTTCTCATAATAGACAGTGCCGGTTTTCAATGCGAACAGCCCCAGTGCGAGCACCATCAGGGCGATGATCAGCATGCCGAGCGCCGATGCGCCGCGTTGTCGCTTGAAACTAGTTGATTGAATCACCAATTCTCCCCCAATCAATTGGAAAGCCCTCTCTCTTCCAGTCGAGATTCATCCAGATCATCGATGCCCTTCCAACCAGGTTCTCCTCGGGAACAAAACCCCAGCAGCGGCTGTCGCGGCTGTTATCCCTGTTGTCACCCATGGTGAAGTAGTTCCCCGGCGGAACCTTGACTGGCCCGTTTGCAAGATAGGGGCAGCGCAATGCATGCCCCGGATCGACCAGGATCCTGTGTTCGGCCTCTCCGAGTTTCTCGTTGAACAGGATATCACCCGTCTCGACCTTTCCGGAGCCGACGCCCTCATACACGCCCAGTTTCTGCTGAGGCTGCGGCTTGCCGTTAACATAGAGCATCTTGTTTTTATATTCAAGCACGTCGCCTGGCAAGCCGATGACGCGCTTGATGAAATCGATCGACTTGTCTTCCGGAAAGCGGAACACGATCACATCGCCGCGCTGCGGTTCGCCGACATCCAGAATCTTGGTGTCCGTCACCGGAAGCCGCAGACCATAGGCATATTTGTTCACGGCAATAAAGTCGCCCACCAGCAGCGTCGGCATCATCGAGCCCGATGGGATCTTGAAGGGTTCAAACAGAAATGAACGCAGGATCAGCACCACCAGGATGACCGGAAAGATAGAGCGGGATATGTCGATCAGCACATGCTCTTTGACATTCTCACCCCGCTTTTTCGAATAGATCAGCACATCCATCAGCCAGATAGCCCCCATCACGACGAGGGCAACGACCAGAATCAGTCCAATATTTAATGAAACCATCAATCGATCTCTACAAAAAAAAGTTATTGTTTAAGTTTTAGGTTTTAGGTTTGTAGCTGTTCAGTATTTTTCATAATCGCAATTCAGTCACAGCTGTTGGGTAGATCTGCAGGAAACGTCGGAGGCATGGATGCCGACGCGAGCCTACAGGGAAGTATTGACGGCGTTTTCCGGAAGATCTACCCAGCAGTTGTGACGGTCCCTATGAGCTGAATAGTGACCTTAATCCTTTCCCACCTTCAACACGGCAAGGAACGCATCCTGTGGGATCTCGACGCTGCCCACCTGCTTCATGCGTTTTTTTCCCGCCTTCTGTTTTTCCAGCAGCTTGCGCTTGCGGGTGATATCGCCGCCGTAGCATTTTGCCGTAACATTCTTGCGCAGCGCCTTCACATTGGTGCGCGCGACGATCTTGCTGCCGATAGCGGCCTGGATAGCGACATCAAACATCTGCCGCGGTATCAGCTCCTTCATCTTCTCGGTCAACTCGCGGCCCCGGGTTTGCGCCTGGTCGCGGTGGACGATATTCGACAGCGCATCGACTGCCTCGCCGTTGATCAGAACATCCAGCCTGATCAGCGGCGCTGCCTGAAAACGGTTGAACTCATATTCAAAGGAGGCATAGCCCCGGCTGACCGATTTGAGGCGGTCGAAAAAGTCCAGCACGACCTCGTTCATCGGCAGTTCATAGGTGACCTGCACCTGGCCGCCGAGATACTGCATATGCTTCTGTACACCGCGCTTCTCGACACAGAGCGTGATGACCGGCCCCAGGTAGTCCTGCGGCACCAGGATGGTTGCATCGATAATCGGTTCACGGATCTCCTCGATCACGGACGAATCCGGCAGATCTGCAGGGTTGTCGACCTTGACGACCTCGCCATCCTTGCGTTCGATCTCATAGATAACCGTCGGCGCCGTGGTCACCAGGTCAAGATCATACTCCCGCTCGAGGCGCTCCTGCACAATCTCCATATGCAGCATGCCGAGGAAGCCGCAGCGAAAGCCAAAGCCCAGCGCCTGGGAGGTTTCAGGTTCAAAATGGAGCGCCGCATCATTCAGCCTCAGTTTGCGCAGCGCCTCGCGCAAATTCTCATAATCTTCCGAACTGACTGGGTAGAGGCCGGAGAAGACGCGCGGCTGCATCTTCTCAAATCCCGCCAGGGACTCTGCTGCCTTGTTGTCTGTCAGGGTAATGGTATCCCCCACCGGAACACCGTCGATCTCTTTGATGCCGGCGATCAGATAACCCACCTCCCCCGCGGAGAGACGGCCGGTCTCCTTCATTTTCGGGGTAAAGACGCCGACCTTGTCCGCCTGGTAGTTGCGCCCGGTAGACATCACCGTAATTCTGTCGCGATTACCCAGTGAGCCATTCACGATACGGATCAGCGAGATGACCCCGACATAGGAGTCAAACCAGGAGTCGATGATCAACGCCTG
>JBDLII010000155.1:0-4969 GCA_039714995.1 Pseudomonadota bacterium
AGAAGCTGGCCCAGGTGCAGGAGCTGATCAACCGCATGAAGAGCTTCGTTGACCAGGTTTATGTGCCCGACACCCTGGCCATCGCCGGCTTCTACAAGGATTGGGGAGCCAGGGGCGAGGGGTTGGGCAACTTCCTCACCATGGGCGACTTCCCGGAGAAGGGCATGGACGACCCGTCCAGCTACCTGATCCCGCCGGGTGCCATTCTGAACCGCGACCTGAGCACCGTGCATGAAGTGGACATGCATGCGCAGGATCAGATCCAGGAGTTCGTGGCCCACTCCTACTACGACTACAGCACTGGCAAGGAGAGCGGCCTGCATCCCTATGACGGCGAGACCAACCTGAACTACACGGGCCCAACACCGCCCTACGAACAGCTGGACGTGGAGCAATCCTATTCCTGGCTGAAATCGCCGCGCTGGAAGGGCCACGCCATGGAGGTGGGGCCGCTGGCGAGGGTGCTGATGCTCCACGCCTCCGGCCACGAGCAGACCAGGGAGCTGGTGGGCATGACGTTGAGGACCCTGGACGTACCGGTCGAGGCGCTGTTCTCGACGCTGGGGCGCACCGCTGCGCGCACCCTCGAGACCAAGATCGTCGCCGACAACATGCAGACCTGGTACGACAACCTGGTGGCCAATATACGCAGCGGCGACACCAAGACATTTAACGACTCCCTGTGGGAGCCCTCCTCGTGGCCATCCAGTGCACAGGGCGTCGGCTACATGGAGGCGCCGAGGGGCGCGCTGGCGCATTACGTGGTGATCAAGGATCAGAAAATCGACAACTACCAGGCCGTGGTACCCAGCACCTGGAACGCCGGGCCCAGAGATGCATCCGGCCAGCCGGGCGCCTATGAAGCCGCGCTGGAGGACAACCACGAGATGCACGATCCGAAGCAGCCGATCGAGATCCTGCGCACCATCCACAGCTTCGATCCCTGCATCGCCTGTGCGGTGCATGTGACCGACCCGGATGGTGAAGAGTTGGTCAAGGTCAAAATCAAGTAACAGGAGCTACCATGAAAATCCCTACATCCGGACTTGTCCTCCCCGCCTCCCTACTGGCATCCAGC
Source organism: Pseudomonadota bacterium (assembly GCA_039714995.1). Taxonomy (GTDB): domain Bacteria; phylum Pseudomonadota; class Gammaproteobacteria; order Chromatiales; family Chromatiaceae; genus Sva-25. The sequence goes on from JBDLII010000155.1 coordinate 1,079, forward strand.
CCGGCGGCATGGGCGCATCCCGCGCTGTTCGACGGCAGTCTGTTGGCAAACCTTGCGCACTTGTTGACGCAGCCGGATCATCTCCTGTTACTGGGGGGAGTCGGACTGGTTGCCTGGGTAGTCATGCATACCACGAAAAAGAGCAATTCGAGGGGAAATGATGATGGAAATCAACAATGATACTGAATTTAGACAGGCGCTGAAAAATCTGGACAGGATGCAGCTGCGCGAGGTTGGCGCCGCCTTTGTCGAGAGTGTGCTGCAGTTGAACAGCGATAAACGCGTGGTACATGCTATTGATGTCGCAAGAAACAGCGATGCCTCTGATGATGAGCTGCTGGCCGCATACAAGGCAGCTAGAGTGGCAACCGTGGATAGCCGCACCCGCTGTGGCGCCGATTGCAACTGGGAAGAGCAGGCGGCGCATTTCGTGGCGCGTGCTGCTGCTGCCATGGTGGCGCCGGAAGGGCAATGCAAGGCGGCTGATCCACCTTGGCAGGTAGTGATGAGTTGCCGGATGGCGCGAAATTGTGCATTGATAGCCGCCGATGATGAGGCCCTCAATGACGAGAGCGAAAAGCAGTATCGCATCATCAATGACTATTTGAATTCACAGTAAGTCATCAATCACAATGTCGTAGCCCCTATCACCAGCATCCCTGTAGGTTAACCACAACGTTCGCAGTCTGAAGTTGGCAGGATCCAAATCGTATTGATGCCAACTGCAGACTGATGACTGTATGCTTTTTACGATGACACATCCTGCGTTGCTTGCTGATTTCACGGCCTGTCAGTGCTCCTCTTTTACCCGCGTTTTCTATTCGGCGCTGTTCATCACCCACTCTTCACTGTAAAATCATGCAATTATCTTTGTGGATACCGCTAGGTTCATGATTTCGGGAAGTATTGTCGCCCTTGTTACACCCATGCTGGAAGATGGCAGCATCGACTACCGGATGCTGCAGCGCCTGGTTGACTGGCATGTGCAGCAGGGAACGGATGCGATCGTCTCCGTCGGCACCACCGGGGAGTCGGCCACGCTTGGCAACGGGGAGCATTGCGAGGTTATCGGCCGCACCATCGAATTTGCCGACAAGCGCATTCCAGTCATTGCCGGAACGGGTGCCAATGCAACCAGTGAGGCCATTCATCTGACGAAATGCGCCGCGGAGATGGGGGCAGACGCCTGTCTGCTGGTCACCCCCTATTACAACAAGCCGACCCAGGAGGGCCTCTACCGGCACTACCTGACCGTCGCCGATAGCGTCGATGTACCGCAGATCCTCTATAATGTCCCCGGCCGCACAGCCGTTGACATGTCCATTGAAACGGTCGTCCGGATCGCCGAACATGCAAATATTGTCGGCTTGAAGGAGGCCGCGGATGACAGCGCCAAGCGTGCGGCGCCGTTGCGCCGTCTCTGCGGCGACGGCTTTGCGCTCTACAGCGGCAACGATGACAGCGCACGGCAGTTCGTGCTGAATGGCGGCAACGGCGTCATCTCGGTAACCGCGAATGTGGCACCGGGACAGATGCAGCAGATGATTGCGGCGGCCCTGGACGGCGACCCGCAGCGTGCGGCAGAGCTCGACCGGCCTCTTCAGCTTCTGCACGAACGGCTGTTTGTGCAGAGCAGCCCGATACCTGTCAAGTGGACGCTTGCGGAGATGGGGTTGATCGGCAACGGCATACGCCTGCCGTTGACATGGCTGGAAACTGAATTCCATGATGCTGTCCGCGAGGCCATGCGCCAGGCGGGAGTCATTGAAGATTGATGAAGGAATCTCTGAATGAATCGATGGGAAGGGGGTTCGGGGGAAGGGCAGAAAAATGCTTGCCACATCCTGTCGAATTGCAACCCTTTCCCGCGTAGAAAAACTTGCAAGGGAGTTCTGATTGAAGCGCGAAGCGATTCGATCAGGGCTTCATGAAACAATCGGTGAACATGATGCATAAAAATCCTCTCCACATCCTCGCTGCCGGCGCGATCATCCTCGGACTCAGTGGATGCGAGACACTGGGTGTCGGCAATATCCTGCCAGAGAAGAAGGTTGACTACAAAAAATCGCGCCAGGCGAGCGGCAACCTGGAGATACCTCCCGATCTGACGAGCGACACGATTGCGCAGGGGGGCGTCGAGTTTGATGGCGTGAGCCCCGCTGTCACAACCTACTCGGCCTACCAGTCCGCGAGAAGAGGAACTGGAAGCGGTGGCGGACGGGAGGTTCTACCTATCAACCCGGATATCAGGATGCTCACCGAGGGTGACAAGCACTGGCTGGTCATCCAGGGTTCGCCGAACGCCGTATGGGGCAAGACCATCGACTTCTGGCAGGAGATGGGGATCGTCCTGGTCGAGCAGGATCCGACTGCGGGCGTAATGCGCACCGACTGGATCGAGAACCGGGCCAACATCAAGTCTGATTTCATCACCAATTTCGTCCGCAAGACGCTGAACAGCCTCTACTCGTCCGGAACCCGTGACCAGTTCCGTGTCAGGCTCGAACGCGGCTCCGGCGGCAAGACGGAGCTCTACCTGACGCATACGCAGATGGTCGAAAAGCTTGTCGGGGAGTTTGGTTCGAACGAGGTTGATGCGGACCGCTCGGTCTGGGACCGTGGCGAGAGCGACCACGAACTCGAGGCGATCATGCTGCGCAAGCTGATGGCCTACATGGGTGCAGCGGACCAGCGCAGCCGCCAGGCTGCAGGGTCATCCGCGGGCGCATCCGGCAGCAAGCCCGAATCGAGGCTGACGACAACCGGCAGCAGCTCGCAACTCCAGGTCTACAGCGATTTTCCGCGCGCCTGGCGGCTGGTGGGCATCGCCATGAACCGCGTCGGCTTCACGGTTGAAGACCGCAACCGCTCCGACGGCGCCTACTATGTCCGCTATAACGACCCGGCCGGCGACCAGCCAAAGGAGGGCTTGCTGTCGAAAATGGCCTTCTGGAGAGGTGACGACAAGGGTGAGGCGAAGCGCTATATCATCCAGGTCCAGCAGCTCAGCGCATCCGAATCGGCCGTCACCGTGCTGAATGAAGATGGCACACAGGCGGCAGCCTCGACCTCGAGACGCATGCTGTCACTGATTGACAGCCAGTTATAAGCGATGCGCTTGCTGTCGCTTGGCAGCGGCAGCCGCGGCAACGCGACGTTGCTGCAGTCCGGTGGAACCACGCTGCTGATCGATTGCGGCTTCTCCCTGCGGGAGCTGGAGTCGCGACTTGCGCAAGCCGATCTGCAGGCGTCCAGCATCGATGCCCTGCTGCTGACCCACGAGCATGGCGACCACGTGAAAGGGGCTGCGGCATTGAGCCGGCGCCACGGCATCCCTGTCTGGACGACTGCCGGCACCAGCCGCGGCTGCACATGGCATCAGGATTCACAGCTGCACCCTTTTCATGCCAATGGCAACTCCTTTCGCATCGGTGAAGTAGAGGTCACACCCTTTACCGTTCCTCACGATGCTGCAGAACCCTGCCAGTATCTCTTCCAGACAAAGCGCAAGCGCCTCGGTATTTTGACCGATACGGGCTGCATCACCGCGCATATCATTTCGCAGCTGCAGGGAGTGGATGCGCTGCTACTCGAGTTCAATCACGACAGCAACATGCTGGCGCAGGGCCCCTATCCGCCTTTTCTGCAGCGCCGCGTCGGCGGCAGTCACGGCCATCTCAGCAATCGGCAGTCAGCCGAGCTGGTGCGGCAGCTGGACCATCAACGCTGGAAATATCTGCTGGGCGCGCACGTCAGTGAAAAGAACAATGCCGAGCAGCTGGTGCGGGATGCGGTGCGTGGCGTCGATGATTCACTGGATGCGCGCTTGCGGATCCTCGAACAGCATGCTCCCAGCCAGTGGTTTGATTTATAACGACTAACCACGGAACA
>JBDLII010000156.1:0-4952 GCA_039714995.1 Pseudomonadota bacterium
CGCATCGATTTTATTCACAACCGCTGCTACATCTTCTCCAAAGGCCGTCATTGTATAGTTGTGGCGATTGCCTGAAGACAAGCCATGGCCAGCCAGGTCTAGCCAAACGACCTGATGTGTTTTGGAGAAGTATTCGATCTGGGGATTCCAGAACTCATGGTTGCAGGTCCAGCAATGAATAAAAACGAGAGTGGTGCTTCCGTCGCCGCGAACACCGTATGCGATGGTGCTGCCATCTGCGGAGTCTGTTGATGCGCGCTCTCTCTTGTCGTCTTGAAAAGAGCTGCACCCTGCAGTCAATACGAGTAGAAGCACAACGACCGCAGTGGCCAGGCTGCTGAATTTTATTTTCATTTTTACCCTCTCGATATGACTGCCATAATCGGAAATTGGCAATTGTTTACACGTGGCTTCACCTGACTGAGCATCCATGCCAATCTCGACGGAATTGTTTATCGACGATACATACACTCCTCGTATCCCCTGTCATGGACACTCTCTGTTCCCCTTATTGCGATTGAAATCAGATATTAGCCTGTTTGATTGTGATCAATCAATCGAGCAGAATAATCCTGTAGGAGGCCGGACTCGGTTGGTGAGGATAGTCGGTATCCTGTCAGAGAGACACCAGCCTCCGCTCATGCCAAGGCTCAACTTCTTCAACTTAATAAATAGCTGACTAAATAACAGGTAAGTCCATGCATCGATCGAAGCAACTCAAAGCCCACTCTTATTTTGTGATTTCCACCTTTTTTCTCTCTCTGTTCTGCCTGCCTCTGCAATCAGTCATGGCGGGAGTCATACACTCCGGAGAATCGTCGCGTCCGGCCATTGGACTTGCGCTCAGCGGCGGCGGCGCCCGCGGCGCGGCCCATGTCGGCGTGCTCAGAGTGCTTGAGGAACTGCATGTGCCGATCGATTACATCGCCGGCACGAGCATGGGCGCCATTGTCGGCGGCCTCTATGCCTCCGGCATGAGCGCCGATGATATCGAGAAGGCGCTTGGCGAAGTGGACTGGGACACGGTGTTCCGTGATGATGAAGAGAGGCCCGACCGGACATTTCGCCGCAAGCGCGACGACAGGCTCTACCTGTCTGATATCAAGGCCGGCGTCAAGGAGGGCAAGCTCCGGATACCCACGGCACTGGTTCAGGGGCAGAAATTCAACCTGGTATTGAGCCGCCTGACCGAGCCGGTCGCCGAAGTGAGTGACTTCGATGATCTCTCGATCCCGTTTCGAGCGGTGGCGACGGAGATTGCCACCGGCGAGCAGGTGGTGCTCGGGAGAGGTGATCTGGCCAGGGCGATTCGCGCCAGCATCTCTGTACCGGGTGTCTTTGCCGGTGTGAATCTCGACGGCAAGCTGCTGGTGGATGGGGGGATCTCCAACAACCTGCCGGTCAGTGTCGTCAGGGAGATGGGGGCCGACATCGTCATTGCAGTCGATGTAAGCACACCCCTGATGCCCCAGGAAGAGCTGAAATCTGCGTTGCGGGTGGCGGAACAGCTGACGACTCTGCTGACGCGCAACAATACCGAACTCCAGATTGCCAGCCTCTCACCAAGAGATTTGCTGATTGTCCCAGCTTTGAAAGCTACAGTTACCTCGGGAAATTTTCACGAGTTTAAATCTGCGATTGCACTTGGCGAGCAGGCGGCGCAGGAGCAACGCAGCAGTCTGGCCAGACTCTCGGCAACGGCGGTGAACTATCAGAGAGCCATGGCTGCGAAACGCTCTGAGCCATCAGCGCCATCAACAGGGAGAGCTCATGACGACTCTCGGCGATCCGATGGTGAAGCGGCTGGTTCGCTTGCCAGGTCTCCTCACAGGGTGCTGCATTTTATTCGTTTCGAGAATGACAGCAAACTGAGCGATGAACTGCTGGCAAACCTGCTGGGTCTCCACGAGGGTGAGTTGCTTGATCTCGATGAACTGGAGAAGGGTATCGGCCGCATCTACGGACAGGGGATATTTGAAAGCGTCACCTATGCGCTGATTCGGGAGGGTGGTCGTGACGGGATCATCGTCCGGGCGAGAAAAAAGTCCTGGGGAACGGATTTTCTGCAGTTTGGGTTGGAGCTCTCGGTGGATACCTCCGCAGCTGATTCGAAATTCAATATCGGCGCGGCCTATACCAGGATGCCCCTGAATGACCGCAACGGTGAATGGCGCAGCGGCATCCAGTTTGGCGAGGACCCGGCTTTATTCACCGAGATCTATCAGCCGCTGGACTATGAATCAAACTATTTCTTCAATGGACGGTTGGGTATCGGCCGTACCAAGTTCAGGTTATTTGAAGATGATATCGCGTTGTCGGAATATGATGTCAACGCTGCCTCGATTGATCTGGCTGCGGGCATGAATCTGGGCTACTGGGGTGAAATACGCGGCGGCTACCGTGGGCGGATTGGTGACGTGGACATCCTGACGGGGCTGGAGGAGCTGCAGGATTATGACTTCAACAGCGGCGCGGTCTACCTGCGTTTTGCGGCGGATAAACTCGATTCCATTACCTTCCCGAGGAGAGGCTATCTCGCGGAGCTGGAGGGGCAACTGTCACGAGAATTCCTGGGATCCGACAGCGACTTCGAGCAGCTGCGTCTTCTCGGTGTGGGTGCGAAAAGCTGGGGAGGGCATACCCTGCTGGGAAAGATCTCTTATCAGACGACTTTTGGGGATGATGCCCCGCTTCAGGATCAATTCCGGCAGGGTGGCTTTCTGCGCTTGTCTGGCCTGCAGCAAAACCAGCTGACCGGGCAACATGCCGCACTCGCCCTGCTGGGGTATCAACACCAGATCTACAAGAGCAAACTCTTACAGGCGTATGGCGGCGCCAGCCTGGAGTTTGGCAACACCTGGATGGATGCCAGCGATATCAGCCTCGACGACGCCATCTTTGCCGGCAGTCTCTTCATCGGGCTCGATACTCCGTTGGCCCCCCTCTACTTCGGCTTCGGACAAACCGACGGCGGCGATAACAGCTTTTACCTGTTTATGGGGAATCCCTGGTTCTGATGCCAACCAGAGTGTGTAGGATGTAGTGAGTAATAGCAGCCGCACCGGTCGTGACAAATGCGGTTCGCAGCTCACGACATCCTACGGAACTGCTGTGATAGAATAATTGGCTGATTTGAATACGTTGAAGAGTTATAGATGGAAAATCTCCTTGAAATTCGTGATGGCTGCACCACTTCGGAGCAGTTTCTCAAAAGTCTCTCATTTACCCGTTATCTGGCGATCTACAAACAGGAGTTTATCGACGACCTGGCCCACCGCTCAGAGCATCGGCCCGAGGCGCGGCACAAGGTCGATTTCATCGAGGGGATCGGCGCCCGCCATTTTCTTGAGATTCTCGAGCGCGACGGTTTCGACTCCCACCACGAGCTTGAGCAGGCGAAAAACCTGGTGCGTTTTATCGACGGCGCCTTTCATCACTTTCGCCACAAATCCTACTCCCGCCTGATCCGCCTGCAGAACGAAGTGGTCAGCACCGGCGCCGAGACGCCGGAAACGGTCAAGGACAAGGTCACCTCCAAGGCGATGAGCCTGACGGACCTGATCGTCGAAACCCGCAGAAAGCTGATGAAAAAGGTGGGTCTGGAGCATGGCGTACGCCGTTCCCAGGGCCTCGATGTCGCCCCGAACGTGACTGCCGGGGAGATCTCGGGACACTACTTCATGCTGCCGTCGGACTATGTGCCGCTGTCGCATGTCCCCGTTACCATCGCGGCGGATATCCGTACCGGCGTCGACTACTCGACGCCTGCGAACAAGCGCGCCCTGCCCTTCTATGAGCTCGATCATAACCCGCTCAAGCTGGAGTCATTCGAGCCGGATGAGTGGGTCTCGGTGCCGCTGCAGGTCGGGGCCTTCCTGATCATCGCCTATCTCCATAAATCACGCGGCTGCATCGAGATGGAGCCCGGTTTGCTGAACCTGTTCCCATTCGCCCGGGTTGCAGACATCAAGAACAAACGCCAGGCCGACGGCATCTTCATCTTCGGCGATCCCGCTGCAGAGAGAGATGACCTTGGCTACTACTGGGATGCGGACAACGACGTGCTCGTCGGCCTGGTGCCGAACAGGGATGAACTCAAATACTTCGGCTATACCAAGAAGCCGGTGTTGACGCTGCACAATGTGCTTGCGATCCGCAATGGCGAGATCCCGCTGCACTGTGGCTGTACCCGCTATGTCGTCAAGTTCGATGAGCAGAGCGATGAGCCCTATATTGCCGAAATGCTGGTCAAGGCCGATGACATGGGGCGCATTCAGCTGCAGAAGGGCGATGACAACCTCTTGCGCCCGATCTTCTATGGCACCGAGACCGGCGCCTTCGCCTGCCTGGACGGCTTCAGTGAAGAGGCCAAGATGCAGATGGAGGGGCGCGAGGTCGGCTACAACAAGGATACCGGTTCCAATGCGCGGCAGATCGTACCCATTACCGACCGCGAGGAGGTGATGAACGGCGATCCGCTGGACGTGCTGCTCTACATGAACAACTTCACGCTGGTCGAGCCTGGCGAGAGTCCTATCGAAACCGATATGACGGTCGATGAGGCGCTCGACCATTTTCGCCTGGGTGAACGGGTCGCCGCCGGCAGCACCCATACGGGACGTGGTTCCATAGAGAGTAGCTACTGGGCCAACCCATTCCCTGCGTTGAAAGACGAGAACGGCGTTATTCTGCATCCCGAGCTCTATCAGCAGTTCGTCAGCAACGAGAAGGCGTTCATCGATGCCGCCAAGACGCTGGTCGAGCGTCAGGAAATGCAGGTCGGCGTGGCCTACAGTCAGCTGATGGCAGGCGTTTATAAAGACAACAGCGACGAGGATATCCGGCGCTGCGGCTACAAGGACCGTGACGAGGTGGAGATGAATGCCCCGGTGATACTGGCGGAAGGGCTGATCGAGCTGATCAAAAACACCGCGATTCACAAGCGCGACAGC
>JBDLII010000157.1:0-4795 GCA_039714995.1 Pseudomonadota bacterium
CGACATTCCAGATTTTTTCACAGTAGTCGTGAATCGAGCGGTCAGAAGAGAATTTCCCCATGCGCGCAACATTCAGGATCGACATGTGATTCCAGTGGTCCTGGTCGCGCCAGGCCTGCTCCACCTCTGCCTGGCAATCGATATAGGAGGCATAGTCGGCAAACAGCAGGTAGGGGTCATGGTTGATCAACTGATCGGTCAGCGGCTTGAAAAGGTCCCTGTCGCCATGGGAGAAGAGACCCGAGTTGATCAGGTCGAGCGCCTCCCTGAGTTCATCATGCTCGAGATAGATCGCGCGGGGATTGTAGCCCTGCGCCCGGCGTTCCATCACTTCATCCGCGTTGAGACCGAAGAGAAAAAAGTTCTCTGCGCCAACCTCCTCGCGAATCTCGACATTGGAGCCGTCCATGGTGCCGATGGTCAGCGCGCCATTCATCGAGAACTTCATGTTGCCGGTGCCGGACGCCTCCTTGCCGGCCGTGGATAACTGCTCAGAAAGATCGGCCGCCGGATAGATGGACTGCGCACTCTTGACATTGAAGTTGGGGAAAAAGACCACACGCATCAGGCCATTCACCTGGCGATCGTTGTTGATGATATCGCCGACCGCATTGATCAGCTTGATGATCAACTTGGCCATATAGTAGCCTGGCGCCGCCTTGCCACCAAAGATGAATGTGCGCGGCGCCATCTCTGGAGCGCCGCAGTGCTTTAGGCGGTTGTAGAGCGTCAGGATGTGCAGCAGATTGAGATGCTGGCGCTTGTACTCATGGATGCGCTTGACCTGGATATCAAACATCGAATCGGGATCGACGATGACCCCCGTCTGCTGTTTGATCAGCCCCGTCAGGTGCAGCCTGGCCGTCCGCTTCATCTCCCGCCACTGCTGTTGAAAGCCATGGTCATCGACATGCTGCTCCAGAACACGGAGATTTTGCAGATCCCTGGCCCAGCCCTGTCCCGCCAGTCCGGTCAGAATCTGGCACAACCCGGGATTGCTCAACTGCACGAATCGCCTTGGAGTGACGCCATTGGTGACATTAAAAAATTTCTCCGGCGCGCAATCATAGAAGTCTTTCAGGATGGTGGACTTGACCAGCTCCGAGTGCATCTCGGCCACGCCATTGACCGCGAAAGAGCCGACGGTGGCCAGGTTGGCCATGCGCACCGAACGTTCGCCATTCTCGCTGATCAGCGACATGCGATTGATGCGCTCGTAGTCCCAGGGAAAGTTCATGCGCACTTCATCCAGAAAGTGGCTGTTGATCTCGTAGATGATCTCCAAATGCCGCGGCAGCAGGCAGCCGAAAAGATCCAGCGGCCAGGTCTCGAGCGCCTCGGGAAGCAGCGTGTGGTTGGTGTAGGCGAAGGTATTACGGGTAATCTCCCAGGCCTGCGTCCACTCCAACCCATGCTCATCGATAAAGAGCCGCATCAGCTCAGGGATGGCGACCGCGGGATGGGTGTCGTTGAGCTGGGCGACGAACTTCTTATGAAAACCGCGCAGGCCGTCATTTTGCTGCAGGTGCAGACGAACCATATCCTGGAGCGAACAGGAGACAAAAAAGTACTGCTGTTTGAGCCGCAGCTCCTTGCCTGCGGTGGCCTCGTCATTCGGATAGAGCACCTTGCTGATATTCTCGGCCGCTACCTTCGCCTCGACCGCTGCATAGTAGTCCCCCTGGTTGAAGGCCTGGAAATCGAAGGATTCACTCGCCTGGGACTGCCACAATCGCAGCAGGTTGGTGTTGGTGACGCCAAATCCCAGGATGGGCGTGTCATAGGCGACCCCCATGACCTCCATATCCGGGATCCACCTGACCCTTGAGGCGCCATCCGCATCGCTATAGTGCTCTGTATAACCGCCATAGCGAACAGGAAATTGCAGCTTGGGCCTGGCCAGCTCCCAGGGGTTGCCATTACGCAGCCACAGGTCGGAAATCTCGACCTGCCAGCCGTCATGGATCTCCTGGTCGAAGATACCGTGTTCATAGCGGATGCCATAACCAATCGACGGTATCTGCAGGGTCGCCATGGAATCCAGGTAGCAGGCGGCAAGGCGTCCCAGTCCACCGTTGCCCAGCCCCGGCTCCTCCTCCTGGTCAAGCAATTCGTCGAGGTTGAGTCCGATCTCGTCCGCAGCCTGGCTGGCCTTCTCGTAGATGCCAAGGTTGATCATGTTGTTGGCAAGATGGGGGCCGAGCAGGTACTCCGCCGAAAAGAAGCAGACAGTGCGCACCTGCTGTTTTTTATAGGTCTGGGCGCTCTTGATCCAGCGCCCCCACAGACGGTCGCGCACCGTGTAGGCGCCCGCCTTGTAGAGATCATGGTAGGTTGCCGAGTCGGGGTGCTTGCCCTGCACATAGAGCAGATTGTCCTCAAAGGCGCGCTTCAAAGCATCCACACTCATGCCGGTGCGGGTGTGCTCATGTTCCTCGCCAGCTATGGAGTCAGGTTGATCATTCAAAGATGATGCACCTCAATCTATTTTCATCTGTGGATACAGTATGTCAGCGTATACGTTATGCGCCAGCGGCTCTCTTGTCCAGCAGGATGTCGACGGCGTCATGTGCGCCGATCGCTGCAATGGGGAGATCCTCACCACGCTTCCAGCGGGAGACGGCCGGTTGCTTGCCTGCGCCCGTGACGAGTATCAAAAGCTCACGGCACTCGCTCAGCGCCTTGCGGCTCAGGCTGACCCTGTCGGGAGGCGGCTTGGGCGCATCATGGACCGCATGCGCCAGTTCGGAATCCGGATGCATCCGCCCGGGAAAGAGACTGGCGGTATGGCCATCCTCACCGATACCCAGCAGCACCATGTCGAAAGGCAGGGCATCACTGATCAGCATACTGTAGGCTGAGGCCCCTGTTTCAGCGCCAAGTTCGGCCGGGATGGGATGTACATTGGCAGCAGGTAGAGGCACCCGCTCAAGCCAGGCGTTGGCGGCCATGACGCTGTTGCGCGCCGTATCATCTACCGGCAGGCAACGTTCGTCACCAAAATAGATGTGCCATTTTGTCCAGTCGGTCTCAATGTCGGCAAGCAGGCAATAGGTGGATTCAGGCGTACTGCCGCCGGCCAGTACGACGGAAAAGCTGCCACGCAGACGAATCGCCCTGTCAGCAGCCATCGCAATCCGCCACGCGGCTGCATGCGCTACACTCTGTGGATCGTCGAAAAGATGCCAACGGCTTTTGGGCATTGTGCTCTCCTCAATTATTTCTTCTCGTGATGACCGCCGAACTGGTAGCGCATCGCCGAGAGCAGCTTGTCGGCAAAGTCCGTTTCACCCCTTGAGGTAAAACGATTGAACAGCGCCGAGGTCAAAACGTGCGCCGATGTTCCCGTCTCGATCGCGGCCATGCTGGTCCAGCGCCCTTCACCGGAATCCGATACCCGCCCTGAGAAATCGGAGAGATCCGGATTCTCCTTCAGCGCGATTGCGGTGAGATCCAGCAACCAGGAGGCGACCACGCTGCCGCGCCGCCACACCTCAGCTACCTCTGTGGTATCGATATCGAACTGGAAATTCTGCGGATCACGCAGCGGCGTGGTCTCTGCATCGGCCGATTGATCAGCCTTGCCGATATTGGCATGCCTGAGAATATTGAATCCCTCGGCATAGGCCGCCATGATGCCGTACTCGATGCCGTTGTGCACCATCTTGACGAAGTGGCCGGCGCCGTTGGGTCCGCAGTGCAGATAGCCCTGCTCGGAGGTGGCGGCTTCCCCCTCGCGTCCCGGCGTGCGCTCGATCCCGCCCATGCCAGGAGCAATGGTTTTGAAGACGGGATCGAGATGAGAAACGACCTCCTCTTCCCCGCCAATCATCAGGCAGTAGCCGCGTTCCAGCCCCCACACGCCGCCGCTGGTGCCGATGTCCACGTAGTGCAGGCCCCGCTCCTTCAATGCCCCGGCGCGGCTGATATCATCCTTGTAGTAGGAGTTGCCGCCATCGATGATGATATCTCCAGCCTGCATACGCGCTGCCAGCTCCTCAACCATCGTATCGACGACGGCCGCAGGCACCATGATCCACACGGCCCTCGGGGGCTGCAGCTTGCTGATGAAATCGTCGAGGTCGATGGCTCCGATTGCCCCCTCCTGCTCCAGCTCCCGGACCGGACCCGGCGACCTGTTGTAAACCACGCACTCGTGGCCATCATTGAGCAGCCGGCGCACCATGTTGGCTCCCATGCGCCCCAGGCCCAGCATACCGATTTGCATGTCATCTCCTCCTTTTTGTTGAATTCTGTTTTACTGAGGAATTATGAATCTTATTAACCACAGATGAACACAGATGCACACAGATTCTTTTTCGTTTATCTGTGTGCATCATTATCGCAACAAGAATGTTTTCTACCATCGGCTCGTCGTATCACCATAGAACGAGTGTCATTTCGAGCATAGCGAGAAATCTTGAAACCCAAAACCTATTGACATGACAGGGAGGAAGATTTCTCCCTATGGTCGAAATGACATGAAATAGAATTCTTTCAGCTTCTCCCTTCCGAGTTCATTTCTGATGAGTATATGGCTGTCATTTTTCATCTGTGTTTATCTGTGTTCATCTGTGGTAAAAAATTCTGTTTAAATTCCAGGCCCGCCGCTGTGCACGATTTCGTAGTAGAGTTTTTCCAGCTCCCGCTTGTGCTTGGTCTCCTCGTTGGCGAGAAACTCGAACAGGTCGTGGATCGCCCCCGGCTCCGTTGAATCGGCAAGCTCGCGGTACTGTTTCATCGCGGCATCCTCACGCCCCATGGCGTACTGCAGTATCGACTGGTCATCGGGATT
>JBDLII010000158.1:0-4737 GCA_039714995.1 Pseudomonadota bacterium
GGATGCGCTGCTCGCAAGTCTGGGAAGCGGTGTGCGGAATCTCTGGCCCAGGATGGAGCTGGCCACCCGGCTGCATCCCGCGGATCTGCTGCTGCGGCTCGGGGAGGCAGGCTATGAGGCCTCCCTGGAGGAGCAGTTCGAAGACCCCTACCTGGCCCAGGCGGAAGAGGCAAAGCGTGAGATCCGCCGCTCCTGGCAGCGGGCTCTGCTGGCGGGAAGTGTCGGTGCGATGCTGATGGGCGGTGAAATGAGCGGCCTGTTTCCGGACTTGAGTACAGGCGGCGGCCAGCTCTTCTGGGCTGCAATGGCGCTGCTGTGCCTATTCACCATGTGGTTCAGCGGCGGCAGCTACTACCGCACCGCCATCAGGCAGGCCAGGCACCTCTCCTCCAACATGGATACGCTGGTGGCGCTGGGCACGGCCGCAGCCTGGCTCTCCTCGGTGATCGTCATCATCAAGCCCGATTTCATCCCCGGCGGCGGCAATCATCTCTATCTGGATGCATCGGTCATTATCCTCGCTTTTCTGCAACTGGGTCACGCCCTGGAGACCCGCGCCAAAAGCGTCACCAGCAAGGCCATCGGCTCGCTGGTGCAACTGGCTCCCAGGTCGGCGACGGTCGTGCGCGCCGGGGGTGAGGTTACGGTGCCCGTCTCGCTGCTGCGGCTGGGAGACCAAATCCGGGTCAAACCGGGAGAGACCATCCCGATTGACGGTGTGGTCATCGAGGGCCGTTCCAGTGCGGATGAGTCCATGCTCACCGGGGAGTCGAAAAGCGTTTCCAAACAGCCCGGAGATGAAGTCACTGGCGGCACAGGCAACCAGGGCGGCACGCTGCTGTTCAGTGTCACCAGACTGGGAGAGGAGACCACGCTGGCGACGATCGTCAGCATGGTGAAGCAGGCGCAGCTCAGCAAGCCGGCAATTGCGAAGCTGGTTGACAGGGTCTCCGCCATCTTCGTTCCCACGGCCATCGTTATTGCGCTGTTGACGTTTATTATCTGGAAACTCCTTGGGCCTGAGCCGCAGCTTGCCCACGCCCTGACCGCCGCTATCGCGGTGCTGGTGATCGCCTGCCCCTGCGCCCTGGGGTTGGCGACGCCGATTGCCATCATGGTTGGCATGGGGCGTGCGGCACAGCTGGGGATATTGATTCGCAACAGCGATGCCCTGCAGAGCGCGGCCCACATCACGCATCTGGTCATGGACAAGACCGGCACCCTGACCGAAGGGCGGCCGACAGTGACGGAGATCCATGCAGTAGGGTCGCAAGAGAGGAACAGACTGCTCCAGCTTGCGCTCAGCCTGGAGAGCGGCTCGGAGCACCCGCTGGCCCAGGCAGTCATACGCAGCGCCCGGGAGGAGAGTGTCGAGGCGCTTCCCTGCGTTGACTTTCAGGCGATCAGCGGCCGCGGGGTTGCCGGAGAGGTTGAAGGCAGGCGCTACCTGCTCGGTAATGCGCAGCTGCTGGCGGAGCAGAACATCGAGATCGAGGCGCATTGGTGGCAGGTCGCCGCTGAACAGGCAGGTCAGGGTGGGACCCCCGTCTGGCTTGCTGGCAGCGGCTCCCTGCTGGGGCTGCTGATCCTCAGGGACCCGCTTCGCAAAGAGAGCGCAGCGGCTGTCCGGGAACTCCAGCGGCAGGGCCTGCAGGTCGTGATGTGCAGCGGCGACAACCGGGCGACTGCAGCTGCGGTCGGGAACTCGCTGGGCGTCAACAGCATATTCAGCGAGCTGCTGCCCGAGCAAAAGCTCGACGTCATTCGTGATCTGCAGCAGCAGGGGAACAGGGTCGGTATGGTGGGGGATGGCGTCAATGACGCTCCGGCACTTGCCCAGGCTGATACAGGCTTTGCCATCGGCAGTGGCACCGATGTTGCCATCGAGAGCGCCGACATCACCCTTGCAGGCGACTCATTGATGAACGTCAGCAACGCCATTGCCATCTCCAGCGCCACCCTCGGCAATATCAGGCAGAACCTGTTTGGCGCCTTTATCTATAATACAATCGGCATCCCGTTGGCCGCCGGGGTGTTCTATCCACTGACCGGCTGGTTGCTCAGCCCGATGTTCGCCAGCTTCGCCATGGCGATGTCATCGGTCACTGTGGTGACCAACGCCAACCGGCTGCGATTTTTTAAGCCGGCAACAACAATTGGAGACACCAATGAGTGATGTGATCCATCTGAGAGTGACCGGCATGACCTGCAACCACTGTGTCATGCATACGAAAAAGGCGCTGGAGAGCGTGCCCGGCGTGGAGAGCGTGGAGGTCATCCTGGAGCCGGGAGCCGCCACTGTCAGCGGCAATGTCGAGAGTGACAAACTGATTGCCGCGGTCAAGGAGGCCGGCTACGAGGCGGAAATCGTATAATTCCAACCAAATCCTGTTAATTTTCGTAGGGGGATAAGCGACAGCGCATCCACCAATGTACCTGAATGCTGCTAAATTATGCTGTCATTACGAGCTCAGCGAAGTAATCTCAAACAGATTGCCACGTCGCTCCGCTCCTCGCAATGACCTGGTGGATGCGGCAAAAAAGACGCCTTATCCCCCCTACGCTGTAAATCAAGTGAAGAGAGAAACAAATGCCAAGCCCGAAGATCATCTACACCATTACCGATGAAGCGCCTGCACTGGCGACCCGCTCGCTGCTTCCCGTCATCCAGGCGTTCGCCGGAGTCGCAGGCGTCACCGTTGAAACCAGGGACATCTCCCTTGCGGGGCGGATTATCGCCAATTTTCCCGACAAGCTGAGCGCCGAGCAGCAGCAGGGCGATGCGCTGGCGGAGCTGGGCGAACTGGCGAAGACGCCGGATGCGAATATCATCAAGCTGCCGAATATCAGCGCATCGATCCCGCAGCTGACTGCCGCGATCAGGGAGCTGCAGGCGCTGGGATACGACATCCCCGACTACCCGGAAGAGCCGCAGAATGCCGAGGAAGAGGCGCTCAAGGCGCGCTATGGAAAAGTGCTTGGCAGTGCGGTCAACCCGGTGCTGCGCGAAGGCAACTCCGACCGCCGCGTGGCCGGCCCGGTCAAGGCCTATGCCAAACAGCATCCGCATTCGATGGGCGCATGGAGTGCCGATTCCAAATCGCAGGTCGCATCGATGAGCGACGGCGATTTCTACGCCAGCGAACAGTCTGTGGAAATCGAGCAGGCAGGCGATCTCGGCATCGAGTTCGTTGCTGAAGATGGCCGCGTAACAGTGTTGAAAGAGCAAACAGCGGTTCTGGCCGGCGAAGTTGTCGATGCCGCAGTGATGAGCCGCAAGGCGCTGCGCGCCTATTTCCAACAGGAGATCGATACGGCGAAGCAGCAGGATGTCCTGTTGTCACTGCACCTCAAGGCGACGATGATGAAGGTCTCCGACCCGATCATGTTCGGCCATGCCGTGACCGTCTACTACAGCGAGTTGTTTGAGAAACACTCCGACCTGTTCGCGCAGCTGGGCATCGATGCCAACAACGGTATCGGCGACGTCTACGCAAAGATCAGCGGTCTGCCCGATGACCAGCGGCAGGAGATCGAGGCGGATATCCAGGCAATCTATGGCAGTCGTCCTGCGCTGGCCATGGTCGACTCCGACAGGGGCATCACCAATCTGCATGTGCCCAGCGACGTGATCATCGATGCCTCGATGCCTGCGGCATTGCGTTCATCCGGAATGATGTGGGGTCCCGACGGCAAGCAGCACGACACCAGGGCGCTGATCCCGGACCGCAGCTATGCCGGCATCTACCAGGAGGTCTTGGATTTCTGCAAACAGCATGGTGCCTTTGATGTGACGACGATGGGCAACGTCAGCAATGTTGGCCTGATGGCGCAGAAGGCCGAGGAGTATGGCTCGCATGACAAGACCTTTGAAATTCCTGCAAACGGCACTGTTCGCGTCATCGATGCATCCGGCAAGAGCTTGATGGAGCATGCAGTCGAGCCGGGCGATATCTGGCGCGCCAGCCAGACGAAGGATGTCCCGATCCGGGACTGGGTCAGGCTGGCGGTATCACGCGCCCGGGCAACGGGCCAGCCGGCCATCTTCTGGCTGGACAAGAACCGCGCCCACGACGCCAACCTGATAGCCAGCGTGGAGCAGTATCTGCCGGATCACGACACCGGGGGCCTGGAGATCAGCATCATGTCGCCGCGTGAAGCCATCCGTCATACCCTGGAGCGCGTCAGGGCTGGCCAGGACACCATCTCTGTGACCGGCAACGTGCTGCGCGACTACCTGACAGACCTGTTCCCGATACTTGAACTGGGCACCAGCGCCAAGATGCTCTCCATCGTGCCGCTGTTGGCAGGCGGCGGGCTGTACGAGACCGGTGCCGGGGGGTCGGCCCCCAAGCATGTGCAGCAACTGCTGGAAGAGAATCACCTGCGCTGGGATTCACTCGGTGAATACCTGGCGCTGGTGGTGTCGCTGGAGGGGGCGGCGCAGAAGAGCGGCAGCGACAGGGTCGCGGTGCTGGCAGCGGCGCTGGACCAGGCAAATGCCAAATTCCTCAACAGTAACAGGTCGCCTTCGCGCAAGGCGGGGGAGCTGGATACCCGCGGCAGCCACTTCTATCTGGCCTTGTACTGGGCGCAGGCGCTGGCTGAACAGACAAAAGACCGGGAGTTGCAGGCAACATTCACCACGGTCGCGCAGCAGCTGGCGGGCAACGAGCAGAAGATCGTCACGGAACTCAATGCCGTCCAGGGGCAGCCTGCGGACATCGGCGGCTACTA
>JBDLII010000159.1:0-4681 GCA_039714995.1 Pseudomonadota bacterium
ACCGATGGCTCCGTGGTCAAACGCATCCATGTCAACGCTGGAGAGGTCAAACAGCTGAGCAATGGACGCCTCTGCATCATCAAGCTGGACGGAGAATACGAGCTGGTCCCCACTGCGGTTGCCGAGAAGATCCGGCAGCGTGACCAGGGCATACAGATCCTCAGCAATCAGCCTGCCGAGACGCCTGACGAGGATGACCCCTACGCCGATTTTCAGGTGCCCGATGATCTGATGTGGTAGCCCAAGCCGACAGCTGTTATTGCAGTGCTGAAAAGTAGTTTCCAATCCGGCTTTCAGTAATAAACAGCCAGCCAGATAGTCTCTACGTCGGGCGTGGTCCACTCAACCCTGTGCTTTCTGTGCGCCGCGATGTTGATGAAGTCGCCTCTCTTCAAGACCTTCGAGGGGCCATCCTCAAACATCAGCACAGCCTGGCCCTGAAGCACCATGACCCACTCATTTCTATGCTGGTCGTACCAGCCGGATGCCGGAGAGGAGTGGCCCTTTGATACGATGCGTTCGATTGTGACGCAGTCGCTTTCAACAAGCTGTTCAAAGGCCTCCCTCTTCAGGTCAGTTGGAATGGCATCGAATATATTTTTCATCAGGGATTCCGGAAACGTAACTATTCAGTATCTTGCAGTTTCGGCTATCAAGTCGCTGCGATTGGGTTTATCTGGAGGAAACGTCGGAGGCATGGATGCCAACGCGAGCCTACGTCATACATGGATGTATCAGTGTCGCGTGAGGCAGGATGCCGGAAGCGACCATGGAGGTATTCACGGCTTTTTCCGGAAGATATACCCAATTGCAGTGACGATCCTGTATGTCCTTAATAGTTACAAAGTATTCAGTGCTGCTTATCTTTGCCGCTTGGGCTAGAATACTCTTCTTTTTTATTAAAAACAGTATTGTGGAATGAGTCTTAACTCAATCGAAGAGATCATCGAGGATCTGCGCCAGGGCAGGATGGTCGTTATCATGGATGATGAGGACCGCGAGAACGAAGGCGACCTGCTGATGGCGGCCGACTGCGTCACGCCTGATGCGGTCAATTTTATGGCCAAGTATGGCCGCGGCCTCATCTGCCTGACGCTGACGAAGGAGCGCTGCAAGCAGCTGCGGCTGCCATTGATGGTCAATGACAACAACCAGCTGCAGGCGACCAATTTCACCATCTCCATCGAAGCGGCCGAAGGGGTGACTACCGGCATCTCCGCCGCCGATCGCGCCACCACGGTCAAGGCGGCGGTGGCCGAAAATGCTTCACCCCAGGACATCATGCAGCCGGGCCACATCTTTCCATTGATGGCCCAGCCTGGCGGCACTATTGTCCGTGCGGGGCATACCGAGGCGGGTTGCGACCTGGCGCGCATGGCGGGCTTTACACCGGCGGCGATGATCGTCGAGATTCTCAACGAGGATGGCACCATGGCGCGTCGTCCCGAACTCGAGGTCTTTGCCGCCGAGCATGATCTGAAAATCGGCACCATCGCGGACCTGATCCAGTATCGCATCCAGAATGAGAAGTCTGTCGAGCACATCAATGCATGCAAATTGCCGACGCCGCATGGTGATTTCAGGGTCATCGCCTACGAGGATATCATCGACAGGCAGGTGCACCTGGCGCTGGTGATGGGTTCTCCGCGTCCAGATAGGCCGGTGCTGGTGCGGGTGCATGTGCAGAACTCCCTGTGCGACCTGTTTGATGCTGAGGTTGATGGCTGCGGCTGGCCGCTGCGAAGCGCCATGGAGCAGATCGCCGCGGAGGGGGAAGGCGTCATCGTGGTGCTGCGCAATCATGACAGTGCGCGTGACCTGGTCGGGCGTATCGAAAAACTGGCGGGGCTCGGCAGCAAAAGGCAGGAGGAGGATCAGCGCAGGGAGCTGCGCACCCTGGGCGCCGGCGCGCAGATACTGACGGACCTTGGTGTCGGTAAAATGCGTGTCATGAGCGCACCCATCAACCTGCATGGCCTGCATGGGTTCAATCTCGAAGTTGTCGAGTTTGTCGAAAATGCATGATTCCCTCACCCCAACCCCTCCCCGAGGGAGGGGGGCAGGCTGGAGTGGAAGCAAATAGAGAGAGGCGAAGAGCATATGAGTATAGAAACAATCGAGGGCGCACTGGTCGTTGACGGCGCCAAATTCTGTGTTGCGGTAACGCGCTGGAACAGCTTTGTCGTCGACAGCCTGGAGATTGGTGCGATCGACACCCTGCGCCGCCATGGCGCCAGTGACGAGGACATCACCGTGGTGCGCCTGCCTGGCGCCTTCGAGATGCCGCTGGTGCTGGAGAAGCTTGCCGCATCGGGAAAATATGACGCCATCGTTGCATTGGGCGCCGTCATCAGGGGCGGCACGCCGCATTTTGAATATGTGGCCGGTGAGTGCGTCAAGGGGATGTCGCAGGTGACGCTCAAGCACGGCACTCCCATCGCCTTCGGCGTTCTGACCGTCGACAGCATCGAGCAGGCGATTGAGCGCGCCGGCACCAAGGCGGGCAACAAGGGTGGCGAGGCAGCCGCATCAGCCATCGAAATGGTCAATCTTCTGCGGCAGCTCTGATGTCCAGCCGGAAACGTCACCAGGCTCGCCGCATGGCGTTGCAGGCGCTCTACCAGTGGCAGATGACCGGTGACGACCTGGCCGCGATCAGTTCGCAGTTTGCCGCTGACCATGACAGTGACACCTATGACGCTGCCTATTTTCTCGATCTGTTCCAGGGTGTGCCGACCCATCTGGACGAGCTGGACAGCGAGTTGCAGCCGCTGATCGACAGGGACATCGAACGAGTCGACCTGGTCGAGCGGGCGGCGCTGCGTCTCGGCGCCTACGAACTGCTGCATCATCCGGAAGTGCCCTATCGCGTAGTGATCAATGAATCCGTCGAGCTTGCCAAGGTGTTTGGCGCCGACAAGGGGCATCGCTACGTCAACGGCGTGCTCGACAAGGTGAGTCACAAGGTGCGCGCACTCGAGATCAATTCTGCACGGTGAGCCTCTCTGAATTTGCGTTGATCGATGACTACATCGCGACTTCGGACAGCAAACGTCCGGATGTTTGCCTCGGCATCGGCGATGATTGCGCAGTGCTTGACGTCCCTGCTGGCAAGTCCCTGGCAGTCAGCATGGATACGCTGGTTGAAGGCAGGCACTTTACAGAAGACGCCGATCCCGCCAGCCTGGGCTACAAGGCCCTGGCCGTTAATCTCAGTGATCTTGCGGCCATGGGGGCCATACCGGCCTGGGCGACGCTGTCACTGACGCTGCCGGAGGCGGATACGCGTTGGCTGGAGGCATTCATGCAGGGATTTCTGCAGCTGGCCGATCGCTTCGGTGTACAGCTTGTCGGCGGCGATACGACCCGGGGACCGCTGTCGATTACCGTGCAGATACAGGGTTTTGTCGATCCCGGGAAGATGATGCGGCGCAATGGCGCCCGTGCCGGAGATCTGCTCTATGTGACCGGCATGCTGGGTGATGCCGGACTGGCGCTGCGGCTGCAGCAGCGTGGCAAGCTCGATCCGAAAAAGCATCGGGAACTGCAGCAGCGGCTCGATCGGCCGACGCCGCGAGTCGATGCGGGATTGCAGTTGGCGGCGATCGCAACGGCAGCGATCGACCTCTCCGATGGATTGATTGGCGACCTGGGGCACATCATGCAGCAGAGTCAAGTCGGTGCGACTATAGAGCTTGAACGCCTGCCTGTTTCGCAAGCCGTGGCGGAGGCGATTCGAGCGGACGATGACTGGAGCCTGCCGCTCTCCTCGGGTGACGATTATGAACTCTGCTTTACGCTGCCTGAAGAGAAGCAGCGGCAGTTGCAGCAACTCTCTGCAAAGCTTGATTGCCAGGTGACGCGTATCGGCGTGATTGAGCAGCAGCCGGGCATTCGCTGTATCACCTCAGCGGGTAAGGCTGTCGCAGTCACATCCGGATATGACCATTTTGCCTAGGAGGCTCTGATCGAATCGTCATTGCGAGGAGCGCAGCGACGAAGCACTAATTTTGCTTCGAGCAAAATTGAACGCGCCACATGGCGCGGCCCGAAGGGTAAATTACATGGATGTAATTTATAATCTCTAACCTATTGATTTTATATAGACGGGATTGCCGCGCTGCGCTCGCAATGACGGGAAAAACGATTCATTCAGAGCCTTCCTAGATCGTCATACCGGCGAAGGCCGGTATCCAGTGTGTAGGATGTGGTGAGCTTGCGAATCGCCTCACACCTTTCCATACGGCGCAATGCCCTGCGGTTATTGCGCCCTACACGCCGAGCGTTCTGCAAGGAATATGTCTGACAGACTCACCTTTCCCCGCAACGAAGAGCTTCCCTATCAGCCTGACAGCACGCTGTTGCTGTCGGCGCTGCGGGATCTTCGCTGGCCGGTGATGTTGGACAGCGGTATTCACGACGGCGGCATGATCGACATTATATGCGCCGACCCGGCCGTGACTCTCGTCACCAGGGGCATGGAGACCACCATCGAGGAGCAGGGCAGGGCCACTGTCGAGACCATGGATCCTTTCGAACTGCTGCGTGGCAGACTGGGTGAAGTAACCCGCAGTTTTTCGCCGCTGCCGTTCGAAGGCGGTGCGATTGGCTACTTCGGCTATGATCTTGCACGGCGCATCGAGCGCCTGCCTCAACTTGCCGGGGATATCGACAAGCTGCC
>JBDLII010000160.1:0-4661 GCA_039714995.1 Pseudomonadota bacterium
GGAAACGCCATATAATGACCACTCATCTCTGAATTTTCATGGCCCAAACACTATGTTAAGAATCGGACTCTTCCTGGCGACCAACCTTGCTATCATGCTGTTAATCAGCATTGTCTTCCAACTACTTGGTATTGAAGGTATTCTTGCCGAGAACGGCGTCGACCTCAACCTCCAGGCCCTGCTGGTGATGTCCGCTGTCATCGGTTTCAGCGGCTCCTTCATCTCGCTGCTGATGTCGAAGTGGCTGGCCAAACGCTCCATGGGCGTGCACATCATCGAGACGCCGGCCGATCAGATTGAACAGTGGCTGGTCGAAACCGTCAGGCAGCAGGCGCAGCAGGCAGGCATCGGCATGCCGGAGGTCGGGATTTTCGACTCGCCGGCGCCCAATGCCTTTGCCACCGGCGCCAGCAAGAACAACGCCCTGGTCGCCGTCAGCAGCGGCCTGCTGCAGCAGATGACCAGGGATGAAGCCGAGGCCGTTGTCGGCCACGAGATCACCCATGTCAGCAATGGCGACATGATCACGCTGACGCTGATCCAGGGCGTGGTCAACACCTTCGTGATCTTCTTCTCGCGCATCCTCGGCCACTTCATCGACCGGGTCATCATGAAGAATGAACGCGGCTTTGGCATCGGCTACTACATCGGCTCCTTCATCGGTCAGATCGTCTTTTCACTGCTCGCCAACATCATCGTTGCCTGGTTCTCGCGCCGGCGCGAGTTCAAGGCGGATGCCGGCGGCGCCAGACTTGCCGGCCGCACCAAGATGATCAACGCCCTGCGCCGTCTGCAACAGGCGCATGACCCCGAACCGCTGCCGAACGAGATGGCGGCCTTCGGTATCAGCGGTGCAGGTCTCAGGGAGCTGTTCAGCACCCACCCGCCGCTGGAGGTGCGCATCAGGGCGCTTGAATCCAGCCTGTGACAGCCTCCTCTCTGCCCGATGCGATCCCCTGGATTGCATCGGCAGAGCTCCCATCCTCAGCGCCGGGACGCAACGAGATTCACCTCTGGTCTGCGGGTCTGCGGCAGACACAAGCAGATGAATCGCTGCTCGATGCCGGTGAGCTGCAACGCGCTCTCACGATGGCCCCGCAACGCCGTGATGAATTCAGCATCGGCAGGACAGTACTGCGCAGACTGCTTGCTCAATACCTTGATCTCCCGCCAGAGGAATTCAGCATCAGCATCGGCTCCAACGGCAAACCCCTGCTGAACCTCGCCGACCCGCCACTCCACTTTAGCCTCGCACACTGCCGCAAGCAGCTGATGATCGCCTTTGCGCACTCTGCTGTCGGACTGGATCTGGAGACACCCAGACCGGTAAAAAGCTGCCTGCAAATTGCCAGGCGTCTGTTTCAGCCGCGGGATATCCAGTTGCTCGAAAGCTTCGCCGGGCACCAGCAGCAGGAGGCCTTTTTTCGACTCTGGACAGCCTACGAAGCGGCGCAGAAAATGCATGGAGAGGGGCTCTTTGGCAAGTACGTATCAGCCTCGTATAACGGTCAATTCATGCTTGATGACGGAACTATCGGGGCCGTGTGCATCGATCAACATGCCGCTGACCCTGTCGAGGTAAGATGCTTCGTGTACGACTCCTGAACGCAGCAAACTGAATAGAGGGGAATAAGAGATGGAGGGTTGGATGGGCAGGTAGAATCCCGTATCATCCCCGCCACTCTCAACTTGTAGCAACGACCATGGATCTGTTTCAGATTATCCTGCTGGCCTTTATCCAGGGGATCACCGAATTCCTGCCCATCTCCAGCTCGGGACATCTCGCATTGACTCCCGTGCTGCTCGGCGTCGAGGACCAGGGACTCTCCTTTGATATCGCGGTGCATATCGGCTCGCTGCTGGCTGTCATCATCTATTTCCGGCATGAAGTCGTCGCCATCACCACCGACACCCTGAGATGGTTTTTTACCAGGCAGGAGGCGACCGAGAACAGCCATCTCGGCTATGCAATCACCATCGCCACTATCCCGATCGTTCTCGCCGGGGGCGTCTATACCCTCTCCGGGGTTGAATTCCGCGGTCCGGTCATCATCGCCGTCACCAGCATCCTTTTCGGCCTGCTGCTGTGGTGGGCGGACACCAAACCCCGGCCACACAAGAGCATCGAGCAGATCAGACTGAATGATGCCCTGATCATCGGTATCTTCCAGATCCTGTCGATCATTCCCGGCACCTCCCGCTCGGGCATTACCATGACCGCGGCGCTGATGCTGGGTTTTACCCGCACCGCCGCCTCCAAATTCTCCTTCCTGCTCGCCATCCCGACGATCCTGATGTCAGCAGGCGTCGTTATCCTGAAGATCATCAAGTCCGATGTTCCACTCGACTGGCAGGCGATGGTGATCGGCGCCTTCCTCTCCTTCATCTTCGCCTACATGGCGATCTTCTACTTTCTGAAGCTGATCGAACGCGTCGGCATGCTTCCATTTATCATCTACAGGGTATTGTTAGGTATACTGCTGCTTGTGATGTTTCTCTAGGGTATTTCACCATGTCCCGAGCAAACCCAACCGCCAATGTCGACCATGCCGAGGTGCGCAAGTTCGAACAGCTCGCGTCGCGCTGGTGGGATCCAAACAGCGAGTTCAAACCCCTGCACGATCTCAACCCGCTGCGCCTGCGATATATCGACGAACGCGCCTCGCTCGATGGCAAGCAGGTACTGGATGTCGGCTGTGGCGGCGGTATTCTCTCTGAATCCATGGCGGCGCTTGGCGCCAGGGTCACCGGCATCGATGCCGGCGAGGCGCCGCTGGAAGTCGCCAAACTGCACCTGCTGGAATCGGGTTATGATGTCGACTACCGGCGCATCATGGTGGAAGAGCTGGCGGACCAGCAGCCGGAGAGTTTTGATGTGGTCACCTGCATGGAGATGCTGGAGCATGTTCCCGACCCGGGCTCGGTGATAACAAGCTGCGCCCGGCTGGTCAAACCCGGCGGCCTGGTCTTCTTCTCCACCATCAACCGCAACCCCAAGGCCTGGATGCTGGCCGTGATCGGCGCAGAGTATGTGCTGCATATGCTTCCCAGGGGAACGCACGAGTATGCCAAGTTCATCAAGCCGTCGGAACTCGACCAGTGGATCAGGCAAGCCGGGCTCGGCATGACCCACATGACCGGTATGACCTACAACCCGCTGACACGCCTCTACAAGCTCAATGAGCGTGACGTCGATGTCAACTACCTGGTCACCGCGCACAAAGATGGCTGACATCCGCGCCCTGCTGTTCGACCTCGACGGCACCTTCGCGGACACCGCACCCGATCTCGCCTATGCGCTGAACGAAACCCTCACGGCCTTTGACAAACAGCCACTCCCCTATCACCGGATACGCCCGCTGGTGTCGCATGGCGGCGTGGCACTGATTCGCCTCGGCTTCGAGATGGAGCCCGGCGACCAGGGATACGAGGAGCGTCGCGGTTACCTGCTGAAAACCTACGAGGAGAACATCTGCCGGCACACTGTGCTCTTCGAAGGCATACAGACACTCATCGACGAGGCTGAATCACAACGGCTACCCTGGGGGATCATCACCAACAAGCCTGCATGGCTGACAGAACCGCTGATGCAGGCGATGGGGCTCTCCGGGCGGGCCGGCTGCATCATCAGCGGCGACACCTGCGAATACAACAAACCCCATCCTCAGCCGATGCTGCATGCAGCGGAGCTGCTGAACACCGATCCGCGGCACTGCATCTATATCGGCGACGCCAGACGCGACATCGAGGCCGGCAGGGCGGCCGGTATGCTCACCGCCGCAGCACTCTATGGCTACATCGAAGCCGATGACCCGCCATCGAACTGGGATGCAGACTGGCAAATCGAGACGCCGCGGGAGTTGCTGCAGCTGCTGTCGTGACTCCCCCTCACCCTAACCCTAACCCTCTCCCTGAGGGAGAGGGAGTTTGTACATAGGATGTGCCGAGGAACGAGGCGCATCACACCCTTGAGAAGGAAAACCCGATAGACGAGACAAACATGACCACACTCAACGACCACACTATCCTGGTCACCGGCGCCGCCAACGGCATTGGCCGCGCCGTCAGCAAGGCAGGCGCCGCTGCCGGCGCCACGGTAATTCTGCTGGACAAGGATCTGCCTGCAATGGAGTCGCTCTATGACGAGATCGTCGACAGCGGCGCGCCGCAGCCCGCAATCTACCCGCTGGACCTGGCCGGCGCCAGCGTCGAAAACTATCAGTTGATGGCGCAGCAGCTTGCCGAGAACTTCAGCTCTCTGGAGGGGGTCGTGCACAATGCTGCCGCACTGCCCTACCTGAGCCGCATCGATGATTATGACACCAGCTCCTGGTTTGAAGTGATGCAGGTCAATGTGAATGCCGCCTTTCTTCTCACCCGGCACGTACTGCCTCTGCTGCGCAAGGCATCGCAGGCATCCATTGTTTTTTCAACCGACAGGATTGGTCTCGAACCCAGGGCCTATTGGGGCGCCTATGCCGCCTCCAAGGCGGGGCAGATTGCGCTGATGCGGACCCTGGCGGATGAGCTCGAAGGCAGCAGCAACATCCGCGCCAATGCCATCGACCCCGGAGCGACGCGTACGGCGCTGCGTCACAACGTCTATCCGGGCGAGGATGCCGCAACACTGAAAGGGCCGGAAGAACTCGGCCCGCTCTATC
>JBDLII010000161.1:0-4592 GCA_039714995.1 Pseudomonadota bacterium
TGCAACAAAAAAGCTGAATTTTCCACCTCTTTTCCCACTCCAGGCGTGACATGCGCTGCTATCCCGAATAAGATGCTCTTTTTCCGGAGTTTCCACTTCCACATCGCATGAAGAGTAGTGCAGAAATACGCCAGGCATTTCTTGATTTTTTTGCCGGCAAGGGCCACCAGGTCGTTGAATCCAGCTCACTGGTGCCGCATGATGATCCCACTCTGCTGTTCGTCAATGCCGGCATGGTGCAATTCAAGGATGTCTTTATTGGCCGCGACAAGCGCTCCTACACCAGGGCCACCAGCTCGCAGCGCTGCGTGCGCGCCGGCGGCAAGCACAACGATCTCGAAAACGTCGGCTACACCGCACGCCATCACACCTTTTTCGAGATGCTGGGAAATTTCAGCTTCGGCGACTATTTCAAACGTGAAGCGATTCAGTACGCCTGGGAGTTTCTGACGCAAACCCTTGCGCTTCCTCCCGAAAAACTGTGGATCACGGTTTTCACGGACGACGACGAAGCAGCGGATATCTGGATCAACGAAATCGGCGTCGATCCACAGCGATTCTCACGCTGCGGGGAGAAGGACAACTTCTGGTCGATGGGTGATACCGGTCCCTGCGGTCCCTGCACCGAGATCTTCTACGACCACGGTGAAGAGATCTGGGGAGGACCTCCCGGCTCGCCGGAGGAGGATGGCGACCGCTATATCGAGATCTGGAACCTGGTGTTCATGCAGTATGACAGGGATGCCGAGGGCAATCTGACGCCCCTGCCGAAGCCATCCGTCGATACCGGCATGGGACTCGAGCGTCTGGCCGCGGTGATGCAGGGTGTGCACTCCAACTACGAGATCGACCTGTTCACACAGCTGATCGCCGCCGCTGCGGACGCGACCGGCGTGGATGATCTGGACGCGAAGTCGCTGCACGTCATCGCCGATCATATTCGCTCCACCGCATTCCTGGTCGTTGACGGCGTCGTGCCGTCGAACGAGGGACGCGGCTATGTGCTGCGGCGCATCATTCGCCGCGCGATCCGCCATGGCTATCAGTTGGGGCAGAAGCAGCCGTTTTTTTACACACTCGTTGATGCACTCGACGACGCCATGGGCGATGCCTACCCCGAACTGCGCAAGGCAAAATCGCAGGTCAAAAAAATCCTGCAGGTCGAAGAGCAGCGCTTTGCCGAGACTCTGGAGCAGGGCATGAAGATCCTCGACGAGGAGATCGCTGAACTCGGCGACGCCACCATTCCCGGCGAGGTGGTGTTCCGTCTCTATGACACCTATGGTTTTCCGGCTGACCTGACCGCCGATATTGCCCGCGAACGTGATCTTGGCGTCGATATGGCCGGTTTTGAAACAGCTATGGAGAAGCAGCGGGAGCGTGCGCGTGCGGCAAGTCATTTTTCCGCAGACCAGGGCTTCCAGGTTGCGCTTGAGGGCCACACCACCTTTACCGGCTATGAAGAGCTGCAGCGACAGGGCCGCGTCGAGGGGTTGTACAAGGAGGGCGAGTCGGTGGATAGCCTCGGTGCGGGTGAGGCCGGCATCGTGATTATCGATGCCACCCCCTTCTACGCCGAGTCGGGCGGACAGGTCGGCGACCGGGGCATGCTGGTTGCGGAGCAGGGCGGCGTCTTCGTGGTTGCCGATACCTGCAAGCAGGGCGGTGATGTCTATGGCCACATTGGCCATATCGAGAGCGGTGAACTGCATGTCGGCGACAGTGTCGATGCCCATGTCAACCTGGAGCTGCGCCAGGCGACCGAGCTCAACCACTCGGCGACGCACCTGATGCATGCGGCGCTGCGCCGGATTCTGGGCGACCATGTCCAGCAGAAGGGTTCACTGGTCAATGCCGAGCGGCTGCGTTTCGACTTCTCCCATTTTGAACCGGTATCACCTGAACAGCTGCAGCAGATCGAGCAGCTGGTGAATGCGCAGATCCGCGCCAACGACCCTGCCAGCACCGAAATCATGTCGCTGGATGCCGCCAAAGCTTCCGGCGCCATGGCGCTGTTTGGTGAAAAGTATGCCGATGACGTGCGCGTACTGCGCCTGGGGGATTTCTCCGTGGAACTCTGCGGCGGCACCCACGTCAATGCCGCCGGCGATATCGGGCTGTTCAAAATCACCAACGAGACAGGCATCGCGGCAGGAGTGCGCCGCATCGAGGCGGTCACGGGCGCCAGGGCGGTAGAGCTGATCGAGGCGGAACAGAGCCGCATGCAGGAGCTTGCCGACATGCTGAAAAGCAGCCGCGAGGATCTTGTTCCCAGGGTTTCGCAGCTGCTCGGCCTTAACCGCGAGCTGGAGCGGGAGCTGGAGAAGCTGAAGTCGCAGCTTGCCGTCTCCGCTGGGACCGACCTGGCTTCCCAGGCAGTGGAGATCGATGGCGTCAAAGTGCTTGCGGCAAAACTTGAGGGTGCCGACGCCAAGAGCCTGCGTCATACGCTCGACCAACTGAAAAACAAGCTGGGTACGGCGGTCATCCTGCTCGTTGCCGTCAATGGCGACAAGGTGAGCCTGGTTGCCGGGGTTACCAAGGATATTACCGGCAGATTCCGCGCAGGCGACCTGGTCAAAGCGGCGGCCGAGAAGGTCGACGGCAGGGGCGGCGGACGTCCCGACATGGCGCAGGCCGGCGGCAACAACCCCGCTGGCGTTCCCCAGGCGCTGCAGCTGGTCGAAGCCTGGGTCGCTTCTCAATAACGAATAAAAGACTATGGCACTGATTGTTCAAAAATATGGCGGCACTTCGGTTGGCGACCCCGAGCGCATTCACGCCGTTGCGCGGAAGGTCAAGGGGTATGTCGAGAGAGGCGATGATGTCGTGGTGGTGGTCTCCGCGATGTCCGGTGAGACCAACCGCCTGTTGGAGCTCGCCAGCAAGATCACCGATGCCCCCAGCGTGCGCGAGCTGGATGTGCTGCTCACCACCGGCGAGCAGGTGACCATCGCGCTGTTGTCGATGGCGCTGCACCACATCGGCATCGATGCACGCTCCTACACGGGCGCACAGGTGCGCATCCTGACGGACAGCGAGCACTCGAAGGCGCGCATCCGCGACATCGATGACCAGCGCGTGCGCAGGGACCTGGAGACGGGGCATGTGGTCGTCGTGGCCGGATTCCAGGGTGTCGACGAGCAGGGCAATATCACCACCCTGGGACGCGGCGGTTCCGACACCACGGCCGTCGCCATGGCGGCTGCTCTGCAGGCGGACGAGTGCCAGATCTTCACCGATGTGGATGGCGTCTACACGACGGATCCGCGCATTGAACCGAAAGCCCGCAAGCTGGAGCGCATTACCTTCGAGGAGATGCTGGAGATGGCCAGCCTGGGTTCAAAGGTGCTGCAGATCCGCTCGGTCGAATTCGCCGGCAAATACAACGTCCCGCTGCGCGTGCTTTCCAGTTTTGAAGAGGGGTGCGAAGGCACCCTGATTACATTTGAGGATGAATCCGTGGAACAAGCCAAGATATCCGGTATCGCATTCAACCGTGATGAAGCCAAGCTGCTGATCAAGGGAGTACCCGACCAGCCTGGCGTCGCCCATCATATCGTCGGTCCGATTGCCGCGGCCAACATCGAGGTCGACATGATCGTGCAAAACATTGCACAGGACGGCACCACGGATTTCACCTTTACGGTACATCGCAACGATTTTGACAAGGCGCTGCGCATTCTCCAGCAGACAGCGGAGAACCTGGGCGCCGTTGAGGTGGTGGGTGACAATAAAATCGTCAAAATCTCGCTCGTCGGGGTCGGCATGCGCTCGCACGCCGGTATTGCAAGCACGATGTTCGAGGCGCTGGCAAAGGAGAATATCAACATCCGCATGATCTCCACCTCGGAGATCAAGGTCTCAGTCGTGGTCGATGAGAAATATCTGGAACTGGGCGTTCGGGCGTTACACGAGGCCTTTCAACTGGATGCTGAACCCAAAACGATGTGAATTCCAACCCCGGTCTTCTGCTGATTTGCTCCCTCTCCACACACCTGGAGAGGGCTGGGGGAAGGTTGTCAGGAGCGATTTCACAATCAACAGAGAAATGTTTCACTTATGTTACAATGCGTTGAGCAATGGAAATCGCAAACCAGTCCCGCCGTCAGGCGAGGCGAGGCTTCGTAAACAGGGACAATCGCATATGTATAGGTATATTCAACAAGAGAAGGTACATGGAACATGTTGATTTTAACACGACGGGTCGGTGAGACTCTGATGATAGGAGATGATGTCTCGGTAACGGTTCTTGGCGTCAAGGGGAATCAGGTGCGTATCGGCATCGATGCGCCACGCGACGTAGCCGTCCATCGGGAAGAGATTTATGATCGCATTCAGCGCGAGCAGGAAGGCGGAGACGAAGGCGACGAGGCGGTGGATTACGACGACTAAAGCCACAATTCGCTAACGCGATTCAAGGCCGGTGAGGAAATTTCCCGCCGGCCTTTTCAATGGGCAAAAGACGTGCTAATCTTCACGCCCCAGAGTAATAACGGAGAAGTGGCCGAGCGGCTGAAGGCGCTCCCCTGCTAAGGGAGTATGGGGTTAATAGCTCCATCGAGGGTTCGAATCCCTCCTTCTCCGCCATA
>JBDLII010000162.1:0-4582 GCA_039714995.1 Pseudomonadota bacterium
ATGGCTGTTGACCAGAGGGCGTGTAAAACTGGGCCAGCCGGTGCCGGACTTGAACTTGTCGTGCGAGCTGAACAGTGGTTCGCCACTGACGACATCGACATAGATGCCCTCGCGCTTGTTGTCCCAGTAACTGTTGCGGAACGGGCGCTCGGTGCCCTCCTGCTGCGTCACCTCGTACTGCTCCGGGGTAAGCCTCTTTTTCAGCTCCGCCTGGTCAGGTTTACGCCATTGACCACTATTTTCTGCAGCAGGTTGATCAGCCAACTTGCCCCTGCTCGATACGCTCTGGTCGGCAATCGCGTATAGCCCCAACACAGCAATAACGGCTGCACTGGCAAGCAAGATACGGTGAATAACGCGCTTATTGTTTTCCATATGCTACTCTGATATTTCTGTGCCACTCATCAATTGACGCTAGTCTGATTTCTTTCTCTCCCTGAGTTCTTCCAGTAATGCCACCCCTTTCTTGCGTTGTGCATGAACAAGGGCTATCTTCCTGTTCAGCTTGTCGATCACATCTTTGTCAGTTTCATTTTGCAAATTAACATTGAGTTTATCCTCATATTTGCGCAATTTCTTCAAAATATGCCTCAGGCACTTTTTTTTCTCTTTGCGCTTGCGCTTGTCGCTATTCAGGAAGGCTTCTGCTTTAGCAAATAACTTCTTGATTTTCACTCTCTCTCCTCACCATTCATCGTGTTCAACGCACCCCGGCACCCTTTCAGGGCTGCCTCCGTTCCGATTGCAAAAGGAGCTCATCAATTTCATCCTCTTCGAGAGCGAGACTACGCTCTGCATCCCTGATATTGATATCGCTCGTTGAGAAGAGCACCTCTCCCATGTTGATCAGATTTTCCATGGCACTATAAGCATAACTGCTGTCGTTCATCAGCGATGTCGCCATCTCAGCCGTAATCAGGTTTTTCCTGATCAGGCTGTCCACTGCTCCATTGAGCAGAGTGTCACTCTCATCCACCTCAACTTTTAATTCATCCAGTGAGAGGATGGCTACGGAATCACCTCCCTGGTCACGAACAACTGCAAGTCCGCGAAGCACGGAAACCAATTGCAAACGAATCGATTCGTACTCTTCCCGAATCGATGGATTAGGGGAATTCATATAATGATCGAGGTTTTTTTGCAGACGTTCGATATCCTTGATCGCCTCGACGATACCCCTGCCGGCCGATCTCAACGCAAACAGCTCCTCCGTCTGCCCAGGGGTCATACTCGATTGTGCCTTGCTGATAAAATGAATGATCTCACTATAGAGACCTTTCACATTTTGACGATATTGTGCGTCAATATCAATAGGGGTGGGTCGCCTGGAAGGCTTGATGATCTCCTCGACTGGAGCATCGGAACGTATCAGCTGCGGCTGCAGGCGTAATCCGCCGGCGATAATGTCAAAAGCGTTGTCATAGAGGTGAAGCGTCTCCTTGCGCACCGCATTAATGGCTGTTTCCGCAAAGTCAATCGAGGCATCATTCAGATATCTTGGTTGTTCTGTGGTTCTGATTCGAGGTTTAAGAATGTCCTCAAGAAATTTGACCATCGGGTTGATAAAAGGCGTCATCACCAGAACGCCTGTGCCATTGAATATAGTGTGAAACACAGCCAGCTTCAGCGTGTAGTTGTCATTGGCAATGCCCAGCCAGCCGCTGACGACATCGACGATATGCGTCAGTTGATAGATCATGGCGACCGCTACAGCGGCTGTTACTACGTTGAAAATCAGGTGTGCGCCGGCCAGCCTTTTGCCTTCGACATTCGCACTTATGGCGCCTAGAACGGCAGTCACTGTGGTGCCGATATTCGCGCCTATTGCCAGCGCGAGCGCATTCTCATAGGTGATCTGCTGGGCGGCAAGCGCCGTAATGATCAGCACCAGGGTTGCATGACTGGACTGCATCACCACAGTGGCAATCAGCCCCAGCAGCGTAAACAGAAAAACCCCCGGATAGCCGGGGATGGCATAGGCCTTAAGGTCGATGCTATCCTTGAATGCATCGAACCCCTCTTTCATGTGGTGAATGCCAAGAAACAGAAAACCCAGGCCGGTCAGCACGTATCCAATTCCCTTGAGCTCCTTGCTCTTTTGAAAGATCAGGATCACGCCGAACACGATCATCGGCATGGCATAGGCCGATATTTTGACTTTCAGCCCAAAGCCGGCGACCAGCCAGGCACCGGTCGTGGTGCCGAGGTTGGCACCGAAAATGATGCCAATGCCGGCGGCAAGAGAGATCAGCCCGGCAGAGAGAAAGGAGATGGTGATCACCGACACCAGCGAACTGGATTGCATGATGGTGGTGGTGATGATGCCGAAACCGAGGCTTTTCCACAGCTTGTCAGTGGTTCTGTGCAACAGGTTTTCGAGCAGGCCGCCTGTGAAGGCCTTGAAGCCCTCCTCCAGGCTCAGCATGCCAAACAGGAAAATCGCAACGCCGGCTGAGATCTCCTTGAAATCAGGGCTTATCCAGAAGCCATATGCCAGGACCAGCAGGATTGACGGCAGGAATATTTTACGAAACATGGTGGGAGGTTTTAAGTTTTAGGTTATTAGGTTTTAGGTAGCAGATTTTCAGGTAGTTGGTGATGTGGTTTGACGCCTCTATCACCGGGCATGCAGGACAAACGCTTAAAACCAATCCAAACCCAGCACCTACCACCTAAATTTTAAAACTTAAAACCTAAAACTTTCTATCACGGAATCATCATTCCACGGATCGTGAAGAAAAGCATCGCAGCCATGATTGCGGATGCAGGCACCGTGATGACCCATGCGGCAGCAATTCGCAGCAGCGCCGAGCGCTTGACCAATTCCTGCTTGTAAACCCTGTTGAGGGCTTTGCGCTCCTTTTTTGTCAAGTCGGCCTTGGCGGTATGCTCTTTCATCTGTTTCAGCATCAGGGACTTCTCGTCGATGGAAGCCCTGCCGAACTCCTCCAGAAACTCCTCGACCACCTGCTGGTCCTTGCCAGTGTGATGATGCTCGATATCGTGGATGATCCTGGCATAGTTTGACTTCAGAAATTCACGCAAAAAGCCGATACCGAACACCCCGCCAACAGCGATGTGCGTGGAACTGACCGGCAGTCCCAGTTGCGAAGCGATGATCACGGTGATTGCCGCCGCCATGGCGACGCTGTAGGCGCGCATCTGATCCAGCTGGGTGATTTCACTGCCAACGGTGCGAATCAGTTTCGGGCCGAACAGCGCCAGCCCGATCACGATACCGATCGCACCGATCGCCATCACCCAGAATGGAATAGACGCCTTGGTGGTGACACCGCCGCTGACGACGGCGTCGTTGATTGCAGCCAGCGGCCCGACGGCGTTGGCGACATCGTTGGCGCCATGCGCAAAACTCAGCAGGGCGGCCGCGAAAATCAATGGCAGCGTAAACAGCGAGTTGACGCTGCCTTTGTCATTGGAGAGTTGAGTGGAGTATTTTCTCACCAGCTGAGCGACGACAAACCAGGTTACAACTGCCGTTGCTACACCAATGCCCAGGGCAGTGACGAGATCGATTTTCCAGATCTTCTTTAATCCCTTCAGTGCCAGATAGGTAGTGAACGCCATGACCATCAGTGACACCAGAATCGGCAGCATACGCCGTGCGGCGGCAATCATATCTTTCTTGTAGGTAATCGAATGCTTGATCCAGTAGAGAAACATAGCCGCGATGATTCCACCAAGCACCGGAGAGATGACCCAGCTTGCCGCAATCTTGCCCATCGTCATCCAGTCGGCGATCTCCCAGCCGCCGGCGGCAATTCCCGCACCAAGCACGCCGCCGACGATCGAGTGGGTCGTCGACACCGGCGCGCCGATAGCCGTCGCCATATTGAGCCACACAGCACCTGCAAGCAACGCCGCGATCATCAGCCAGATAAAGACTTCGCCATCGGTAATCAACGCCGGGTCGATGATCCCCTTCTTGATGGTGCTGACGACATCACCGCCGGCGATCAGCGCACCGGATGCCTCGAAGATACCTGCGATGACAATGGCTCCAGTCAGCGTCAGCGCCTTGGAACCCACTGCCGGGCCGACATTATTAGCCACATCATTGGCGCCGATATTCATGGCCATGTAGCCGCCGATCATCGCGGCAATGACCAGCTCAATACTAAAGGGGCGGCCTATCACATCGATCGTGGAGGCATAGAGCATGATCATGACGATGAACAGCAGCGCCGATCCGAAGCGAAACATCTCCCTGCGGCCGAAGCGGGTTGCATCCTCTATATTCTGGAAACTGTTGAGCTCCATTTATTCACTCCAAGTCTAAACAGAAAAACAATAGGGTATTTTACATCCCGGAAGGCAGTTTCACGCAATATAGAGCACTTTATTGAGGCAGATCATGAATAGTTGGCAATTGGCGGGAAATTAAACCGTATTACTGCAAACTGAAGACAGCAAACTCTCTGTTTGCTGCCAGCTGACGACGACTAACTTTCAACCGGTAGCGGAGCGACATTCCAGATTTTTTCACAGTAGTCGTGAATCGAGCGGTCAGAAGAGAATTTCCCCATGCGCGCAACATTCAGGATCGACATGTGATTCCAGTGGT
>JBDLII010000163.1:0-4571 GCA_039714995.1 Pseudomonadota bacterium
CGAAGCTCAACAGCAGGCCCAGGGAGAAGCAGGACGAGAAGAAGCAATAACCTGCTTTATATGGCGGTCAGAAGACCGCTCCTACCTCATGCTGTAGGAGCGGTCTTCTGACCGCGACAGATGGAGGGAACCAGGACCGTAGGGTGCAATAAACGCAGCGCATTGCACCGTATTTTGACTATCTCCGGCGTCGCTGCTGCTGACGCCCTTTGGGTTTCACGGAGCGCCTTTTACTCTTGTGGTGCGCCCTATGCAGCCGCTTCTCACCCGGCGTCCCCTTCGGCTGCCACGCCGGCACCAGATGGCGCTTGCCGTTGCCGATCAGCTCGGCGCGTCCCATCTGTCTGAGGGTGTCGCGCAGCAACGGCCAGTTGGCGGGGTCGTGGTAGCGCAGGAAAGCCTTGTGCAGCCGGCGTTGTTTGATGCCCTGCACCACCGACACCCTCTCCGATCGTCGCGTCACCCTCTTCAACGGATTGCGTCCACTGTGATACATCGCCGAGGCGATCGCCAGCGGCGTCGGCAGAAAGGCCTGCACCTGGTCGAGGCGGAAGTCGTGCCGCTTCAGCCACAGCGCGAGGTTCAGCATATCCTCGTCGCTGGTGCCCGGATGCGCCGAGATGAAGTAGGGGATCAGGTACTGCTCCTTGCCGGCCTCCCTGGAGAAGCGGTCGAACATCTCTTTGAAACGGTCGTAACTGCCGATGCCCGGCTTCATCATCTTCGACAGCGGCCCCTCTTCGGTATGCTCCGGAGCGATTTTCAGATAGCCGCCGACATGGTGGCTCACCAGCTCTTTGACGTACTCCGGATCCTGCACGGCCAGATCGTAGCGCAGCCCCGAGGCGATGAAGACGCGCTTGATGCCGGGCAGCTTGCGCGTTCGCCGGTAGAGTTGTGTCAGCGGCTTGTGGCTGGTTCCCATGTTCTTGCAGATATCGGGATAGACGCAGGAGAGCCTGCGGCAGGAGGCCTCGATCTTTTCATCCCTGCACTTCAGCCGGTACATGTTGGCCGTCGGCCCGCCCAGATCGGAGATGTTGCCGCTGAAGCCGGGTGTCTGGTCGCGGATGCTCTCGACCTCGCGGATGATGGAATTCTCCGAGCGGTTCTGGATGATGCGTCCTTCGTGCTCGGTGATCGAACAGAAGGTGCAGCCGCCGAAGCAGCCGCGCATGATATTGACCGAGAAGCGGATCATCTCCCAGGCAGGATTGCGGGCGTCGCCATAGAGAGGATGAGGCCGGCGCGTGTAGGGCAGTTCGTAGACCCGGTCCAACTCTGTTGTCGATAATGGAACGGGCGGCGGATTGAGCCACAGGTTGCGCCTGCCGTGCTGCTGCACCAGGGCGCGCGCATTGCCCGGGTTGGTCTCCAGATGAAATACCCTTGAGGCATGCGCGTAAAGCACATCGTCACCCACGACCTGGTCGTAGGAGGGGAGTCGTACCACTGTACTTTCGCGTTTGAGGCCGCGCGGACGCGTGTCGAAGTGGATCACCCGGGCCGCGCCGGCGTTCTCGGCCCTGTCGCAGGCCGCCTCCATGGCGTAGGGATCGGCATCAAAATGGGGTTTGCCCGGCGCCTCGACCTCGGTCGAATCGATCACCGTCACGTTCTCCGGAACGCCCTGGCGCATATAGGCCGTGCCGCGCACATCGGTGATGTCATTGATTTTGTCACCTGCTGTGAGACGATGCGCAACTTCAACGATGGCGCGCTCGGCGTTGCCGAATACCAAAAGGTCTGCCTTGGAGTCGGGCAGGATCGAGCGCCGCACCTTCTCTGACCAGTAGTCATAGTGAGCAATGCGCCGCAGGCTGGCCTCGATGCCGCCGATGATGACGGGCACGCCCTTGAAGGCCTCGCGGGCACGCTGCGCATAGACGATCACTGCCCGGTCAGGGCGCCTGCCGGCCGTGCCATCCGGCGTGTAGGCGTCGTCGGAGCGGATGCGGCGGTCCGCGGTGTAGTGGTTGACCATCGAATCCATGTTGCCGGCGGTGATGCCGAAGAAGAGGTTGGGCCTGCCCAGGGAGCGGAAAGCATCGGCAGAGCGCCACTCCGGCTGCGCCAGGATGCCGACGCGAAACCCCTGCGCCTCCAGCAGCCGGCCGATGATTGCCATGCCGAAGCTCGGATGGTCGACATAGGCGTCGCCGGTGACGATGATGATGTCGCAGGAGTCCCAGCCAAGATCATCCATCTCATCCCGCGACATCGGCAGCACAGGTGCAGGCCCGAACTTGTGGGGCCAGAATTTGCGGTAGGAGAAAATATCTGGAGCGGGCTTCATTAAGATATTATAGACGCCCGCAGTGCATCTAACCCCATGCTGCCGCTGTGAGTTTTCTCCAGATCAGTAGGAGCGGTCGTCTGCCTCTTTTGTCGAGGAGTTCACCATACGCCTGGAATTAACCGATAACGCGTTACACCGGCGTATTCGGGATACCCTGGCAGTTCGTCGTGCAGGGTTCGGTCTTCCAGGATAGTACGCACTATAAACAGCAGGATGATAAGCAGGGCTGGAATCAGCCCGAAACGTGATCCCAATGCAACTGGAAAGGCGAGCGACAAAACGATGACGATGCTATACATCGGGTGTCGTACGATCGCATAGGGTCCGCTTGTGATCACTTGATGCTCACGCTCATGGTCGATCTTCACCACGGGATACAGGTAGGTGTTTTCGTGCATCACCCAGCCGAGAAATAAAAAGCACGGCAGATGGGCCAGCAGAGCGATGATTTTGAGCCATTGAGGAAGGGACTGGCTCCATCCGAAGCGGATGACATCAAGTCCAGGAACAGTGTAAATTGCGATTGCCAAAACGAACATCAATAACATGATGGCCTTGTCCCAGCCTTTTTGCCCTTTCTGCGCCGGGCTCACATTCATGCGTTCGACAAGCAAGGCCGGGTCCCTGCGTAGCAGGTATGTGGTCAGTGCGACAAAAAAGACCATCCATATGCCAATCAGCATCCATGCGTCCCACCACAACCAGTCGCCGGCTGGCCACAAAATCGCGACCGGGAAGAGAGCAGTTCTCACGGTGAGGCTCAGCCAGATCCTGGCGCTGATAACCGGTTGTTTCTGCTTATCCATCAGCTATTTCCGTTGCCCCTGGAGGCTGCCTTTGCACGGTTTCCCAGGGAATGAGAGGGCTGTATACGGCTTTGTTGTGTGCTTTCCAGCGGGGTTTGCTGACCGCATGATTGTTGTGCTGACGAAAACAATACCTTGGACATTGGGTAAATGCCAGATCTATCTGCAGCAATAGGCATAGGCCAGCCCTTGTTCCCACCCTGGCGTTCGCCGAGTGAATGAGATTGTGTTAGAGTTTTTGTATGGCAAGTCCTACGGCAAGGTGAGACATGTGTATCAATACCAGGCTCACCAACAGGGCGCGGCTGTGGTGTCCGGCAGCCGCGTTTCAGCATTTGCCAAGGGGTTGGCCATTCCCTGCTTGTATATATCGAGAGGTTGACATTGACCTGGTTGAACTTGCTGATCGATGGGAGTGAATGATAGATGCGTATTCTGCACTTCAGCGATCCCCATTTCGACTTGTCGCTGCGCATGCTGCCGTTCAAAAAATGGTTTGGCAAGCGCGCCTTCGGCGCCTTGAACCTGCTGGCGGGCAGGGGCAATCATTTCGATGAGGCCGAGGAGAAGATCGCGGCGCTGAACAGCTTCAAAAACGATAACGACGTCGACCTGGTGCTCTGTACCGGGGATTACACGGCGCTCGGGCTTGACGCGGAGCTGCGCAATGCCGCTGAATTGATCACGCCGCTGACCGATGCGCCGCTTGGTTACATCACGGTGGCTGGGAACCATGACATCTATGCCAAGGATGTCATTACAAACAACTACTTCTTCGAAAACTTCGGCGCAGCCATGCAGACAGATCTGCCTGAGTACTGCACGGACGGTATCTGGCCGTTTGTGCGGCTGGTCGGCGACCATGTCGCAGTTGTTGCAGTCAACAGCGCGAAACCCAATCCGGTTCCATGGCGCTCGGATGGCCATATTCCCGGGATACAGCTGGAGGCGCTGAATCGCATCCTGGATGATGTGCGGCTCACCGGTCGCTTTGTCTTTGTCATGACGCACTATGCGCCGAGGGTGCAAAATGGCAAGCCGGATACCCGACTGCATGGACTGCATAATGCCGATGATTTTCTTGCCGTGTGCAAAAAAATAGCGACAGGCGCACTGTTATGCGGCCATGTGCATCGCTGCTATCGCACACCGCTCGATGGTCTGCGTACTGATCTCTACTGCGCCGGAAGTGCGACCAAGGAGGGCCGCGAGGGGTTCTGGCTGTTTGATATCGAGAGTGATGGCTGTCATGTCAGACAGGGCTTTTTTGATGCAGGGGCGTACGCCTATGCTGTCAGGGAGATCGATGCGTGAGGTAAAGAGCTGTGGCTGCTTTTTCCCCTCACCCTGTGGAAGAGGTGGCTCAAGTCAAGACCCGTAGGATGTGGTGAGCTTGTGAACCGCATCAATCGCGCGACAGATGCGGTTCGTTTCACTCACCACATCCTACAAAGCAAGTTCTCAAC
>JBDLII010000164.1:0-4570 GCA_039714995.1 Pseudomonadota bacterium
CTGTAACTGTTCAGCACCTCGTCATTTCAGCTGACAAGTCACTGCTATTGGGTGTATCTGGAGGAAACGTCGGAGGCGTGGATGCCGACGCGAGCCTACATGGAAGTAATTACGGCGTTTTCCGGAAGATATACCCAATAGCAGCGACGTTCTCGATTGTGCTGAATAGTTACCTCTTTCTTATGGATGCTCTGATTGAATTGCTACGCGCTCCAATCAGAACTCCCTTCCCTTTGATTCATTCAGAGCTTCCTTGAGTCGTATTTTGCTTGCATCTCTGTGGTTGATAGTTGCGGGAACTTTCGGCAGGAGTTGTTATACTGGTTACGTCCATTCTTGAGGATGGCGGTATCGAGTTCGCAGAGCGGCGTTTCCCGGTCATGACTGGAACCGGTGAGAATGCAGCCTGGGATGCTTCCATCTGATGAAACATAATACGGATAAGGGAGTAGATGTCATGAACGATGAAAAAACCCTGGGACAAAGATTACAGGAGCAGGGTGTCAGCAGGCGCGGCTTTCTGAAGTTTTGCGCCACCACGGCTTCCTTGATGGCGCTGCCGCCGTCGATGGTTCCCGCCATCGCCAGGGCGCTCGAAAACGCACGCCGCCCCTCTGTCATCTGGCTCTCCTTCCAGGAGTGCACCGGCTGCACCGAGTCATTGACCCGCTCCCATGCTCCCACGGTGGAGGGACTCATCTTCGATGCAGTCTCGCTGGACTACCACCACACCCTGCAGGCCGCCTCCGGACATGCAGCGGAAGAGGCACGCATGGAGGCGATGGAGGAGAACAGCGGCAGCTACCTGCTTGTCGTCGATGGCTCCATCCCGCTGGACAACCCCGGCTACTCCACCATCGCCGGCATCAGCAATCTGGAGATGCTGAAGGAAGTGGCAGAAAACGCAGCGGCCATCATCGCTGTCGGCACCTGCGCCGCCTATGGCGGCCTGCCCCACGCCAGCCCCAATCCGACCGGCGCCGTCTCCGTTTCTGACATCATCAAGGACAAGCCGGTGGTCAATGTGCCCGGGTGTCCGCCCATCCCGGTCGTCATCTCCGGGGTGTTGGCGCATTTCCTGACATTCGGCAAACTCCCGGAGCTTGACCATCTTGGCCGTCCCATGGCCTTCTATGGCAACAACATCCATGACCGCTGCTATCGCCGGCCCTTCTATGACAAGGGGCTGTTCGCCGACAGCTTCGACGATGAAGGCGCAAAAAAGGGGTGGTGCCTGTATAAACTGGGCTGCAAGGGGCCTGTCACCTACAACGCCTGCGCCACCACCAAGTGGAATGATGGCACCAGCTTTCCGATCGAGGCCGGCCACGGCTGCCTGGGCTGTTCGGAGCCGGATTTCTGGGATATGGGCGGCTTCTACAACGCCCTCCCCGAGTCCACGATGAATCTCGGCAGGACCGCCGCCGTGGGCATCGCCGCCGGCGCCGCAGCAGGCGCGGCAAGCGGCCTGCTCAACCGGCGCAAAAGGGCCAAAGCCGAAGAGGTGCATGAGACAGTGACCGTGAAAGATCTTCAGAGGGAGGAGCAGTCATGAACCCGGATGAACTCCTGCTGTGGGTGCGCGGCCCCGGACTCAATATCGCCATGGCCATCTTTACCATCGGCATGCTGATCCGCCTGGTGGAGATCCTGATGCTGGGGCGCAAACGGAACCTCGCCGAACTGCGGGCCAACGGCAGCGGCGCAGGTCTGCGCACCATTGTCACCCGCTCCGTCCCGCCCGACAAAAACAGCATGCGGCGCTCGATGTTTACCTTTGTCGCCGGCTACGGCTTCCACATCGGGCTGTTCGTCGTGATCTTCCTGCTGACCCCGCATATCCAGCTCATTCAGTCGCTGCTGGGATTTGGCTGGCCGGGGCTGCCCACCCCGGTCGTTGACCTGTTCACGGTGATTGCATTGATCAGCCTGATGGCGCTGCTGTGGCACAGGATCACGCATCCCGTCGTCAGATATCTCTCCACCGGCCAGGACTACCTGGTGTGGGCGGCAACATTCCTGCCGCTGCTGACAGGTTACATGAGTTACCACCACCTGTGGTTTCACTACAGCTGGCTGTTGGCTGTGCATATTCTCAGTGTCGAGTTCCTGCTGATCATCTTCCCGTTCACCAAGCTGACGCATGCCTTGACCCTGTTTATCTCACGCTGGTACACCGGCATGATGGCCGGTGAGAAGGGGGTGGCGTCATGAGCAAGGCAACACTGGAACGGGGGGTGCAAATCCTCAAGGAGCAGATCGATGCGCCTACCGCATCCTATTTCAGCAGCTGTGTGCACTGCGGTCTGTGCGCAGACGCCTGCCTCTTCTATACCGAAACCGGCGACCCGGCCTACACGCCCATCAACAAGGTGGAGCCCATGCGCCGGCTCTGGGAACAGGAGTACACGCTGGTCGGGCGCATCAAAAAGCTGATCGGCCTCTCCAAACCCGTCACAGATGATGAGCTGGAAAAATGGAGCCACCTGGTCTATGAAGCCTGCACGATGTGCGGACGCTGCAGCATGGTTTGTCCGGTGGG
The DNA here is from genome assembly GCA_039714995.1 of Pseudomonadota bacterium. Lineage (GTDB taxonomy): Bacteria > Pseudomonadota > Gammaproteobacteria > Chromatiales > Chromatiaceae > Sva-25. Next base: position 2,543 of record JBDLII010000164.1, read on the forward strand.
CAACGACATCAGCTACATGATCCGCAACATCCGCGAAGGCATCTCCGCCGCCGGATTTGCGCCTGAAGGACTGGTCGGCGCCACCACCAGGGCGGTGGAGATCGGCAGTCCGATGGGCGTCAAGCTGCATGCGGTAAAAGCCCAGGCCCGCAATATCAAGGAGGACTCCGGGCTGGAGATCCCCTTCGACCAGGAGGGCGTCGACTACCTGGTCATCCTCTCATCGATGGAGGTGATCAACTTCCCGGAATACCTGGAAGCGATTGCCAGGATCTTCAAACAGGCGGGCAAGAGCTGGACGGTCTCCTCCGAAGCCTATGAAGCAACCAATTCGGGAATCCAGATCGGCACATCCGATATCGCCAGGGAGCTGGTGGCCCGGGTGGTGGAGGCGGCCGAGAAGCTCAAGGTCAAGACGGTCGTCAGTCCGGAATGCGGCCACGCCTACACGGCCATTCGCTGGGACGGTCCCAACCTGATGGGGCGGCGTTTTCCCTTCAAGGTGAAGCATATTCTCGAGGTGCTCGATGAGCTGCGCGCCGAAGGATTGTTGAAAATAGAGGGCGTCGAAGAGAGCCGCATGACCTTCCACGACCCCTGCCAGCTGGTGCGCAAGGGCGGCGTCATCGAGCAGCCGCGCAACCTGTTGCGGATGATTGCTACAGATTGCGTCGAGATGGATGACCACGGCAAGATGAACTGGTGCTGCGGCGCCGGCGGCGGCGTCAGTGCCATCGAGGAGGCCGCCGATATCCGCCTCAAGGCCTTCAACCGCAAGAAGTCGCAGTTGGATGAGCTGCATGTGGACACCCTGGTGACCGCCTGCGCCAACTGCCGCATCCAGCTGGAGGAGGGATTGGAGGAGAACGAGATGGATATCCCTGTCGTCGGCCTGACCGAGATGCTGGCCGATCACCTGGTCGAAGATTGATCCCGATACGGCATCGATCAAAACAACACCCAAAACAGAGAGTGCGAGCATGAGCGAACGCATAGTAGTCGACCCCATTACCCGTATCGAAGGCCATCTGCGTGTCGAGGCGCAGATGGAGGGCAACCGCATCGCCCAGGCCTACTCCTCCGGCACCATGGTCAGAGGCATCGAGCTGATCCTGAAGGGCAGGGACCCCCGGGATGCCTGGGCCTTTACCCAGCGCATCTGCGGCGTCTGCACCCTGGTGCACGGCATCGCTTCGGTGCGTTCGGTGGAGAATGCGCTGAACTACCCGGTGCCGCCCAATGCGCAGCTGATCCGCAACCTGATGATCGGCGCCCAGTACATCCATGATCACGTGATGCACTTCTACCACCTGCATGCACTGGACTGGGTTGACGTGGTTTCGGCATTGAGCGCCGACCCCAAGGCCACCTCGGATCTTGCCCAGTCCATCAGTAACTACGCCAAATCCTCGCCCGGCTATTTTTCGGACATGAAGAACAAGTTGAAAAAGTTCGTCGAGGCGGGACAGCTGGGCATCTTCGCCAAGGCCTACTGGGGCCACCCGGCCTATAAACTGCCGCCGGAGGCCAACCTGATGGCCGTCTCCCACTACCTCGAGGCGCTGGCCTGGCAGCGTGATGTTGCCAAGCTGCACACCATCTTCGGCGGCAAGAACCCGCACCCCAACTTCCTGGTCGGCGGCGTCCCCTCTCCGATCGACCTGGACTCCGACTCCGCCATCAACGCCAAGAAGCTGGCCCAGGTGCAGGAGCTGATCCACCGCATGAAGAGTTTCGTCGACCAGGTCTATGTGCCCGACACCCTGGCCATCGCCGGCTTCTACAAGGATTGGGGAGCCAGGGGCGAGGGACTGGGCAACTTTCTCACCATGGGCGACTTCCCGGAGAAGGGCATGGACGACCCGTCCAGCTACCTGATTCCACCCGGCGCCATCCTGAACCGCGACCTGAGCACCGTGCATGAAGTGGACATGCATGCGCAGGATCAGATCCAGGAGTTTGTGGCTCACTCCTACTATGACTACAGCACGGGCAAGGAGAGCGGCCTGCATCCCTATGACGGCGAGA
>JBDLII010000165.1:0-4533 GCA_039714995.1 Pseudomonadota bacterium
TGCTTCGCTGCGCTCGCAATGACGCCTGGCGCCGATCACTGAATTACATGCCAAAAAAACGGTGCAGATCGACATAGATCGCCAGAAACATCAGCGCTGCAATGATCATCAACCCGATCTTCTGCAGTTGCAGCATGGCATGTTCTGACAACGGCCCCCCCTTGACGGCCTCGATCAGAAACAGGAACAGGTGTCCGCCATCCAGCACCGGCACCGGCAGCAGATTGATGATGCCGAGGGTGATGCTCAGCATCGCCAGCAGGCTGACGAAATAGGAGAAGCCGCCGCCTGCCGAATCACCGGCGAACTTGGCAATCGTCAACGGCCCGCCCATGTTATGCACCGACAATCTTCCTGTGAGCATGCTCCAGATGCCGTTGAGCGTCAGCCTGGTCATACGCCAGGTTTCATGCAGTGCCCTGGGCCAGGCTTCCAGGACGCCATAGCGGTCGAGAATGCGGTACTCGTCGACAAAGCCCTCCGGGATGGCGCTGCCGACGCCGGCAAAGCCGATCGACTCGCCATCGACAGGCTTTGCATCCGGGCGCAACATCAGCTGAATACGGCCGCTATCCCGCTCGACGGCAAGCGCCATCTGCTGCCCGGGATGCGCCTTGATGGCCTCGCTCCAGGCGCTCCAGGAGGTGATCTCCTCGCCACCGGCGGTGAGAATCCGGTCACCCGGCTGCAGTCCGGCGCGCTCGGCCGCACTGTTGCTGTTGACGGCGCCGATGACCGGGGGAAGCGTCGGGAACCTGGGCAGCAGACCGATTTTATCCAACGAGGCCTGCCCCTCCCGCAACGGCGACAACATCGCATCCGTCAGCAGCAGTTCACGCTCCTGTTGCTGCTCATCCGTGACGACGAGCTGCACAGGCCGCTGCTGCATCGCCGCCTTGATGATGGCCTGATTGACCCTGTTCCAGCCGGGCGTCGCTTCACCATTGATGCTGACAATGCGGTCATTTTCACGCACACCCGCCATCGCCGCCGCGGAGTCGGCGGGCAGTTCGCCGACATAGGACTTGATATCGATGTCGCCATTGACGAACACCGCCCAGTAGGCAACGACGGCAAAGAGAAGATTAAACAGCGGCCCGGCGGCTACCACGGCGCTGCGCACCGCCAACGACTGGCGGTTGAAAGCGTACGGCAGATCCTCTTCGGCAATCGTCTCCTCTTCACGCTCGTCGACCATCTTGACATAGCCGCCCAGCGGAATTGCCGCCAGCACATATTCGACGCCATCCTTGGCTTTATGCTTCCACAGTGGAGTGCCGAAGCCGATGGAGAAACGCAACACCTTGACGCCGAGTCTGCGCGCCACCCAGAAGTGGCCGAACTCGTGCACGCCGACGAGGATGACGATCAGCACCATCGCCCAGAAGATCATCGAGAGAATATCAAGCATGCTGGCGAGACCAGGACTCAGACTGACGAGGCTGTATGATAGACATATCCTCTCGCCAAGACGCAAAGACGCAAAGGATTTCTCTTTGCGAGCTTGGCGTCTCTGCGAGAGTTTTTGATGAAACCTGTTTCATAGATGTAAAGATATTCGATTGAGTATTAGCAGTCAGATAGTCAGATCAACTGCAACATGATTTGTTCCGCCTCGCGGCGGCTGCGCCGGTCCACCTCCAGCAGATGATCGATGCTTTGAGGTACGGCCTGCTCGGCGCTCTCCATCACGGCCTGGTTCAGGCGGGGAATCGCGACGAACGGGATTCGCTCCTCGAGGAAAGCGTCCACGGCCACCTCGTTGGCGGCATTCAGCACGGCCGGCATGACGCCGCCGGCAGCGACAGCCTCATAGGCCAGGCGCAGACAGGGAAAACGCTCGACATCAGGCTGCCGAAAATCAAGGCGCGCCACCTCGAACAGATCCAGCGACGCCACACCGGAATCGATGCGCTCCGGCCATGCCAGCGCATGCGCGATGGGCGTGCGCATATCGGGATTGCCCATCTGCGCCAGCACCGAGCCATCGACATACTCCACCATCGAGTGGATGACGCTCTGTGGATGCACCACCACCTGGATCTCCGCCGGTGTCAGGTCGAACAGCCAGTGCGCCTCGATCACCTCAAGCCCCTTGTTCATCATCGTGGCGGAATCGACCGAGATCTTTTTCCCCATGTCCCAGTTGGGATGGGCACAGGCCTGCTCCGGCGTGACCTGCTCAAGCTCCGGGAGCGTCGCGCTGCGAAAAGGGCCGCCCGAAGCCGTCAGCAGAATACGCCTGACTCCCGCCTTGTCGCGGTCGGCGGGCATGCACTGGAAGATGGCGTTGTGTTCGCTGTCGATCGGCAGCAGTGTCGCCTGGTGCTGCTCGACGGCATCCATGAAGAGCTGACCGGCAACCACCAGTGACTCCTTGTTCGCCAGCAGCACCCGCTTTCCGGAGATGGCCGCGGCCAGCGCAGAGCGCAGCCCGGCAGCGCCGACAATCGCCGCCATCACGGCGTCCACTTGAGATAGCGACGCCACGCTCTCGAGCGCATCGGCGCCATCCAGCACCTGCGTCGTCAGACCCTCGGTCTTGATGTGCTGGCGCAGCTGCCTGGACGCCTGGCGATCGACCAGCACGGCATACTCCGGGCGAAATTCGCGCACCTGCCGCCACAGCGCATCGGCGCTGCTGTTGGCGGCAAGCGCCACCACCCTGAAGCGGTCGGGATGGCGCCGCAGGACATCCAGCGTGCTGGTCCCTATCGAGCCGGTGGAGCCAAGAACAGCGACGCCTATCACTGCGCGATTCCGCTGAGATACAAACCGGCTGCAAACACAGGTGCGCTGGCTATCAGGCTGTCGATGCGGTCCCAGATGCCGCCGTGTCCCGGCAGCAGATGGCCGCTGTCTTTTTGATCAGCGCGCCGCTTGACAAGGCTCTCGAACAGGTCGCCTGCAACCGAAACAACGGCTGTCGACAGCGACAACAGCAGCGCGGTAATCACGATGAAGCCGGTCCCATGGGCAGACGACTGAAAAAGCAGCAGGAACAGCAGTACACCCCAGATCGTGGCAGCAAGCAGCGCACCGGCCATGCCTTCCACTGTTTTTCCGGGGCTCAGCACAGGCGCCAGCTTGCGGCGGCCAAACCTCCTGCCGGTAAAATAGGCGGCGGAGTCGGCAATCCAGATCAGGATCAGCAGCCCCAGCGTCAATTGGGGGCCGAATTCAGGGTATTGGTGCAGCGACAACAGCGCCTGCCAGGCCGCAGCGAGCAGCAACGGGCCGAGCGCCAGGATGAGCGGCTGGAATGGCGGCTTGTGCAGTTTTCTGTGCCGCCATGAAAACAGCGCCAGCGCCATTCCCGCCCATAACCCGGCAGCCGTCATGACCAACAGGCGGCGCACATCATCGGCGGCCAGAAACCACAGCGCAGCCATCAACAAGCCGCATAACAGAAGATAGAGTATCTGCCCAGGAAGGGATTGCAGGCCAGCCAGCCGCGCCCACTCCAGGGCGCACAGCAGCATCACGGCAGCCAGGATGACGGCGAACAGCCAGTGCTCGGCCGCCAGCACACCCCAGACGACCAGCGGGATCAGGATGATGGCTGTGAGCAGGCGCTGCAGCATCATCAGACCCCCGTCACCTGTTCACCGGTGCGTCCAAAACGGCGCTGTCTCGCAGCATACTCATGCAGCGCCTTGCGATACTCATGCACGGTGAAATCGGGCCACAGGACATCGGTAAAATAGAGCTCGGCATAGGCCGCCTGCCACAGGATAAAGTTGCTGATACGCAGCTCGCCACCGGTGCGGATAAAAAAATCCACCTCCGGGAGGTCGGCAAAACTCAATTGCGCGGCGAGCTGCTGTTCATCGACATCTTCTGCTGCAATCTTACCCTCAGCCACCTGTGCGGCGACGCGGCGGGCAGCCGTGGCAATATCCCAGCGCCCGCCATAGGAGAGTGCAATCTGCAGCACCATATTGCTATTGCCCGCAGTCAGCTGCTCGGCATCCTCGATCACCTGCTGCAACGCATCGGAAAGCACGTCACGCTCGCCGATAAAGCGTACCTGAATCTGATTGCTGTGCAGTTCCTCGATCTCGCGCTGCATCACCTTGATGAACAGCCCCATCAAAAAAGAGCTCTCCTGCTCCGGTCTTTTCCAGTTTTCACTGGAGAAGGCAAATACCGTCAGCACCTTGATTCCAAGGTTCTTACTCTCTTCGACAATGCTGTGCAGCAGCCTGGAGCCCGCCTGGTGGCCAAAAGTGCGTGGTCTGTTCTTCCGCTTAGCCCAGCGCCCGTTGCCATCCATGACGATGGCAACATGGTGCGGAAGCACAGAAAATTGGTTGTAGTCAGGCACTCTACACTCTTTGGAAAACCGGGATCTTCAGAGAAATTTACCAGTCATTCAATGAAATATCAGGCTCTCGCAAAGACGCGGAGACGCAAAGGATTTTCTTGGCGGGCCTTGCGTCTTTGCGAGAGTATTTTTTCAAAACAAATCTCAGAAGGACATCAGCTCTTCTTCCTTGACTTCAAGGCGCTGATCGATCTCCTTGACATGCT
>JBDLII010000166.1:0-4497 GCA_039714995.1 Pseudomonadota bacterium
ACGCATCACCCGCTCGATACCGGCGCAGACCGATAAACTCGTCGGCGCCCCTGAAGTGTTGACTTGTCGATCCCATGTCGGTCCGGCCACTGTCATCAGCGGCGCTGGCAAGCGACATTGAGCGGCCCGGCGCAGGATAGACCAGCGCATGCACCTCCAGCTCGACATAACACCAGGCGCGAAAGAGCCCGAGAGGATAGCGCGTGGAGAGCCGCAAGCGCGGCAGCGCCATGCGTCCACGGCTGGTCTCCCTGGCATGGAGCATCAGGCTTTGCATCCTATCTGCCGGCAAGTCGGTTTCAGCCTCCTCGCCGGCTGGCAACCGCAGCCTGATATTTGGCCTTTCAGCTTCCCTGCTGTTGTGCACGCGAATCTCGAAAGCTGCCGGCTGGCCGGCAAACACCGCTGCTGCCCTGCCCGGCTGCAACTTCAGATTTAGCAGGTTCCTCCAGGTATGCAGCATCGCGACGATGCCGAGGCCGGCGAGAAGAAAAGCGAGCAAAAAGGCGGGATTGTTTGCATAGTTCACCGAGATCAACAGCACCAATATCACCAGCAAACCATACAGAAAGCCGTAGCGGGTGGGAAAGATATAGATTTTTCGCGGCTTGACCAGTGCGACTCCATGCCTGTCTGCATGGCATCTGCGGAATGGAAAAGAGAGCCTCATCGCCCCGTCAGGGTACCGCTACCGATTCCAGAAGCAAAGTTGCCAGCCCCTCCCCCGCCGTGACGCCGCTGTCGGCGCTGCCATGCAGGCGGTGCGCCGTGGTGGCCGGGAGTATCATCTGCACATCTTCAGGCAGCACGTGGCGACGACCATCGAGCAGGGTCCAGGCGCGCGCACCGTGGACCAGGGCCAGGCCGGCCCGCGGCGATAGCCCCTGGGAAAACTCCGCACTGCCACGGCTATAAGCGAGCAGCGCCTGGATATAGTCCAGCAGCGCAGCGGAGACATGCACCTTGCCGACCTCCTGCTGGAGATCCTGCAGCTGCGCATTGGCAAGCAACGGTTCGACACCGGCAAGCATCTGCTGGCGGTCCTTTCCGGCGAGCAGTTCCCGTTCAGCGGCCGCATCGGGATAGCCCAGGTGGATTCGCATCAAAAAGCGGTCAAGCTGTGACTCCGGCAGCGGAAAGGTCCCCACCTGGTGCGAGGGATTTTGCGTTGCTATGACAAAAAACGGCTCCGGCAGCCGATGCGTCTGGCCCTCGACGGTCACCTGGCGCTCCTCCATCGCCTCCAGCAGGGCGCTCTGTGCCCGCGGGGTGGCGCGATTGATCTCGTCGGCCAGCAGCAGCTGGGAGAATACCGGTCCCGGGTGAAAACGAAACAGGCTGTCGTCACGGTCAAAAACCGGGATGCCGATGATGTCGGCCGGCAGCAGGTCGCTGGTAAACTGGATACGCTGATACTCGAGACCCAGCAGCTTCGCCAGCGTGTGGGCCAGCGTCGTCTTGCCGACCCCGGGCAGATCCTCGATCAACAGGTGTCCACGCGCCAGCAGGCAGGCAAATGCCAGGCGGATTGCCTGCTCATTGCCGAGAACGATGTGCCCCGCTTCCGCCACGACCCGATTCAGTATATCCTTCATCCTCACTCTTCCGCTTTACACTTTGTCAACGCGTAACTATACAGGAGCTGAATCATCGTTGGATTACACTGCCTCATGCAGCCGATAAAAAGGTACTGGCAGCCACGGCAATGGATCTCCCTGCTTCTCTATTGCGCCGGCACTCTGCTCATGGCAGAGGACGGCATGGCGCGGGAGACCGTGCAGAGGGGGGGCGACAGTACGCTTGTCTCTGTCCTCTATGCGACACTGCGTAACCATGAGAATGGCAACAAGCCCGCTCATTATTATGGAGACTCCAGAGGCAGGCTCAGCATGGGCGTCTGCAACATGGAATTCAAGGCAATCAACGGACTGAAAAAGCTCGCCGACTCGGCGCCATTCTATATTCCGGACCGGATCAGGTCACTCGAAGGGATCGAAGAGTATTCAGCGGAGGAGTTCTGGAAAAGCCTGGATGCATCAGTCGCCCGCAACGGCGGCCGCCTTGTGTTCTATATCCACGGCTATAACATCAGCTTCGAAAAGGCCTGTAAACGGGCAGCGACTTTCCAGCGAGAACTTGGCCTGCATGACAGAATGCTGCTGTTCAGCTGGCCGGCCAACGGCAACCTGCTGACCTATGCGCAGGATGAAGCGGATCTCGCCTGGAGCGCACACCACCTGGAGCAGTTTCTGGCGCAGCTTTTCGACCGCTTTGGCGCTTCGCACATCGACCTTGTCGCACACAGCCTGGGAGCCCGCGGCGTGTTGCTGGCGCTGAGCCGCATGGGCTTGAGAGATCCCGCCAGGCAGTTGTTCAACGAGCTCGTGCTGATCGCTCCTGACGTCGACAGCGAAATGTTCCTGCAACAGCTGCCGCGACTGCGTCCGCTTGCCAGGCGCATCACTCTCTATGCCTCTGACAATGACAGGGCTCTGAAACTCTCCCACGAAGTACATGGCTCTCCCCGGCTTGGGGAGGCGGGAAAGCAGTTGACGCTCGATACGCGCATCGAAACCATCGATGTCTCCGCACTGAACGCAGGCACCCTCTCCGGACACATCTATCACCAGCACAACCACCAGGTCATCGCTGATATCAAGGAGCTCATTGATGGTGGAAAAGGCGCGAGTCACAGGAGAGGTCTTGAACGCAAATACCGGAATGGCATCAGCTACTGGATGCTGAATCCTGAAGATCACTCCCCCTGAAAATACTCGATCACAGCCAAGAGGCACTCCTATCAGCTGTGGTCGAAATGATATGCAGTGGAGTCACTCAACCGGCCTCATTCTTGAACTGAATACTGCATCTAACCCCGCCTGGAATCTCATAATCGGGATTTGGCAGTTCGAGTCGCACGCCGAAGGTATCACTTGCTGCATCCACGACCCGATCGACGACCGTCACCGTGGCGGTGTGCGCCGTCGCACCCGGATACTTCGGCATGACTTCGGCCTGCATGCCTGCTTTGACCGATCCAAAAAACCTGACCGGAATAATGACCTCCACGTTGACCAGGTTGATCTGCGCAACGCGAATAATCGGCCGGTCCTCGACCGACTCGCCCGGTGAGAGCATACGCTCCAGCACCACACCTGTGACCGGGCTGCGGATGGTGCGCCGTTCAAGCAGTTTGGTTGCACGCTGCAGTTCCAGCTTGGCGACCTTCTCTCTCTGCTCGGCCTGGCGCAACTGCAGCTCTGCGCGCAGCGCCTCTGTCGACGCCTCGTCCCTGTCGTTGAATGATGTTCCCTTCTTCCGGTAGAGTTCGTCGATGCGCTTGAACTGCCGCTGGGCGTAGTCCAGGCTGGTGCGCATCTCCTCGATCTCGGCCTGCATCTCGGTCCGGCCACGCGCCAGTTCGACAGCCGCCCTCTCGACCTCGGCATCCAGCTCGACGAGGATCTGACCCTGCTCGATCAGGTCGCCCCGGCTGACCAGAAATTCATCGACGATCCCCTGCTCCCTTGTACTTACGTCGGCGACCAGATAGGGCTTGATCAGGCAATCGAAGCCACTGAGTTCCTGCGCTGTGACACTGGCCGACAGGCTCACCGCCAACACCCCTGATACACACCCGGATATCCACATCAAATTCATTTCTCTCTATGCTCCTGTTACTCTGGACGGCCGCTGAATGCGAGCGTTTTTCCCAGATGCTCGTCCATCTTGAGAAGATTGCGTCGTATGCGCGCATGACGCCATTCAGCCGCCCGCTGGGGTAGAACAATCATCAATTCGCCCGCTCTCCGCCTGGGCAGACTGGCAGAGCCGCCCCAACGCCTGAGATGACGCATCATTGCTTCAGGATAGTAGTGGCTAACCAGTTCGTCCTCCAGCGAGAGGATGAATTCATAACTGCCCGGGTCGCCCTGGCGACCGCAGCGGCCGGTCAACTGCCTGTCGATACGCCGCGCCTCATGGCGTTCAGTGACGATCACGTGCAGGCCGCCACGCTCCGCCACCTCGCTGCTAAGGCGAATATCGGTGCCGCGTCCGGCCATGTTGGTTGCCACCGTGATCCTCCCCGCCTCACCGGCTTGTTCAATAATCTCCGCCTCCTGCTTGTCCTGCCTTGCATTGAGCACGCGATGCACGAGGTCGGCTTGATCGAGCAGCCTGCTCAGGTGTTCTGAGGCCGCCACAGAGCGTGTAGCGACAAGCACCGGCCTGCCTTCGGCATGCATCTCGCCGAGCCGCTCCACGATTGCTGGCCACTTCTCATCAGCAGCACGGTGAATCCTGGTCGGCCAGGCAGTGCGCTGCATCGGCATGTTGGTTGGTACAGTGACGACCCCCATGTCATAGACTGCCGACAACTCGGCGGAGATCTCCTGTGCCGTCCCGCTCATGCCGGCAAGGCGCAGATAACGGCGGAAAAAACGCTGGTAGCTGATACGCGCCAGCGTCTCCGGCTGCGTGGTAATTTCGCAACCC
>JBDLII010000167.1:0-4448 GCA_039714995.1 Pseudomonadota bacterium
TTGCCAGCGCCGCTGATGACAGTGGCCAGAGCGACATGGGAGCGGCACAACACTTCAGAGGCGCCGACGAGTTTGTCGGTCTGCGCCGGTATCGAGCGGGTGATGCGTTGAAGCAGATCAACTGGAAGGCGTATGCCCGCGAGCAGGGCCTGCATACAAATCTGTTCGTGGCTTCAGGATCCCGTGAAACTTGGCTGGAGTGGGACTCCCTGCCGGGCCTGGATGTGGAGCAGCGTCTCAGCGCCCTGTGCCGCGGCGTGGTGGATGCCGGTAAACTGCAGCATAGCTATGGCCTGAAACTGCCCGGCATCGAAATCAGTCCGTCTACGGGCGAGGGCCATCGTCAGCAATGTCTCGAGGCGCTGGCGCTGTTCGGGAAAAGCTGATGATTTCCGCCGCTGATCATCAGCTTTCAAGGCTGGAACTGCTGTTCCTCCTCGCCGTCATCGCACTGGCCGTTGCCCCGCATTATGCGCATACGACGATCTGGGTCATGCTGTTTTTCATCGCCACGCTCTGCTATCGCATGGCGGCAATCGTGCTGCCGCGGCTGCTCCCGGGAAGGCTGCTGCTGTTGCTGATGACCATTGCCGCCGTGGGTGTGGTGGTGACCAGTCATGCCCAGCTCGTTGACTGGCGCGTTGCCGTAGAGTTGTTGATCGTGATGGTGGGGCTCAAGTTGCTGGAGCTGCACAAACGCCGTGATCTCTATGTGACGCTCTTTCTCGGCTACTTTACCGTTGCTACCAATTTTCTCTTCAGCCAGGGGGCGCTGCTGGCTCTCTACCTGTTCGTGGTGGTCGCCGGATTGACGGCGATCATGCTGGAGGCAAGCCGCACCAGATCGCTGCGACGCCCGTTGAAAACGGCAGGGCTCACTCTGTCGCTGCTGCTGCAGGCCGTGCCGATCATGGTGGCGCTGTTTCTCTTTTTCCCGCGTCTGTCGGCGCCATTGTGGAGTCTCGACCTGGGCCAACATCACGGCGTGACGGGCCTCAGCGACAGGGTCTCTCCGGGCAGCATCAGTGCGTTGATCCGCTCGCGGGCGGTGGCATTCCGGGTGGATTTCGAGGGCTCCGTACCCCCTCCGGAACTGCGCTACTGGCGGGGACCGGTGATGTGGGACAGCGATGGAGAGAGCTGGAGCCGGGGAGAGGCCTTGCAGCAGAGAGGGGCTGAATATACCCCGCAGGGTGAGCCTGTCGACTACAGTGTGACGCTGGAGCCGGGCGGCAGCCGCTGGCTGCTCGCCCTGGATCTCCCGGCTGCGCCGCCGCCGCGGGCAACCCTGCAGTCCGATTTCCAGCTCATCGCCGACAAACCCGTCACCAGCCGTTTGCGCTACCAGCTGCGCTCGCACCTGCGCTATAACACCGGCAGCCTCGCGGCGAACGAGCGCATGCGCGCCCTGCAGCTGCCCGGCAATATCACGACCAGGATGCAACAGCTCGAACAGCAGTGGCGGGCGGAGGCGCAGCGTCAGCAGAGTGGCGATGCCGCTGTCGTCAATGCAGCGCTGCGCTATTTTCGGCAGCAGCCCTTCTACTACACCCTCTACCCGCCGCTGCTGTTTGACAACCCCGTCGATGAGTTTCTGTTTGAGAGCCGCAGGGGCTTTTGCGAACACTACGCCAGCAGTTTCGTCACGATGATGCGTGTCGCGGGCATCCCGTCGCGGCTGGTGACAGGCTACCAGGGTGGCGAGGTTAATCCGCTGGGCGGGCACCTGGTCGTGCGCCAGTCCGACGCCCATGCCTGGGCCGAGGTGTGGCTCAGCGGGATGGGGTGGGTGCGTGTCGACCCTACCGCTGCGGTTGCGCCGGAGCGGGTCGAACGTCCATTTGAGTTTGATTATGATGATGCCGGCATCATCGGGGCGCCGGTTCGGTTCATGCTGGTGGAGTCCGGTTTTTTGAAAACCCTGGCCAGGCAGTTTCGCCTGGGCGCCGATGCCGTCAATGCCTCGTGGCACCGCTGGGTGCTGGGTTACTCGAGGCAGAAGCAGGGGCGGATCATGGATCGGCTGGGGCTCGGCTTTACACAGGGTGCCGCTGTCGCCATCACCCTGTCAATGCTGCTGCTGATCCCGCTGATCGCCCTGTTTTTATGGTACCGGGGACGTGAACGCACAGACCCGGTGCAGGCCGCCTATCTGCGATTCTGCAGGCGCATGGCCAAAGAGGGGATTACACGCCTTCCGTATGAGGGGGCAAAGAGCTACGCGCAGCGCATCAGCGAACAGCGCCCGGATCTGAAAATGGCCAGTGATGAAATTACCCGGATTTACAATGGCTTGCGCTATGGTCAAGAGGATGGGGCAGAGGGAGAGAACGAGTTGTACCGGCTGGTGCGCACCTTTCGGCCTGAAATGTAGCAGCGCTCTTCCGGCCGCGATGAAGCGTCACAGCAGTGTGATTTTCTGTTTCCCGATCAGTATCAGCTTTTTTTTGTAGAGCCCGCCGAGCGCTTTTTTGTACTTTTTCTTGCTGACGCCGAAGAGCTTGTAGATGACCTCCGGCGGGCTGCTGTCGGTCACTTTCGATATGCCGTCATGGCTCTGCAGATAGTCCAGGATACGGCTTTCCAGTGTATCGCGCGTCTGCTGGTCATCCAGCTGCAGAGCGAGATCGATCTTGTGATCGGGACGAATCTGCTTGATGTAACCCTGGAGTCTCTGGCCAATTCGCAATGGTTGATAGACCTCGTTGTCGTAGATCAATCCCAGGTGGGTGTCATTGACAACGGCCTGGTAACCCATGTCGGTGCGGTTGGCGATCAATAGCTCGACAGGCTGCCGCGGCTTGAAGTAGAAGGATTTCTCGCTGAGATGGTCGCGCAGTTTGCTCGATGCGGCGATCCGTTCTGTCTCGCCGTCGAGATAGAGATAAACGACGTAGGAGCGGCCTTGCTGCATCGGCTTTTTCTGTTCGCTGAAGGGAACCAGCAGGTCCTTGGGCAGACCCCAGTCGAGAAAGGCGCCGATCCTGTTGACAGAGACCACCTTCAGCCAGGCGCACTGATCGACCATGGCATAGGGCGTCTCGGTGGTGGCGATCAGGCGGTCATCGGAGTCCCGGTAGATGAAGACCTCCAGCCAATCACCGGGAGCAGACCCGGCGGGTACATAGCGGGAAGGCAGCAGGATCTCTCCGGCCTCGTCACCATCGAGATAGAGGCCGAAATCGACAGATTTGACCACCTGCAAGCGATTGAATTTTCCAATGTTTAACATCTTGCGACTCTTTACGTTTTCATCGCGGTCAGATGACCGCAGCTACGATATATTTCCAATGCCAGCTTGTATGGCACAATAACCGCTTGTTTATTGCACCCGATTTCTTTTTTTCTCACCCTCTCACTGAGGGAGAGGGATTTATCATACGCTTTTTGAGCGGGTCTGGATTGAAATACCGTGCTATAATGCGCGGCGATTTTGGAATCTGATGATTCAGCTCGCTCTATTGAGGATGTTTGTACCATGAAAAAAATAGTGATTTCTGCAGTCGTAGCTACTGCGTCTCTGACAGCCGTTTCTGCTTTTGCCGGTGATGCAGCGATAGGCAAGACCAAGTCTGCAGTATGTGCCGCTTGTCACATGGCAGATGGTAACAGCGTTAATCCTCTGTGGCCAAAACTGGCCGGGCAGCACGAAAGCTACATGGTCAAGCAGTTGAAGGAGTTCAAGAGTACTGCACGCAAGGATCCCATCATGATGGGACAGGTCGCGTCGCTGAGTGAAGAGGATATGGAGAATCTGTCGACCTATTTTTCAACTCAGACGCTGAAGGGCGGTGAAGCGGATCCGGCGCTGGTCGAAGCGGGCAAGCTGCTCTACAACAGCGGCAATGCCGAGAAGGGCATTGCCGCCTGCGCCTCCTGCCATGCGCCGAATGGCGCCGGCAACCCTGCAGCCAATTTCCCGGCGATTGCCGGCCAGCACACTGTCTATGCCGAAAAGCAGCTGAAGGCTTTTCGTGACAGCAGCCGCGCCAATGACATGGGAGCGATGATGCAGGATGTTGCCAGCAAGATGAGCGATGATGAGATCACGGCTGTCGCCAGCTATATCCAGGGATTGCGTTGATGATTGCCTGACTCTGGCATCGAGATGAAAAGGGTGGCGATTGCCACCCTTTTTTGTAACTCCTCAATACATGCTCCACGGCGCCACATGTCATCTCGACCGCAGGGAGAGATCCGGTAACCCTGGAGTTTCAGAAATCGATAGATTTCTCCCTCCGCTCGAAATGACAATATGCTTGAGCAAAAGCATGGCGTTATTGAGAACTTATCTCGAGCTGTTATAATTTTTTGATAACTTTTGAAGTCGTTGTTCTCTGATGTATGAATCCTATTTCGGTCTGAAAGAGAAGCCTTTCAGTATCGCTCCCGATCCCCGGTATATCTATCTGAGCGAGGCGCATGAGGATGCGCTTGCGCATCTGCTG
>JBDLII010000168.1:0-4411 GCA_039714995.1 Pseudomonadota bacterium
GATGCGAGGTTGCTGCCGCTGCAGCAGGGTTTGTCACACAGCAGCTACGCCTCTGAGGGCAGCTTCAGCGTCGTGATTCTCCGGATAACGGACGATGCCGATGTCATCCGTGTCAAAGCCGGAATTTTCTATACCGGTCTCACCCCCGGCTGCAGCTGCGCCGACGACCCCTCGCCAGACAATACGTATGCCGAGTACTGCGAAGTCGAGTTTAACCTCGATAAAAAGACGGCGGTGACAAGAATAACTCCTCTTCCCTGACCCTCTTCCATGAGGAGAGGGAGCACTCGGAGTTTGTCGGTTATGACTTTTCCCATCAGGCTTTGAGCGAGGCGCGTATTGTCGCCAACAGAGCCGGTTTGAGCAATATCCGGTTTGAGGAGCGTGATCTGACCGGCTTTGCGGAGCTGGCCGAGGCCGATGCATTCGACTGGGTGACGGCCTTCGACGCCATTCATGATCAGGCCGCGCCGCAAAGCGTTCTCGACGGCATCTACAAGACACTGAAGCCGGGCGGCGTCTTTCTGATGCAGGATATCCGCGCCTCCAGCCATCTGGAAAATAACCTGGAACACCCCATTGCGCCGCTGCTCTACACCCTCTCGACGATGCACTGCATGACCGTGTCGCTGGCGCAGCAGGGTGCGGGTCTGGGCACCATGTGGGGTGAAGAGCTGGCCACCGAGATGCTGCGCAGCGCCGGATTTACCCGGGTGGACGTCAACCAGCTGGAACACGACTTCCAGAACAACTTCTATGTGATGACCAAGAGCTGAACAAGATGATGACATCGAGTGATGGGGTGGAACGAATTATTCAACGGAGTCTCTATGGGTTTTTGATCTGGATCAATTGTCCTTGACTCAATGTGGGTATTGAGCGGGATAGTCAAACAATTCCAGGAGTTGGTCTGCTTTGTGCATGTAGAGGGCAGGCTGTCGGTGAATCGACCGGTTCGGGTGATCTGCTCGCTGTATTGGAACACCGGCTATGTAACAACAAACCTGGAGGAATTCCTATGGTTGCACGAGTCACAACAGGACGCGCCCTGCTGGCCGTTACACTGGGGCTTGGGCTTGCATCGGCTGTCAATGCCGCCGATGTTCCGGATATCGGGCCCTTGCCACAGCTGGAAACAGACAAGGCGAAAGCCGAGTTGGGTAAACGTCTCTTTTTCGACAAGCGTCTCTCCGGTGATGCTGCTATCTCATGTGCGGATTGTCATGTGCCTGCCAAAGGCTATGCGAGCGAGGAGGCATTGTCGCAGGGTTATCCTGGCAACGGCCACTTCCGCAATGCCTCTTCTCTGGTCAATGTTGCGCACAGAAAGGTGTGGAACTGGGATGGCAGAATAGGCACCAATCTCAACGACATGACGCGCGAGATGCTCACCGAAGATTACATCATGAACATGGACATGCGCATCATGCAGGAGCGGGTGAAACAGGACCCTGTCTATGTACAGATGTTCAAGGATGCAGGCTACGGGGAACCCTCCAACGGCTCCGTGCGCAAGGCGATTCCTGAATACCTGAAGACGCTGACTTCCAAAGGCTCTCCTTTTGATGCGGGCAAGATGTCCGATTCCGCCAACAAGGGCATGGAGTTGTTCAAGGGCAAGGCCGGTTGCGGCCAGTGCCACAATGGCCCGATGATGACCGATGAACAGCCCCATAATACCGGCGTTCCCGAGAACTTCGATGTCTTCCTGGATCCGATGAATCACCATGCATTCATCGCCTTTACCATGTTCCAGGGAATTCCCAACTACATGAACCTGAAACGTGACCCCGGTTACTTCAATGTCACGTTGATGAATGAAGACATGGGCAAGTTCATCACACCTTCGCTGCGTGAGCTCAAGTACAGTGCGCCCTACATGCACAACGGCATGATCGCGACGCTGGCCGATGTCGTCGAGTTCTACAACAACGGCGGCGGCAAGGACAGCAACAAGAGCGACAAGCTGAAGCCGCTTGGACTCAATGACCAGGAGAAGAAAGATCTGGTGGCATTTCTGGAAGCGCTTTCCGGCGACGAGCTGAGCGGTCCCGAATATGTCTGGGATCAGCCCTATCCTGCCCAGTATGAGGCAATCGAAAACTGGACGCAGGTCCGTAACTAATCGAGGAGATTATGATGAGTATCAACACAACTGCTCCGACCCTCGTTGCTGCCACGGTTGCGACTGTTCTGACAGCCGGCCTGGCGCAGGCGACCAGTCAAGGCGATGCAGCGGCAACGGCAAAATCGGCTCCTCCGGCCCTGGCTCCGCTGGGCGAGGCTCCCATTCCACCGGATAACAAGACCACTCCGGAGAAGGTCGAACTCGGCAAAATGCTGTTTTTCGATCCCCGCGTAGGCGGTGACGCCTCCACCGGCTGCTCCACCTGCCATGAACCGGACCAGGGTTGGGCCTGGGCCGAGGACTTCTCCCGGGGCTACCCGGGCACGGTGCACTGGCGCAACAGCCAGTCCATCATCAACAGCGCCTATTTTCCACGCCAGTTCTGGGCGGGATCGGCCTCCTCCAACGAGAAGCAGGCGAAGGCCGCCGCCAAGGGCGGCGTGGCCGGCAACGGCGAAGATGACATCATGGAGGCGCGTCTGGCGGTGATTCCGGAGTACCGCAAGCGTTTCAAGGAGGTGTTCGGCACCGAGTGGCCTATTATCGATGATGTCTGGCATGCGATCTCCGCTTTCGAGCGCACCATGAACACCACCGGCGAGTACGAGGTTCCGCTGGATAAATATCTGAAGGGTGACAAGTCTGCTCTGGATGAGCAGCAGGTGCGCGGCATGGCGTTGTTCAACGGCAAGGCAGGCTGCATCAATTGCCACAATGGCTCTTTGACGACCGACCTCGATTACCACAACATCGGTGTTCCGGCCAACAAGCGCTGGGAAGAGGATGGTCTGGCGCAGATCACCTTCCGTTTCGAGCAGTATGCCAAGGGGCAGACAGAAGAGGGTTACCGCACCGCCAAGTCCGACTGGGGCTTCTACTACCGCTCCAAGAACAAGTGGGACAAGGGCAAGTTCCGCACCGCGCCGCTGCGCTATATCGAATACACGGCGCCCTATATGCACAATGGTGTCTTCTATACCCTTGAAGAGGTGGTTGACTTCTATAATGCCGGCGGATTTGACGAGGAGGGCCGCACGACGCTGTTCCCCGAGAACAAGTCCGGGTTGATCAAACCCCTCGGTCTGAGTGACGAGGAGAAGGAGGATCTGGTGGCATTCCTCGGCGCCTTCTCAGGCCCGGAGATCATGATGGAAAAGCCGCCGCAACCGCCCTACGCACCTCTGTTTACCAAGGCTGAACTGGAAGCCGCACAGGAGGCAAAGTAATGAGTGATTTAATCAAAAAAGATGAAACCGCGGCAGATCACGGCAGATGCATGCTGAATCGCCGTCAATTTCTGATGTACTCGGGCTCGGCAGCTATCGCGGCCAGCACCATTTCCATCAGCCTGCTGCCTGGCGAGGCCCAGGCCAAGGCCCGGGTAGTGACCTACCCGCGCAAGCTTGTCGCCAAGATGAGCCAGCTGAAAGACAACGAGCCGCTGGATTTCAACTATCCGGATGATGGCCCCAACTCCCAGTGCTTCGTCGTCAAGATGGGCGGCGCCAAGGCCGGGGGCGGCGTCGGCAAGCAGCGTGACGTCGTGGCGTTCAGCTATCTCTGTACCCACCAGGGCGGTCCCATGAATGGGAAATACCAGGCCGTCGGCGAACACCGCGTGCTGGGACAGTGCCCGCTGCATCTCTCCACCTACGACCTGACCCGGCATGGCATTATCGTTTCCGGCCAGGCCTACCAGAGCATCCCGCAGGTGCTGCTGGAAGTGGATGGTGATGATGTCTACGCCGTTGGCGTCATGGGGCTGCTGTATGGCCGTAACGAAAACCTGATGGAATCCTAGGAGTAAACATATCATGGTAACCAAAGACTATATTCCCCAGGACAAGGCCCCGCTGCCGCCAAAGAGCGCGGAGGTGTTGACCACCTGCTGCGACTACTGCATCGTGGCCTGCGGCTACAAGGTTTACCGCTGGCCGGTGGGCACGCCGGATGGCGGTAGCAAGGCTGCCGACAACGCTTTTGGGATCGATTTCCCGACGGGTGCACTGCAGGCATGGGTCGCCCCGACGCAACACAATGTGGTGATGCATGAAGGCAAACCCCACAATGTCGTGGTCATCCCTGACAAGGACTCGAAGGCCGTCAACTTCGGCGGCGACTCCTCGATCCGCGGCGGCACCATTGCACAGAAGTGCTACAACCCGGACACGCCGACCAACGACCGTCTGATGTCGCCGATGATTCGCATCAACGGCGCGCTGCAACCGGTCTCGTGGGAGCTCGCGCTGGATGTAGCATCGGATCTGATGAAACACACCGTCA
>JBDLII010000169.1:0-4282 GCA_039714995.1 Pseudomonadota bacterium
TTTTATCTGCTGCTGTTGCAGCACTCAGCATCAACGCTGCCCAGGCGGCTGGTCGTGACACCATCAATGTCATGGGATCATCAACCGTCTTTCCATTTGCAACTGTTGTAGCAGAGCGTTTTGGCAAGGGAACAGATTTTAAAACTCCGAAAATTGAGTCAACAGGCACCGGCGGCGGGATGAAGATGTTCTGCGCCGGCGCAGGTGTTGAAACACCTGACATGACCAATGCTTCACGCCGCATGAAAAAGAGTGAATTCGAGATGTGCCAAAAGAACGGCGTCAAAGAGATCACCGAAGTGATGATCGGCTACGACGGCATTGTGATCGCCAGCTCCAAGAAGGCAGATGTGATGAAGCTGACACGCAAGGACATCTTCCTTGCACTGGCGAAAGAGGTTCCGGTGGCAGATGGCAGCGAGAAACTCGTGGCAAACCCCTACAAAACCTGGAAAGATGTGAATCCTGAGTTGCCGGCAGTTAAAATTGAGGTTTTAGGTCCTCCGCCGACATCCGGTACCCGAGACGCCTTTGCCGAACTTGCACTAGAAGGCGGCTGCAAAAAGATCGACTGGATCAAAGCGATGAAAAAGAAGGACAAGAAGCAGTTCAAGGCTGTTTGTCACTCAGTGCGTGAAGATGGTGCTTACATCGAAGCTGGTGAGAATGACAACCTGATTGTGCAGAAGCTGGATGCCAACCCCAAAGCACTGGGTGTGTTTGGTTTCAGCTTTCTTGATCAGAATGCTGATAAAGTGCAGGGTTCCATTATCGATGGCACCGAACCAACATTTGATAACATCGCTGATGGCAAGTATCCTGTTTCACGTCCGCTCTACTTCTATGTGAAAAAGGCGCATGTTGGCAAAATCCCGGGAATGGCGGAGTTTGTGGCCGAGTTCACCAGCGAAGCTGCCATGGGTGAAGAGGGTTATCTTTCAGATAAAGGCCTGATTCCAATGCCTGAAAAGATGCGCAAGGAAGTTCGCGACAACGCTGTCGGTATGAAGAACCTGGAACTCTGAAGGATTTATCTCAAACAGCATGGCTGCAAGGATGCGGCCGGAAGTATTCCACACACCTTCTCACCTGAGAGGGTGTTTTCACTTGAAGTCATAACTCAACATGAATTTATCAACACTGCTGATTTCAATCGTCGTACTGGCCATTCTGGCCTACCTCTACGGGCGTCAACGCTCACTCGCTGTTGCAACTGCCAGCGGCGGGGTGCGTCATCTTCACTCCCTGCCGAGATACTACGGCTACATGACCGCACTCTGGTGTGGCCTGCCTGCACTCATCGTGCTGCTGTTATGGAGCGCGCTGGAGCCGACGGTGTTGAGCCAGCAGCTGATTGCGGCGCTTCCTGCAGAGATTCAGAGCATGCCTGAGAGCCAGCTTGGACTCTATCTGAATGATCTTAAACTGCTTGCCGCATCACCTGATCTGATGCAAGAGGCTGATCAGGTAAAAGTCGATGCAATCAACCATTGGCGCCACATGCAGGAGTTGAGCAACTGGTTCAAAACAGGAGTGGTTATCGTGCTGGCATTTGCCGGCATTGCATGGGGAGCAAGCCGGGTTTCGCAACACTACCAGGCGCGCAATTCAGTTGAGATGGTAATACGCACGCTGCTGATGCTGAGTTCCGCCATTGCTGTAGCAACAACCATTGGGATTGTGTTGTCTGTCCTGTTTGAAGCATTGCGGTTTTTTGAAGCCGTGTCGGTGTGGGATTTTCTGTTTGGCCTGGAGTGGAGCCCGCAAACAGCCATGCGCGCCGACCAGGTCGGTTCCTCCGGCGCATTTGGCGCCGTGCCGCTGTTTCTGGGAACCCTGTTGATCGCCACTATCGCAATGTTTATCGCAGTTCCTATCGGCCTGATGACTGCAATCTATCTCAACGAATTTGCCTCGAAGACATTCCGCGCCTATGCAAAGCCGATGCTGGAGATTCTTGCGGGTATACCGACGGTCGTTTACGGGTTTTTTGCCGCACTCACCGTGGCGCCCCTGATTCGCGCCATGGGTGAATCGATTGGTCTCACTGTTGCGTCTGAAAGCGCTCTGGCGGCAGGCATCGTGATGGGGGTAATGATTATCCCGTTTGTCTCCTCGCTGTCGGACGATGTGATCAATGCGGTGCCTGAATCCTTGCGCGATGGCTCCTACGCGATGGGAGCGACCAGGGTCGAAACGGTTCGCAAGGTGATCTTTCCTGCGGCATTGCCAGGGATCGTAGGCGGCGTTCTGCTGGCTACCTCGCGCGCCATCGGCGAGACCATGATCGTGGTGATGGCTGCGGGCCTGGCTGCAAAAATGAGCGTTAATCCTCTCGATGCAGTGACGACCGTCACGGTGCAGATTGTCACCCTGTTGACTGGTGATCAGGAGTTCGACAGCCCCAAGACCCTCGCGGCTTTTGCATTGGGCCTGATGCTGTTCATCACGACACTGCTGTTGAATGTCATCGCCCTCCATGTGGTGCGCAAGTACCGTGAACAGTACGAGTAAGAGCATGAATAATACTGAAAAGATCAAACGCAGCCTGAAAAAGCGTCACCGGCAGGAGAAGCGATTTATTCTGCTGGGGAGAATGGCGGTATTGACAGGATTTCTGTTTCTGACATTTTTGCTCGTCGATATCGTTACCAAGGCGTGGCCGGCATTTCAGCAGAACTGGATCAAACTCGAAGTCTCCTATGATCCGCAAAAACTGGGTGTCGAAGCGACAGCGGATGTGGCGGCGTTAAAAAAAGGGGATTATCGTAGAGCGCTGAAAAAATCACTCTACGCGATGTTCCCTGATGTGACTCAGAGGCGTGACAAAAAGGCGCTCTTCAAACTGATCAGCAGCGGGGCGGAGTACCAGATACGCGACGCGTTGCTTGCGGCTCCTGATATGCTTGGAACAACCCAGCAGATATGGGCGCCGGTTGATGATGATGTCGATAGTTTTCTCAAAGAGGGTCATTTACGGGAGCTTGATCAGAGTCAGCGACGCGTCAAGGATAACCAGGTTGCCTGGCTGGATCAGCTCAAGGAGCAGGGGCGTCTCGAAAGCAGATGGAACTGGTCTTTTCTCACATCGAGTGATTCACGGGAGCCTGAACTGGCTGGTGTCGCAGGCGCGCTGAAAGGGACGATGTTGACAATCCTTGTGACGTTGGCCCTGTCATTCCCGCTGGGGTTGGCTGCAGCCGTCTACCTGGAGGAGTTCGCTCCGCAGAATCGCTGGACGGACCTGATCGAGATCAATGTCAACAATCTGGCGGCTGTTCCCTCGATTGTCTTCGGCTTGCTGGGTTTGGCTGTGTTCATCAGCTTTTTCGGCGTGCCGCGTTCTGCGCCGCTGGTCGGAGGCATGGTGTTGACCCTGATGACCCTGCCGACCATCATCATTGCCAGTCGCGCATCACTGAAATCTGTGCCGCCAAGCATACGCGATGCTGCGCTGGCGCTGGGCGCCTCAAAAGTTCAGACAGTCTTCCAGCATGTGGTGCCGCTGGCGATGCCCGGCATATTGACTGGTACAATTATTGGTATGGCGCAGGCGTTGGGAGAGACAGCGCCTCTGTTGATGATCGGCATGGTAGCCTTTATCGTCGACATACCCCAGGGGATTACTGATTCGGCAACTGTGCTGCCTGTGCAGATCTATTTGTGGGCGGATAGCCCGGAACGTACCTTTATGGCAAAAACGTCGGCGGCAATTATTGTATTGTTGCTGTTTATGGTGGCAATGAACTTGCTCGCTGTGTTTTTGCGCAAAAAATTAGAGCATAAGTGGTAGGAGAATTATATGAGTGAAGTAGCTGGCATGACAGAAGCATTCGATGCGACACCTGTCGTTGATAGAGATCCGCTGGAGAGTGGAGCCCGCGTAGTTGAACAGCCTGATATTCACCAGGAGATCACAGGCACGGTGGGAAACCCGTTTACAGACAATCTCAAGATGTCAACCCGCAATGTCGATGTCTTTTACGGCGACAAGCAGGCGATTTTTGATGTCAGCCTGGATGTTGGCGCTAACGAGGTAATTGCGCTTATAGGCCCATCCGGATGCGGCAAGTCAACCTATCTGCGCTGTCTCAACCGTATGAATGACACGATTCCCAGTTGCCGCATTACAGGTGAATTCCTACTTGATAAAGAGGATATCTATGCAAAAAGCATGGATCCTGTGCTGCTGCGCGCCAGAGTGGGAATGGTGTTTCAGAAGCCCAACCCTTTTCCCAAGTCGATCTATGACAACGTCGCCTATGCACCCAGGTTGCATGGA
>JBDLII010000170.1:0-4261 GCA_039714995.1 Pseudomonadota bacterium
TTCGTTTGGAGTTTATCGATGTCCTGGCAAGCTGTTCCACGCAACTTTTCCACCACCAGAATGCGCCGCATGCGCAGAGATGATTTTTCGCGCCGGCTGATGCGCGAAACCACATTGACGCCTGATGATCTGATCCTGCCGGTGTTTGTGCTCGAGGGCGAGGGGATGCGTGAAGAGGTGCCTTCCATGCCGGGCGTGGAGCGGATGAGCATCGACCTGTTGGTGCAGGAGGCCAGGGAGATCCAAGCGCTGGGCATTCCGGCATTGGCGATCTTTCCGGTAACTCCGGCTTCCGCAAAATCAGACGATGCCCGCGAGGCGTTCAATCCCGATGGCCTGGCACAGCGTGCCGTCAGGGCCGTCAAGGATGCAGTCCCGGAATTGGGGGTCATCACCGATGTGGCGCTGGACCCCTTCACCACCCATGGCCAGGATGGCCTGATCGACGCCTCCGGTTATGTGATGAATGACGAGACTGTCGAAGTGCTGGTCAAGCAGGCACTCTCGCATGCCATGGCGGGCGCCGATGTGGTGGCCCCTTCGGATATGATGGACGGCCGCATCGGCGCGGTGCGTGGGGCGCTGGAAGAGTTCGGGCATATTCATACCCGCATCCTTGCCTACTCGGCGAAATACGCCTCCAGCTACTATGGTCCCTTCCGCGATGCGGTCGGCTCCGCGGCCAACCTGGGCGCGGGCAACAAGTACACCTATCAGCAGGATCCCGCCAACAGTGATGAAGCGCTGCACGAGGTGGCGCTGGATCTGCAGGAGGGTGCCGACATGGTGATGGTGAAGCCGGGCATGCCCTATCTGGATGTCGTGCGCCGCGTCAAGGAGAGCTTTGCCGTTCCCACCTATGTCTACCAGGTCAGCGGTGAATATGCGATGCACATGGCGGCGGCCCGGAATGGCTGGCTGGATGAACAGGCTGTGGTGCTGGAGTCGCTT
This sequence comes from Pseudomonadota bacterium, assembly GCA_039714995.1. Classification (GTDB taxonomy): domain Bacteria; phylum Pseudomonadota; class Gammaproteobacteria; order Chromatiales; family Chromatiaceae; genus Sva-25. Next base: position 952 of record JBDLII010000170.1, read on the forward strand.
GTTTGCATCAAGCGCGCCGGGGCGGACGGCATCCTGACCTACTTCGCCAAACGTGCGGCGCAGTGGTTGAACCGATGAGTGACCGCTATGCGGTGATCGGCAACCCGGTCAGGCACAGCCTGTCGCCTGGAATTCATGCCGCCTTTGCACGCGAGACGGGGGAGGATATCGTCTATAACCGCCTGCTGGGCGACATGGAGGATTTCAACGGCGATGTGCGGGATTTTTTTCGTCAAGGCGGGTGCGGCCTCAATGTCACCGTGCCTTTCAAGGAGAAGGCCTGGGAGTTGGTGGATGTGCTGAGTGAGAGAGCGCAGATTGCCGGGGCGGTCAATACCATCACCCTGCTGGATAATGGCAAGTTGCAGGGCGACAATACCGACGGCGTCGGCCTGGTGCGCGACCTGACGCAGAATCACGGCTTTGCTATCAAAGCGGCTTCATTGCTGCTGATTGGAGCCGGCGGCGCCTCCCGGGGCGTGATTCTGCCGCTGTTGCAACAGCAGCCGGCAAGCCTGGTGATCGCAAACAGGACGGCTGAAAAGGCTGTCTTGCTGGCGGAGCGTTTCAGCGGCCGCGGTGAAATCAGCGGCTGCGGCCTGCATGAGATCGGCGACCGGCAGTTTGATCTGATCATCAATGCCACCGCGGCGGGGTTGAAGGGTGATGTGCCGGCCATTCCCGACACCTGCCTGGCAGCGGGCGGCTGGAGTTACGACATGATGTATGGCCGGGAGCCGACGGCTTTCGTGCGTTGGGGAGAGAGACACCATGCCGGGAAAGCGCTCGACGGCATCGGCATGCTGGTCGAGCAGGCGGCGGAGTCCTTCTACATCTGGCGCTGCGTGCGTCCGCACACGGCAGCCGTGATTCAGCAGCTGGCTTCCAGATGATAATCTGGCAGCTTCTCTTTCGCGGTCAGAAGACCGCTCCTACCTCATGGTGTAGGAGCGGTCTTCTGACCGCGATTGAGGGAGGGCAGTGCTCAATTATCGATTTCTTTCATATGACTCCCGAGCCGCCGCGAATTTGATGAAGATCCATTTGATCGCCATCGGCAACAAGATGCCTGCCTGGGTGGCCACCGCCTACGGGGAGTACGCCAAGCGTCTGCCGCGCGAGTGCTCCCTGCATCTTGTCGAGATCCCCGCGGCGCATCGCGGCAAGAGCAGCAGCACGGAGAAAATCAAGCAACAGGAGTGCAAGCACATCCAGGGAGCCATTCCGAAAGGTGCAACGGTGGTCGCACTCGATGAGCATGGCAAGGCATGGAGCACCAGGCAGCTCTCTGCGCAGCTTGCCAACTGGCTGCAGCAGGGGCCGGACATCGCGCTGCTCGTCGGCGGCGCGGATGGTCTCTCCGCTGAATGCCTGCAGCAGGCGAGACTCAAGTGGTCGCTTTCGCCGCTGACGCTGCCGCATCCGATGGTGCGGGTGCTGCTTGCCGAACAGCTCTATCGCGCCTGGAGCCTGCTGCAGGGACACCCCTATCACCGGGGTTAACAGCCTGTTAAGGCTCCGCATGGATTGATTGCCGTCATCCCGGCGAAGCTTTGCAGGACGTGGTTTGCAAGTTCACCACACCCTTCGGTTTTTTCTCTATATTCAGGACAGCATTTCAATGAGTTACATCAATATTTGTGGAATATCTCTATCAGGGCTATTCTGTTGTTATGGGATTGCGTTGATGGAGGCGGCAACTTGAGCGAAGAGATACTGGTCAATGTGACCCCGCCCGAAACGCGGGTTGCCATCATTGAAAATGGCATGGTGCAGGAGATCCTGGTCGAACGCATCAAGAAGCGGGGACTGGTCGGCAACATCTACAAGGGCAGCGTCTGCCGGGTATTGCCCGGAATGCAGGCGGCCTTTGTCGAGATAGGCCTGGCGCGAGCTGCGTTTCTGCATGCCTCGGATATTGCCAGCGCCGCCAATCACGAGGAGGTGCCCGACATCACCGAGCTGGTGCATACCGGCAGCGACCTGATTGTACAGGTGGTCAAGGATCCGTTGGGCAGCAAAGGCGCCCGCCTGACGACGCATCTGTCGATCCCGTCCCGCTTCCTGGTCTACCTGCCGGGAGAGAGCACGATCGGCATCTCCCAGAAGATCGAAGATGAACAGCAGCGCAGCCGGCTGCGCAACATACTCGCTGTCTTTGTCAGGGAGGAGAATCTCAAGGGCGGGTTTATCGCGCGTACCGCCGCCGAGGAGGTGGATGAGATGGCGCTGCGCGCCGATATGCTGTTTCTGTCGCGCCTGTGGGAGTCAATCGGCAAGAGTACCCTTGCGGCGGGTTCCCGTGAATTAATCCATGGCGACCTGCCCCTCGCATTGCGTGCGCTGAGGGATATGACCGATGCCCAGGTCGAGAAGGTGCGCATAGACTCCCGCACAACCTACAAGACAGCCGTCGAGTTTGCCGACAGTTTTATCCCCGAGCTCAGTGAGCGGATCGAATACTACCCGGGTGAGCGTCCGATTTTCGATCTCTACAGCGTCGAGGACGAGATCGAGAAGGCGCTGCAGCACAAGGTCGATCTGAAATCGGGAGGCTACCTGATCATCGACCAGACCGAGGCGATGACCACGGTCGATGTCAATACCGGTGGATTCGTTGGCCATCGCACGCTTGAAGAGACCATCTTCAAGACCAATCTCGAGGCCGCCCAGACGCTGTGCAGGCAGCTGCGCTTGAGAAACCTGGGCGGCATCATCATCATCGATTTTATCGACATGCTCGATGAGGAGCATAAGCGCCAGGTGATACGGGCGCTGGACAAGTGCCTGGCGAGGGATCATGCCAAGACCCAGATCACCGAGGTCTCCTCGCTCGGGCTGGTGGAGATGACACGCAAGCGCACCCGTGAATCGCTGGGCCATGTGTTGTGCGCCCCCTGCCCCTGTTGCAACGGCCGCGGCACCCAGAAGACAGCCGAGACCACCTGTTACGAGATCTTCCGCGAGATTCTGCGCGAGGCGCGCCAATTCGACGTGCAGTCGCTGCTGATTCTTGCGTCCCAGGATGTCGTTGACCTGATGCTTGACGAGGAGTCGTCGAGCCTGGTCGAACTCGAGCAGTTTATCGGCAGGCAGATCCGCCTGCAGGCGGAACAGCTCTATACCCGTGAACAGTATGACGTGGTGCTGCTGTGACTCGGTCTGAAAACAAGTTCCCCTTGCCCCGGTCCTCTCCTGGAGGGAGTGGGGGCTAGTGCTCCGTCAAGGTTGAATTGATGGATGCAGCGTTACTGTGGTGCTTCGCAACAAGGCACAGCACGCAGGCAATGGCCTTAGTCCTTGTCAAGTG
>JBDLII010000171.1:0-4255 GCA_039714995.1 Pseudomonadota bacterium
AGAAAACAGCTATCATCTGATCTTGTTCGAATCACCCCGGAGGCGGTCGGGAATGGAGACGATGCGCGGCAGATGGTGGCAATGGCTTGTGGTGCTTTTGTCGCTGACAGCTCTTGAGGCCTGTAGCCAGGACAAAACCGGCCCGGAATCGGCTGAAGAGGTTGTCATAACAGTTTGGGCCCACTCCGGGCAGGAAGCCGAGCGCGACACGCTCAAGGATCAGGCTGCCCGCTTCAATGCATCACAGCAGGGAACCCGGGTCGATCTCAATTTTATCCCGGAACGCGACTACAATGCCCAGGTACAGGCGGCGGCGCTGGCGGGTGATCTGCCCGACCTGCTCGAGTTTGACGGCCCCTACCTCTACAGCTATGTCTGGCAGGGCCATCTTGCTCCGCTGGATCAGCTGATCTCTCCCACCCTGAGAGCGGATCTGCTGCCGTCGATCATCGCGCAGGGCAGCTATGCCGGGCATCTCTACTCCGTCGGTGCCTTCGACTCGGGATTGGCGCTCTATGCCGATGTTGAAAAAATCAGGGCGACAGGGGTGCGTATCCCCGCCGGCCCGGAGTCCGCCTGGAGCATCGAGGAGTTCAACAGCGTCCTGAATGAACTCGCGAGCAACGACAGTGACGGCGCGGTGCTGGATCTGAAACTCAACTACAGCGGCGAGTGGTACACCTATGCATTCTCGCCGGTTCTGCAGTCGGCCGGCGCCGATCTCATCGACCGCGGCAGCTATCAATCGGCTGATGGCGTGCTGACCAGCGCGGCAGCCGTCGCGAGCCTGCGGCATGTCGGCAACTGGATCGAACAGGGCCTGGTGGATCCCAACCTGGATGATGCCGCCTTTATCTCCGGCCGGGTAGCCATCTCCTGGGCGGGTCACTGGGAGTACAGCCGCTATGCAGAGGCATTGGGAGAGAGGCTTGTTCTGCTGCCGCTGCCGGACTTCGGCCAGGGAGCAAAAACCGGCCAGGGCTCCTGGAACTGGGGGACCAGCCGTCACGCTGAGCATCCAGATGCCGCGATCAAATTCCTCGAGTTTTTGCTGCAGCCCGAGGAGGTGCTGGCCATGGCCAATGCCAATGGCGCCGTGCCCGGCACGAAGACAGCCATTGGCCGGTCCATGCTCTATGGAGAGCAGGGGCGGCTGCGACTTTTCGCCCAACAGCTGCTCGAGGGCTACTCGGTGACCCGGCCGCAAACCCCTGCCTACCCGGTCATCACCTCCGCTTTTCAGCAGGCATTTCTTGCTATCCGCAATGGCGGAGATATTGCCGCTGCGCTGGATAGAGCCGCAGCCGCTATCGATCAGGACATCGACGACAACCAGGGCTACCGGGCGCAATAATGAAGCATGATCCGCTACAGCGGGGTTTCTCCGAGCTGCATGCGGCGCTGCTGTTTTGCGCTCCTGCATGTTTCGGCCTGTTGCTGTTCGTTCTGTTGCCCTTTGTGCTTGCCGCCTTTATCTCCTTGACCAATCTGAAGCTGGGCTCGCCGTTGCCGCTTGAATTTGTCGGCATCACGCAGTATCAGCGCATCTTTCAGGACGCCGCCTTTTTGCGCGGCCTGTTGAACAACCTTCTGTTTGCCGCGTTTGTCGTGCCGCTGCAGACGTTGCTGGCGCTGGGCCTGGCGCTGCTGTTGAACAGGCCGTTGAAGGGGATGGTGGTGTTTCGCACCCTCTTCTTCATGCCGGTGGTTTTTCCGCTCTCCCTGGTGGCGGTGGTGTGGATCCTGATCTTCGCCCCGGGGCCGAACGGCATGATGAACGCCTTCCTGGAAATCGTGACATTCGGTCGTTGGAGTCCTCAGGATTTTCTGCACGATGAAACGCTCGCCCTGCCGGCGATTATGTTGACCTCCATCTGGCAGGGCGCTGGCTTTCAGATGGTTATTCTCCTCGCCGGTCTGCAGGCCATTCCCCGTGAACTCTACGAGGCTGCGGCCGTGGATGGCGCCGGGAGAGTCCATCAATTTCGCCATGTCACCCTGCCGCAATTGCGCAACACATTGATCTTCGTGGTGCTGGTCACTACGATTCTGGCCTTCCGGCTATTCGACCAGGTGCAGATCATGACCCAGGGTGGTCCCGGCAATGCCTCGACCACGGTGATGTATGAATCGGTACAGGCGGCCTTTGCCCGTCAACAGGTGGCGAAGGGCGCGGCGATGACGGTGGTGCTGTTTGTTATCGTGCTGCTGTTGACGCTGCTGCAGCGGCGACTGGCCAGGCAGGAGCGGGAGCTGTGAGATATGCCGTGCTCTCCCTCTTTGCCCTGCTCTTTGTTGCGCCCCTGGGTTTCATGGTCATTGGTAGTCTCAAGCCCGATGCCGCGGTGCTTGCAGAAGCCGGTTCCTGGCAAGCCTTCTGGCCGGAGCAGCTCTCGCTGCAAAACTATCATGATGTCTGGAGGCGGGTCGATTTCGGCGGCTATTTTGTCAACTCCCTCTTTATCACCGGCATGATCGTCGCCCTGGGCTCGATTATCAACGCACTGGCTGGCTATGCGCTTGCCAGGCTGCGCTGGCGGGGGCGCAAGCTGCTCCTTGCACTGGTTGTGGCGCTGATGATCATTCCTCTCGAAGCCATCGCCGTGCCGCTGTTTTACCAGGTCACCCTGCTTGGCTGGCGGGACACCTACATCGTCCAGATCATCCCCTTCCTGGCCAACGCCTTCTCCATCTACCTCTTCTATACATTTTTTATCGCCCTGCCGAAAGAGTTCGAGGAGGCCGCCAGGATCGATGGCGCAGGCGTATTACGCACATTCGTCACCATCATTATTCCCAATACCAGGCCGGTTTTTGCCACCGTGGCGGTGCTGACCTTCCTCACCCAGTGGGGTGCGTTTTTGTGGCCGCTGATGGCAACCAGCAGTGAAGCCGTGCGTCCCCTGCCGCTGGGAATCGCGATGTTCCATACCCTGCCGCCGCTGCAGTGGGGGGATATCTTTGCATTCGGCGTGATGATGGTTGCTCCCGTTCTGCTGGTTTTCATCCTGTTTCAGAACTGGTTTGTGCGCGGCGTGGCCTCAACCGGCATCAAGGGGTGACCCATGGCCTCGGTTGAATTCAGAAAAGCGAATAAAATCTACCCCGGAAATGTCCATGCGCTCCATGATCTGAGCCTGGACATCGCCGCTGGCGAGTTTCTCGTCATGGTGGGGCCATCCGGCTGCGGCAAATCCACCGCCCTGCGTCTGCTGGCCGGCCTGGAAGAGATTACCAGTGGTGACGTTCTGATCAATGGAGAGATCGTCAATCAAAAATCGCCGCAGCAGCGCAACATCGCGATGGTGTTCCAGAATTATGCCCTCTATCCGCACATGACGGTGCGGGGCAATCTGGAGTTTCCGCTGAAGATGGTCAAGGCCGGCAAAAAAGAGCGGGAGCAGCGCATACAAAACGCGGCAGAACTGCTGGGTCTCGGCGGATTGCTGGAGCGCAAGCCCGGGCAGCTCTCGGGAGGGCAGCGCCAGCGTGTCGCCATGGGCCGCGCCATCGTACGCGATCCTGCTGTGTTCCTGATGGATGAGCCCCTCTCCAACCTGGATGCCAGGCTGCGGGTGCAGATCCGCGCGGACATCGCCAACCTGCAGCAGAAAATGGGAACGACAACCCTCTATGTCACCCACGACCAGGTGGAGGCCATGACCCTTGGAGATAGGGTCGCGGTGCTCAATGCCGGGCGTCTGCTGCAGGTCGAAACTCCGCAGGAGCTTTATCGGAGGCCGGCCAATATTTTTGTCGCCGACTTTATCGGCAGCCCAGGCATGAACCTGTTTGACGCCCTGCTGGTGAAGAATGTACAGGGCGAACCCTGCATCAAATGCAAAGATCTGCTCCATTCCATCCCGGATTCCGTCAAACAAAACTACCCGCAACTGGATGAACATTTGAATCAAAGGATCATAGCCGGTTTCCGCCCGGAAGCCTTTACCACTGAACAGCACTTCCCGGAACAGCAACGGCTAAGGGTGACTGTGAAAACCGTCGAACCCCTGGGACATGAAACACTGCTCTTTTTTACATCCCCGTTGAAGCGGGTGACAGCAGATGTTTTCCCCTTGCCGGAACAGGCGGATGACCAGGTGTCAGAATCACCAATGGTGGCGCGGCTGCAGGGAAATCACACCTTTGCCAGCAACACCAGCCTGGATCTCTATGCAGATATCAGCAAAGTGCATCTATTCGATCGCGTGGGATGGCGGTTATAGGAATCTGAGAAAAACATCATTGGCATTCT
>JBDLII010000172.1:0-4246 GCA_039714995.1 Pseudomonadota bacterium
TGGGTATATCTTCCGGAAAACGCCGTAAATACCTCTGACCCACAGGGATGTGGGAAATGCCGGTTCCGTCAGGAACATGACCCGGCCATGTAGGCTCGCGTCGGCATCCATGCCTCCGACGTTTCCTCCAGATACACCCAATAGCAGTGACTTGTCAGTTGAAATGACAAGGTGCTTAACAGTTACTTACAGTATTGCAATCCCGGCAGGCCTACGAAGACACAATCCCAGCGGCTGCAGCCTTTCGCTCTTTCCATTCCGGAAAGAGATCGCAATAGAGAAGGATCTTTTACTTTGCTGAAAGCATAGCAGAGAAATCGGAAAGCGGGGGCAGAACACAGATTATGCGAATAGTGAATCGCTCGTTATCTGACCCCGGTCGTGGGTTTCTTTACTGGATTCCGACCTTCGCCGCAATGAACCCCATGAGTGACAGGGCGACGACGGTTATCGCTTGCCGATCAGCTCGATCTGGTAGCCGTCGGGGTCCTCGATGAAGGAGATGATCGTCGTGCCGGCATTCATCGGCCCGGCTTCGCGGATCACCTTGCCGCCACGCTTCTTGAGCTCGTCGGTCGCGGCGTAGACGTCGTCGACCTCGATGGCGATGTGGCCGAAGGCGGTGCCTAGGTCGTAGCTGTCGACGTTCCAGTTGTAGGTCAGTTCGATGACCGCGTTGTCGGATTCATCGCCGTAGCCGAGAAAGGCCAGCGTGAACTTGCCGTCGGGATACTCCTTCCGGCGCAGCAGGCGCATGCCCAGTACCTGGGTGTAGAAGTCGATCGAGTGTTGTAAATTTCCAACGCGCAGCATGGTATGCAATATGCGCACACTACACCTCCGCGTAGATCTCGCCCTGCTGCTGGAACTCCGCAGCCTTCTCCTTCATGCCCTCCTCGACAGCGACGCCGATGTCGCCGAGTCCCTTGGAGGCGGCGTAGTCGCGCACATCCTGGGAGATCTTCATCGAGCAGAAGTGCGGACCGCACATGGAGCAGAAGTGCGCCACCTTGTGCGCCTGGGCAGGCATGGTCTCGTCGTGGTAGCTGCGCGCCTGCTCGGGATCCAGCGACAGGTTGAACTGGTCCTCCCAGCGGAATTCGAAGCGCGCCTTGGAGAGCGCATTGTCACGCAGCTGCGCACCGGGCAGCCCCTTGGCCAGGTCGGCCGCGTGCGCCGCCAGCTTGTAGCTGATGATGCCCTCGCGCACGTCGTCCTTGTTCGGCAGGCCGAGGTGCTCCTTGCGGGTGACGTAGCAGAGCATCGCCGTGCCGTACCAGCCGATCTGCGCCGCGCCGATGGCCGAGGTGATGTGGTCGTAGGCCGGGGCGATATCGGTCGTCAGCGGGCCGAGCGTATAGAAGGGCGCCTCGAAGCAGTCTCTCAGCTCCTTATCCATGTTCTCCCTGATCATCTGCATCGGCACGTGACCGGGACCCTCGATCATCACCTGCACATCGTGCTCCCAGGCGATCTTCGTCAGCTCGCCGAGGGTCTCCAGTTCACCGAACTGGGCGGCGTCATTGGCGTCGGCCAGGCTGCCGGGGCGCAGGCCATCGCCCAGCGAGAAGGCCACGTCATAGGCCTTCATGATCTCGCAGATCTCCTCAAAGTGAGTGTAGAGAAAACTCTCTTCGTGATGCGCCAGGCACCACTTGGCCATGATGGAACCGCCACGCGAGACGATTCCCGTCAGGCGCTCCGCCGTCAGCGGCACATAGGCAAGGCGCACACCGGCATGGATGGTGAAGTAGTCGACGCCCTGCTCCGCCTGCTCGATCAGGGTGTCGCGGAAAATCTCCCAGGTGAGGTCCTCCGACTTGCCGTCAACCTTCTCCAGCGCCTGGTAGAGCGGCACGGTGCCGACCGGCATCGGCGAGTTGCGCAAAATCCACTCACGGGTCTCGTGGATGTTCTTGCCGGTGGAGAGATCCATCAGTGTATCGCCGCCCCAGCGGGCCGACCACACCATCTTCTCGACCTCTTCCTCGATGGAGGAGGTGACTGCGGAGTTACCGATATTGGTGTTGACCTTGACGATGAAGCTGCGGCCGATGATCATCGGCTCCAGCTCCGGGTGGTTGATGTTCGCCGGGATGATGGCGCGTCCCGCGGCAACCTCCGAACGCACGAACTCGGGAGTGATCTGCTCGGGCAGATGGGCGCCGAAATTTTCCCCCGGATGCTGGCGCAGCAGCTTGCGGTATTCAGGATCTCGGCGCAGCTCGTCGAGCCGCTGGGTCTCCCGGATCGCCACGTACTCCATCTCCGGCGTGATGATGCCCCGGCGCGCATAGTGCATCTGCGAGACATTGCTGCCCGCTTTGGCCTTTCTCGGGGCGCGAATGTGCTCGAAACGCAGCCTCTCCAGTTCCGCATCGCTCTGACGCAGTTGCCCGTAGGCGGAGGTGGGCCCTTCGAGCTGCACTGTATCATCACGCTCGGCCATCCATGCAGAGCGCACATCGGGCAGCCCTTTTAACAGATCAATGTTGACATCGGGGTCAGTATAGGGACCGGAGGTGTCATAGACAGTGATGGGAGGATTGATCTCCCTGTCATTGTTGGTCAGTGTCGGAGACTGGTTGATTTCGCGCATCGGCACGCGAATATCGGCACGCGAACCCTGCACATGGATCTTGCGTGAATTGGCGAAGGGACGGGTGACCTCCGCGGAGAGCGTTGTTGTTTTTGTAATAAATTCGTCGGGTATGGCGCTCATGGTGTCTCCTCTCCGGCGTAATCGGCAATGGAGGGGAATACACCCGCCATAGCCTCCCTACGCCAGCATCATCTGGATCAGGTTCCAAGGGTATTTCTCAGTCCGCTGCGGACACCCCCGGCTAATGGCGGTTAGTATAACCTATCTTCCCGGATTATTTGAATCCACCCAACCCGCCACAGCATTGCAGAGGATTTGCGACGTTACTCTTCGCGCACGCCCTCGATATTCATCTGCAGCATGACGCTTTTCGAGTGCGGCCCCAGCTCTTTCAGGATGCCGAAGTCGGCAAGCAGGAAGCTGGTTTCGCCGGCAAACCCCATGCGGTAGCCACCCCAGGGGTCCTCGCCTTCGCCGATCTTCTTCAGGCGGATCATTAGCGGCTTGCTGACCCCTCTCAGTGTCAGCACCCCCTCCATGACGGCAAAAGCGGAACCATCAACCTTGAAAGAGGAGCTGACAAATGTGGCTTCCGGGAATTTATCCGCGTGCAGAAACTCGTCGCCGCGCAGATGCTTGTCGCGTTCCGCGTGATTTGAATCGACGCTGGCCGTCTCGATGACGACCGAGACGCTGGATGCGGATGGGTTGTCGCGGTCGTAGACGAAGCTCCCCGAAAAACGGTTGAAACGCCCCGTCAGCAGACTGTAGCCGAGATGCGGAATCTGAAAATTGATCGACGCATGCATCCCCTTGGTATCGATCACATAGGTCTCGGCGGCCAGCAACGCTGATGAGGCGCTGCACAACAGCAATATCATCAACAGTCGAATCTTTTTCATGCTCTCTCTCCTCGTTTGGTCTTGTCATATCCAAACATACGCAGTAATACGACGTCATGCAACACGGCATGGTGAAAAACAGCGGCCGCGGCATGCGCCAGCGACAGGATCATCAGGGTCCAGGAAGACCAGAGATGAACTGTACCGGCGCTGTCAGCGCGCTCACCGGCAGATTCCAGCAGCGGCGGCAGCTCAAACATGGAAAAGACGGCTACACCCTTCCCCTCTGCAGTCACGATCAGGTAGCCAGCAGCAGCGATCACCAGCGGCAGCAGGTGCAGCACCATGTGCGTGAGATAAGCCGCCACGGCGAATAACCGCCCGGCGATGGGCTCCGGAGCCTGGCTCACCAGTGACAGCAACAGGCGCAGCAGCACCAACAGGGCCACAACCACGCCAAACGAGATGTGCAACGCAGGCGCCCTGTTGTACCAGGGGTGGTAATAGTCGAGGCCGGTCATCCATAACCCCGAGGCGAACAGTGCAATCAGGCCGACGGCGATCAACCAGTGCAGCAGAATGGCAATGAGGCCGTAGGTTTGGCGGGTGTTGAACAGCGGCGGCATGCTGTTAAGTATAGATGGCGGGTTGGTTTTAGGTTTTAGGTTTTAGGTTTTAGGTTTTAGGTTTTAGGTTTTAGGTCCAGATCGTAGGCCGGATAAGCGCCAGCGCATCCGGCAATGTACGGAATTCTGGTGGATGCGCTATCGCTTATCCCCCCTACATCCTACATTGATCCTGG
>JBDLII010000173.1:0-4157 GCA_039714995.1 Pseudomonadota bacterium
CTGCGCGGCCAGCACCAGGTAGATCACCAGGATGGAGAGAAAGAAGGTGATCACCAGCGCGCTGCCCTGCCGGGCATACTGGCGCGAGCCGCCGGAGTAGTCCCAGCCGAAGCCGCGCGGAAAGATCTCCTGCGCCACCCCTTCGAGGTACTCGAGGGCATCGCCGAGGGGTACGCCCGGAGCCATGACGCCCTGTACCGTCAGCGAGTTGAGCTGCTGAAACTGGGTACGCTGGTTGGGTTCGACATGCTCCTCGAGGTGGATGAAGGCATCCAGTGACACCAGCGGCATGGCGGCAGTGACGTCATCGGCGCCGGAAGTGGCAGTCGCCGAGGTGATCAATTCGCTGGAACCTGGGCGGATGTAGTACTCCTTGAGCCGTCCGGGATCCAGCCTGAATTCGCGCTCCACCTGCGGGATGACCTTGTAGCTGCGCCCCTCCAGGCTGAAGCGGTTGATGTCGTTGCCGCCCAGCAGGGTGGCGAGGTTGCGGCCGATGTCGCGCATGCTGATGCCCAGGTCTCCGGCGCGGTCACGGTCGATCACCAGCGTGGTGCGCGGACGGCTGTACTGCAGCTCCTTCATCAGGAATTTGAAATGGCCGCTGCCCATGGCGCGGCCGATCAATTGACCTGCAAGCGCATCCAGCTCCTGGTAGCTGCGGTCGCTGGTGATGACGAACTGCACCGGCAGGCCGCCTCCGGATCCGGGCAGGCTGGGCCGTGGAAACACAGCGGTCTGGAAGCCGGCGATCTGCTTCAGCTTGTCCTGCAGCTCCGGCTGCACCTCCATCTGCGAGCGCGGCCGCAGCGAGGGCTGCTCCATCTTGAAGCCGCCGAAGGTGGTCGAAGGTGTGCCACGACCCAGCAGAAAAAAGCTCTCATGATACTCGGGAATGGTCTCGAAAGCCTTGACGATCTCGCGGGTATAGGCCTCGTTGTATTCGATGGTTGCCGTCTGCGGTCCGGTGGCCTGGAAAAAGAGAATGCTCTGATCCTCCACCGGCGCCAGCTCGCTCTTGCTGGTGACGAACATGAAGAAGATCGACAGCAGCACCACGAAGGCGAACAGCAGCGTCGCCGGCAGGGAGTCGAGGCTGGTATGCAGCAGCGAACGGTAGGAGCCGGCTAGCCTGCCGAATCCCCGTTCGACCCACTGCTCGAAGCGGCCCTGCTTGCCGTGGGGCTTGAGCACCTTTGACGACAGCATCGGTGACAGCGTCAGCGCCACGATACCGGAGATCAGCACCGCGCCGGCAAGTGCGAAGGCGAACTCTGTAAAGAGCGTACCGACCAGTCCGCCCATGAAGCCGATCGGCAGATAGACGGCGATCAGCGTGGTCGTCATGGCGATCACCGGCAGCGCCAGCTCGCGCGCGCCGATCAGCGCCGCGGCGAAACGCGGCTTGCCCTGCTCGACATGCCGATGCACATTCTCGACAACGATGATGGCGTCATCCACCACCAGGCCGATGGCAAGCACCATGGCGAGCAGCGTCAGCAGATTGATCGAGAAGCCCATCAGCAGCATCAGGAAGGCGGCGCCTACAAGTGACAGCGGCACCGCAACCGCCGGCACCAGGGCTGCCCTGGCAGAACCCAGCGACAGGTAGACCACCAGCAGTACGATGCCGACCGCTTCCAGCAGTGTCGTGAACACCTCCCTGATGGAGTCCTCGATAAAGACGCTGGCATCATACGGAATGTGCCCATCCAGTCCTGCGGGCAGCTGCCGGTGGATCTCCGGCATCAGCTCGCGTACCGCCTGGGCTACCGTCAGCGGGTTGACGCCTGGGGCCTGCTCGACTCCGATGAAGATAGCCGGCTTGCCCTTGTACCAGTTGGTCGAATCATAATCTTCCGCGCCCAGCTCTGTGGTGGCGATATCGGACAGCCTGACCAGGGTCCCGCTGGACGAGCGCACCACCAGCTTGCGGAAATCCTCCTCGCCCGCAAGGTCGGTGGTTGCCGTCAGGTTGATTGTCGTATAGGCGCCCTTGGCCTGGCCGACGCCGGCCAGGTAGTTGTTGGCGCGCAATACTTCGCGGACGTCGGTGGCGGTGACGCCAAGGGCGGCCATGCGGCGGGGGTCCAGCCAGATGCGCATGGCGAAGGTCTTGTTGCCGATCAGCTCGGCCCTGGCGACGCCGGGCACGGCCTGCAGCTGCGGCTGCACCACACGCAGCAGGTAGTCGGTGATTTGCGAGGGCAGCATGCTGTCGCTGTAAAAAGCGAGGTACATCAGCGCCGTGCGGTCGCCGGTGGTGGCGTCGATTACCGGGCTGTCCGCCTCGTCGGGCAGCAGGTTGCGCTGGCTGGCCACCTTGGCCTGAATCTCCGCCACCGCTGCATTGGAGTCGTAGTTGAGCTCCATGTGGGCCTCGATGGTCGAGATTCCCTGGGTCGAGCGGGCGAACAGGTAGTCGATGCCGTTGGCTTCGGCGATGGCTTGCTGCAGCGGCGTGGTAATGAAGCCTTTCACCAGTTCGCTGCCGGCGCCGGGGTAGGAGGTTGTCACCGTCACGACCGTATTGCGCGTCTCGGGGTACTGGCGCACCTCCAGCGAGGCGATCGCACGCAGGCCGACCAGCAGGATCATCAGGCTGATGACGCTGGCCAATACCGGGCGTTTGACAAAGGTGTCGGTAAATTTCATCCGCCCTGCGTCCGGCCATCGAGTTGAACGCTGTTGTCGATCTTCACCTGCTGGCCGTTGCGCAGTTTCTGATGGCCGGCGGAGACGACACTGTCACCGGCGTCGAGTCCCTCGATGATCTCGACGCGGTCGTCGCGCACCTCGCCGCTCTTCACCTGCCGCCGCTCGACCCGGCTGCTGCCGTTCTCTGTTGTGATGAGGAATACAGACTCGCCGTAGGGGTTGTAGGTCAGGGCGGTGCGCGGCAGCGTAAGGATATTCTCCCGCAGCGGCAGTGTTGTCCTGACCTCGGTGAACATGCCGTGACGCAGCAGCTGCTCCGGGTTGTCCAGTGTCGCACGCGCTCGCAGGGTACGCGTGCCGGCGTCGATCCCCGGCTCGATGGCGGTGATCCTGCCCTCGAACACCCTGTCGGGATAGGCCTGCACGTTGACCAGCACCATCTGGCCGGTCTTGACACGGTCGAAGTGGCGTTCGGGCAGGGCATAATCGACATACACCGGGTCGAGCGACTGCAGCGAGACGATGCGCACGCCCGGCGACAGGTACTGTCCGAGGTTGACATCGCTGATGCCAAGCCGGCCGCTGAACGGCGCGCGAATACTCTTCTTGCCAATCACGGCGCGCTTCGAGTCGAGCGTCGCCTTGGCGATATCCAGCTCGGCCTGCAGGCGGTCATACTCGGATTGGGAGACCGAGCGGTCCTTGATCAGCCTGGCATTGCGATCGAACTGCAGTTTGGCAAGCTCTCCCTTCGCGATGAGTCCTGCCAGCTCGGCCCGGGCGACGCTGTCGTCAAGTTGCAGTATGACGTCCCCCTTTTCGACGCTCTGGCCCGACTCGAACAGGATTTTCTGTACCTGTCCGGCAACCTCCGTGGTGATATAGGCATTCTGCGTCGCCACCACGCTGCCGACGGCTTCAAGGTAGGGCTTCCAGCTCTCCACCATCACTTCCGCCGATGCGACGGTGGCGGGCGGAGGCGGCTGCGACATCATCGCCGCACTTTTCCCGGCCATATGGTGTTTCCAGCCGAAGATGCCGCCGAACATCAGTGCCAGCAGCATGATCACCATGACAAGACGTTTGATCACTGGATTTTCACTCCTTTAAGGAAGCTCTAATTGAATCGCCAAGACTATCGGCTACTGTCATTACGAGCGTAGCGAAGCTTCCGCATCCTGCTCACGCCCCTCACCTACATCCATGTAGGCGAAGTAATCTCAAGCAGATTGCCGCGTTGCTGCGCTCCTCGCAATGACGAAGTAGTCAGAACTTTTCCTGATGTACTACTCAGGTTGTTTCAGGCTGTACGCCCCGTGGTGACCCGCTCATGTCCTGCAAAGTCGATGAAAGTCTCTATTTCGCCGAATGTTGCCGCATGCATCAGTTTTCGCACGGCGCTACCCTGATTATAGCCGTGTTCCAGCAGCAGGCAGCCTCCGGGTTTGAGGTAATCCTTAGCCTTTGCAACGATCTGGCGGATTGCGTCAAGTCCATCG
>JBDLII010000174.1:0-4100 GCA_039714995.1 Pseudomonadota bacterium
TTATCATGCGTCATCGCAAGTCCGGCCGCAAGCTCAACAGAAACAGCAGCCACCGCAAAGCCATGTTCAAAAACATGGCCTGCTCGCTGTTCGAACATGAATTGATCAAAACGACACTGCCCAAAGCGAAGGAGCTGCGTCGTGTCGCCGAGCCGCTGATCACCAGGGCGAAGGCCGATACCGTTGCCAACCGCCGCGTCGCCTTCAGCCGCTTGCGCGACGATGCTGTCGTTGCCAAGCTGTTCACCGAAATCGGACCAAGATACGAGGAGCGCAATGGCGGCTATCTGCGTATTCTGAAAGCGGGCTACCGCGCCGGTGACAAGGCGCCGATGGCATGGGTCGAGCTTGTCGACCGTCCGATCCCCGAGGTCGAAGATGATCTGATGGATGAAGCAGTGACTGACTGATCCACACCAATGCTTTAAGCTGAAAAAGCCGGCTCGTTGCCGGCTTTTTTGCGTCAACTCCCCTCTCTCTCCGCCTGCGAACCATAAAGTGACCTGTAGAGTCCATCCTGGTTGATCAGCTGGTGGTGGACGCCATCCTCGACGATACGGCCATCTTCAAACACCAGCACGCGGTCGGCATGCTTGACGGCGCTGAGACGGTGGGCGACGATGATGGTTGTCTTGCCTTCCAGGAAGCGGTTCAGTGCGGCATGCAGGTGTTTCTCTGTGGTCGTGTCCAGCGCTGACGTTGCCTCATCCAGGATGACAACAGCCGGATCCGTCAAAACCATGCGGGCAATGGCCAGGCGCTGCTGCTGGCCCCCCGAGAGGCGTACGCCACGGTTGCCGATCTGCGTCTCCAGACCATCATCCAGTGCTGCGACGGCGCTCTTCAGCTGCGCAACCTCGAGCGCGTTCCACAGCAACTTGTCATCGATATCGCGGCCAAGCGTCAAGTTCGAGCGCACACTCTCGTTCATCAGCGCCGGATGCTGCAGTACCGTCGCAACATTTTCGCGTACGACATCCAGCCCGATGCGGGTGACAGGCACGCCGTCAAAACATATCTCCCCCTCGTCGGCAGTGTAGAGACCCAGCAGGATCTGCACCAGGGTTGTCTTGCCACCGCCGCTGGCCCCGACCAGGGCGACCTTCTGTCCGGCAGGGATGTGCAGCGTGAGGTCCCGCAGCACCCTGGGGCCGTCGCCGTAGGCAAAGCTGACATGCTCCAGCGTGATGGAGACTGTCGGCCTGCCGCGAAATGGATTCTGCTGGTGCGGGTAGACCGGCTCCAGTTTGATATCGAACAGGCTGTTGATGCGCCCCAGCGCCGCATGCGCTCCGTTCCAGGCGTACTGTATCGTCACGACCTCCTGTACCGGGCCCATCATGAACCACAGGTAAGCGAATACAGCCAGCATCTCACCGATCGACAGGCCGGAGTAGAGCACCATGAACATGCTCAGGGCGCGAAAGATATCGAAGCCGAACAGAAAGATAACGAACGAGAGGCGCGATGCGGCGTCACTGCGCCAGGCGAAGCTGGATGAATAGCTGCGAACGTTGGCCGCGACATCGATCAGCCGGGCGATATAGTGATGCTCCCTGTTGGCGGCGCGAATCTGCTGGATGGCGTCGAGCGTTTCGGCCAGCGCCTCCTGAAACAGCTGAAAAGTCGCATTTTCGCGCTTCTTCAGCTGCTTGACCTTGCGGCCGAAGATGGTGGTGACATAGATGACCAGTGGATTGAGCAACAGGATAAAGAGCGCCAGCTGCCAGTGAATCCACAACAGTACGATGGCCGTGCCGAGGATCGTCAGCACCGCCACGACAAATTTACTGATGCTGACGCTGACGAAGTCGTCGATGGTTTGTAAATCTGTCACCAGGTGTGATGCGACCGTTCCCGAGCCGAGTGTCTCATACTCGGACATGGAGATGTGCTCAAGGCGGGAGAGCAGGGCCCGGCGGATGCGAAAAATGACATCCTTCGAGATGCAGGTGAAAATGCGCGTCTGCCACACGCTGAAGAGCGTGGCTACGATGCGCAGCAGCAGCGTCAGCAGCAGCACGGCCAGGATATAGAGCGCGGGTCCATGCCAGCTTTGCGGGAACAGCTGGTTCATGATGGCCACCGATGTTCCCGGCTGGTCAAGAAGCACTTCGTCAACCAGGATCGGGATCAGCAGCGGAACGGGTACGGCAAGCGCTGTGCCGATGATGGCAATGATATTCGCACTGAGCAGTTCCTGGCGATGACTGGTCACCATGCGGAGGAGTTTGCGCCAGCTGTATGTGGATGTATCGCCGTTCCGGCTGTGCATGTCTCTATCCAATGATGGCTTATCTCATCCCTTCGATTGAGTCAGGGTTGCCCCAACATATTCGGGTGGATGTTATGCGCTTTTGCTATCATATCCACGCTTTTTCGAAAAAGATATCAGGATCACGTCAATGAGAACGCTTTTTTCTGTTTTGCTGCTTTTATCGGCATCCTCTTCACAGCTTTTTGCAAGTGATCTGAACAGTATCTACCAGTTGGCGCGCGAGCATGATGCGCAGATACTCGGCGCAAAGGCTTCGCTGGAAGCCAGCCGTGAAGCAAAACCGATCGCGCGTTCCGGACTGCTGCCGCAAATTGGCGTCTCGGCCGGGGCTACGGGCTTCACCAGCCGCCAGACTGACAACAGCTGGAACCGGACGGAGGCGGCCGTTGACCTGTCGCAGCCTCTCTATGACCGCGGCAGCTACATGACCTACAGACAGTCTGACCATATCGTTGATCAGGCCGAGGCGATCTATCATGGCGATGAGCAGATATTGATCATGCGCGTTGCCGAGGCCTATTTCGGCGTGCTTGCGGCAGAGGATAATGTCACCTTTACCAAAGCCGAAACCCGGGCAATTCGCAAACAGCTGGACCAGGCGACGCAGCGCTATGACGTTGGCCTGATACCGATCACCGATGTCCATGAATCCCAGGCGCGCTACGACGGGGCGCGTTCTGCCCAGATCCTGGCCGAGACGGAACTGCAGAACAGCAGGGAGGTGCTGCGGGAAATCATCGGCAAGGATCCTGGAAATCTCGCCAAGTTGAAGGAGAATATCCCGCTGCTGAATCCGAAACCGGTCAGTATGAAGCACTGGAACGACATGGCGTTGAGCAACAATCCGGATGTTATTGCGGCACAGGAGGAGGTCAAGATCTCGGAGAAGGATGTTGAGGTCATCCGTTCCGGACACTATCCGACAGCCGATCTTGTTGCTGGTGCATCGACTTTCAACGACAGCGGCCGAGGTGATGTCTTTATCGACAATGATGATGAGGCCAGGGTCGGCCTGCAGTTGCGGTTTCCCCTCTATACCGGAGGACGGGTCACGCACGGCACCAGCCAGGCGCGGGCCAGGCTGCGCGCGGCGCGCTCCGCACTCGAAGCCGCCAAGCGCCGGGTGACGCGTAATACCCATGATGCCTATCGTGGCATCATTTCCGGCATCAGTCAGGTCAAGGCGTTAAAAGCAACGACGGTCTCAACACAGAGCGCACTGGCTGCAACCCAGGCAGGCTATGAGGTTGGCAACCGCACCCTGGTGGATGTGCTCAACTCGCAACGTGATGTCTTCAGAGCCGACAGTGCGCTTGCCGCGTCACGCTATCAGTATGTGCTGAACCATCTGCGCCTGAAGGATGCGGCTGGAACCATTAATGAGGCCGACCTGAAAAAAGTCAACGGCCAGTTGATTCACTAGATTCAATAGGCTCTGCCATGACGCAACTGTTGATGGTCGGCATTGGCGGCGCCATCGGCGCTATCGGGCGCTATGGACTCTCAACCTGGGTCTACTCGTTGACAGGGCGCGCCTTCCCATGGGGTACGCTGGTCGTCAACCTGCTGGGTTCGCTGTTGATGGGGTTTCTCTCGGTGTGGCTGCTTGAGCGCATGCCCCTCTCGACCGAGATGCGTGCACTGTTGATGGTCGGCATACTGGGCGCCTTCACGACCTTCTCGACCTTCTCCCTGGAGACTCTGGTTTTGCTTGAGGAGGGTGCGGTCGTCAAGGCAGGCATCAATATGACGGCATCCGTTATTATCTGCGTTTTTGCTGCCTGGTTGGGTACGCTGGCCGCAAAAGCCATCTGATTCTGCT
>JBDLII010000175.1:0-4083 GCA_039714995.1 Pseudomonadota bacterium
CATAGATGTCGGGAAGAAAATGCATCTCCACCTTGATGACACCATCACCCCTGCAGGCTTCGCAGCGTCCCCCTTTGACATTGAAGCTGAAACGTCCCGGCAGATAGCCGCGCGCGCGTGATTCGGGGGTGGCGGCAAACAGTTCGCGAATCGGCGTGAAGATGCCGGTGTAGGTGGCCGGGTTGGACCTGGGCGTGCGGCCGATCGGACTCTGGTCGATGTCGACGACCTTGTCCAGATGCTCCATGCCGCCGATCATCTGATGGGGGGCGGCTGTCAAAGTCGTGGCGCCATTCAGCCGGGTTGCGGCCAGCGGATAGAGGGTATCGTTGATCAGCGTCGATTTTCCCGAGCCGGAGACGCCGGTGATGCAGGTCATCAAGCCGACAGGCAGTTCAAGATCGACCAGCTTCAGATTGTTGCCGCTGGCGCCGCTGATGTGCAGGTGGCGTTCATTTCGCGGTGTGCGCGCAGCGGGGATTGCGATACTGCGTTTGCCGCTGAGATACTCCCCGGTCAGTGACTCCGGAGATGCAGTGATCGCTTCGGCCGTGCCCTCGGCGATGATGCGGCCGCCGTGGACGCCGGCGCCCGGGCCGATATCCACCACGTGATCGGCGCTACGAATGGCCTCCTCGTCATGTTCGACCACGATGACGGTGTTGCCGAGATCGCGCAGATAGTTCAGTGTCGACAGCAGGCGCGCGTTGTCACGCTGGTGCAAGCCGATTGATGGCTCGTCGAGTACATACATGACGCCGACCAGTCCAGCGCCGATCTGGCTGGCGAGGCGGATGCGCTGTGCCTCTCCACCGGAGAGAGTCTCGGCGCTGCGGTCCAGCGACAGGTAGTTGAGGCCGACATTGACCAGAAAATTGAGGCGTTGGTTGATCTCCTTGATGATCCTGGCGGCGATTTTGCCCTGCTTTCCCGGCAGCTTCAGCTGCTGGAAAAACGCCAGCGCCCGATCGACCGGCATGCAGGTGATATCGGGCAGCGACAGGCTGTCAACCAGGACATGGCGGGCGGCTTCATTGAGGCGGCTGCCATGGCAGTCGGGGCAGGGCTGCTCTGACACATATCTGGCCAGATCGTCGCGCACCGAACTGGATTCGGTCTCGTGGTAGCGGCGCCGCAGATTGTTGATGATGCCTTCAAAGGGCTGCTTTTTGGTGATCTTGCGGCCATGCATATTGCGGTAGGTCATCTCGACTGCCGTACGGCCGCTGCCATAAAGCAGCAGCTTCCGCTGCTTGTTTGTCAGCTGCTTCCACGGGGTCTCGATGTCGAAATCGTAGTGCTTCGCTACCCCGCTCAGCAGCTGAAAATAGTAGCTGCTGCGCCTGTCCCAGCCACGCACTGCGCCGCCGGCCAGGCTCAGTTCACGGTTGGCGATCACCTTGTCGGGATCGAAAAACTGGTCGATACCAAGGCCGTCGCAGGTGGGGCAGGCGCCGACAGGGTTGTTGAATGAGAACAGCCGCGGCTCCAACTCCTCGATGCTGTAGCCGCATATTGGACAGGCGAAATTGGCGGAGAAGATCAGCTCCTCGCCAGTGTCGGTATCCATCGAGGCGACGCGCGCAATGCCGCCGGCCAGGTGCAGCGCCGTCTCAAAGGACTCGGCCAGACGTTGTTGCAGATCAGGGCGCACCTTGAAACGGTCGATGACGATCTCGATGCTGTGTTTTTTGTGCAGCTCGAGCTCCGGCGGATCATCCAGTTCATAGATGTCGCCATCGATGCGCGCCCGCAGAAACCCCTGTGCATGCAGCTCTCCCAGCAGCTTGTGATACTCCCCCTTGCGCGCGGAGATGACCGGCGCCAGCAGCATCAGCTTCTCCCCCTGCGACCGGGAGAGCACCTGGTCCACCATCTGACTGACAGTCTGGGCTTCGAGCTTTTCGCCATGTTCAGGGCAGCGCGGCGTGCCGGCGCGCGCAAACAACAGCCGCAGATAGTCATAGATCTCGGTGATCGTGCCGACCGTGGAGCGGGGGTTGTGGCTGGTGGATTTCTGCTCGATCGAGATTGCCGGGGAGAGCCCCTCGATATGGTCGACGTCAGGCTTCTCCATCACCGAGAGAAACTGGCGCGCGTAGGCGGAGAGTGACTCGACGTAACGCCGCTGCCCCTCCGCGTAGATCGTATCGAAGGCGAGCGAGGATTTTCCCGAGCCGGAGAGCCCGGTGATAACGATCAGTTTGTCCCGCGGCAGCTGCAGCGATATATTCTTGAGATTGTGCGTGCGCGCGCCGCGGATGGCGATCTGTTGCATCGTGTTTCTTGATGACGGCAAAATCAGTTACTATACGTCCTTTTTTACGCCTGTGCCAAAGGGTTGTTCAGGATCATGAACCCATCGATGACATCGACCGAAAAACGCGCTGCTGTGTCGCTGGCCAGCATCTATGCGCTACGCATGCTCGGCCTGTTCATGATCATGCCGGTGTTTGCTATCTATGCCGAGCAGCTGGAATACGTGACCCCGGTGCTGATCGGTCTCGCCATCGGCATCTATGGTTTGACGCAGGCACTGCTACAGATCCCGTTCGGCATGCTCTCCGACCATATCGGACGCAAGCCGGTGATCGTTGCCGGGCTGCTGCTGTTTGCCCTGGGCAGCGTCATCGCGGCTATGGCGGACAATATCTACTGGATCATCGCCGGACGCGCAATCCAGGGCAGCGGCGCCATAGCCGCTGCCGTCATGGCGCTGCTGGCCGATCTCACCACCGAGTCCCACCGTACCAAGGCGATGGCGACCATCGGCGCCAGCATCGGCATGGCGTTTACCGCGGCGCTGGTCATCGGGCCTATTCTCAACGAGTGGATCGGCGTGCCCGGAATCTTCTGGCTGACAGCCGCGCTGGCGATGGGCGGGGTGATGATCATCCTGTTCGTGGTGCCGGCCCCCGATCACCTGTGGCTGCATCGTGACGCAGAGCCGGTTGCGGGCCAGTTTGGCGGGGTTTTACGCAATGTCGAGCTGCTGCGGCTCGATTTCGGCATCTTTGTGATGCATCTGGTGATGACCTCCTTTTTTCTGGCTTTCCCGCTGCTGCTGCGTGATGTCGGCGGTATAGAGAGCGGCGATCACTGGAAGGTCTATCTGCCGGTCCTGCTGCTGGCCGTGGCATTGATGATTCCATTCGTCATCATCGCGGAGAAGCGCGGCAAGATGAAACAGATCTTTCTTTCCGCCATCATCTTGTTGATAATGTCGCTGGCTGGCATTGCTCTTTTGGCAACGGGCCGCTGGGGTTTGATTGCCTGGCTGCTGCTCTTTTTCACCGCATTCAACCTGCTCGAGGCGACGCTGCCGTCACTGATCTCGAAGGTGGCGCCTGTGACCAGCAAGGGCACCGCCATGGGAGTCTACTCGACGTCACAGTTTGCCGGCGCTTTTGCCGGTGGCGCAGCTGGCGGCTGGGTGCATCATGCATTCGGTCTGTCGGCGGTCTTTGTATTCGCGGCGCTGCTTGTTATCTTGTGGCTGCTGTTTGCACTCGGCATGCGACCGCCGGCGCAGCTCAAAACGGAATTGATCAACATACGCCACCTGGAAGAGGAGCATGCGCAGATCAGGAGAATGCTGCTGAGGATCGAGGGCGTCAGGGAGGCGGTTATCGTCGAGGATGAGGGGGTCGCCTACCTGAAAGTCAATTCGGCAACACTGGACAGAGATAAACTGGAAGCAGTGGAAGCGCTGGGCGCTTCCGCGTAAACTATTGGAAACAACAGGAGGAAGATATGGCATCACGAGGTGTAAACAAGGTGATCCTGATTGGCAACCTGGGGCAGGATCCCGAGGTTAAATATATGCCAAATGGCAATGCGGTGACGAATATCAGCGTAGCGACCAGCGAATCATGGAAGGACAAGAATACCGGCCAGCAGCAGGAGCGCACGGAGTGGCACAGGGTGGTCGCATTCAGAAAATTGGCTGAAATTATTGGTGAGTATCTGCGCAAGGGCAGCAAGATCTATATTGAAGGCAGGCTGCAGACCCGCAAGTGGCAGGATCAGAGCGGCCAGGACCGCTATACTACCGAGATTATCGCCGATCAGATGCAGATGCTT
>JBDLII010000176.1:0-4066 GCA_039714995.1 Pseudomonadota bacterium
CACTGCAATGCAGATCATTCCAGGCTCCCCCGTTTATTCGGCTTTTCGGCTGCAGAGACTTCAGCAGCAGCTCTCCAGGCTGCTCGACAGCGATGTCACCATAGCGGCCCACTATCTGCATTTCGTCGACTATCGTGAACAAATCACCCCGCGTGAGCTGGAGATACTGCAGCAGCTGCTGACCTATGGCCGCTTCTCCGATCGCTATCGGCTCGACGATCACGGGCTGTTGATCGTCGCGCCGCGCAGCGGCACCATCTCACCCTGGTCGACCAAGGCGACGGATATCGCCCGCAACTGCGGCCTGCGCGCCGTCGAGCGCATCGAAAGGGGGGTAGCCTTCAACCTGCTGGTCAACGGCACCGAGGCAGACAGCGACCAACTGGCCGTGGCCGACCCGGTGCTGCACGACAGGATGACGGAATCAACCTTCCTGTCGCCCGACGATGCGCTGCAACAGCTGTTTACCCATGCGCAGCCGCGGCCATACCGCAGCGTCGATCTGCTGCAGGGCGGACGGGATGCGCTGCTGCAGGCGAACGGCGACTGGGGGCTGGCGCTGTCCGAGGATGAGATCGACTACCTGGTCGATAGTTTCACCGCCCTCGGGCGCAACCCGACCGATGTCGAGCTGATGATGTTCGCCCAGGCGAACTCGGAGCACTGCCGCCACAAGATTTTCAATGCCGACTGGATCATCGATGGTGAACAGCAGCCCCGCTCGCTCTTCTCGATGATCAGGCACACCACCGAGCAGTCGCCTGACGGGGTGCTCTCGGCCTACTCCGACAACGCGGCGGTCATCACCGGCCATGCCGGCCAGCGTTTTTTTCCTCGCGCGGAAGCGCATGACTATGGCTACCATCAGGAGGATATCCATATCCTGATGAAGGTCGAGACCCACAACCACCCGACGGCAATCTCACCGGATCCGGGCGCCGCAACGGGATCAGGCGGCGAGATCCGCGACGAGGGCGCCACCGGCAAGGGGAGCAAGCCAAAGGCCGGGCTGACGGGCTTTTCGGTCTCCAACCTGCGCATTCCGGGCGCCGAACAGCCCTGGGAGAGGGATCACGGCAAGCCGGACCGCATCGTCTCCGCGCTGGAGATCATGCTCGAAGGGCCGATTGGCGCGGCGGCATTCAACAACGAGTTCGGTCGACCCAACCTGTGCGGCTATTTCCGCACCTACGAGGAGGAGGTCTCAAGCAGGGCGGGCAGAGAGCTGCGCGGCTATCACAAACCGATCATGCTGGCAGGCGGGCTCGGCAATATCCGCGGCGAGCATATCGACAAAAACACTTTTCCGGTCGGCTCGCCGCTGGTCGTTCTCGGCGGCCCGGCGATGCTGATTGGCCTCGGCGGCGGGGCAGCCTCCTCGATGACCTCGGGCGCCTCGGCCGAGGATCTCGATTTCGCCTCGGTACAGCGCAGCAACCCGGAGATGGAGCGCCGCTGCCAGGAGGTGATCGACCGCTGCTGGGGGCGCGGGGAGCAGAATCCCATCCTCTTTATCCACGATGTGGGCGCCGGCGGGCTCTCCAATGCGCTGCCCGAACTGGTGCATGACGCAGAGCGCGGCGGCGACTTCGAGCTGCGTGAAGTCGCCAATGACGACCCCGGCATGGCGCCGATGGAGATCTGGTGCAACGAGGCGCAGGAGCGCTACGTGATGGCCGTCGACAGCGACAGGCTGGAGGAGTTTCGCGCAATATGCGAGCGCGAACGCTGTCCCTATGCCATTGTCGGTGCGGCAACCGGTGAAGATCACCTGCTGCTCACCGACAGCCACTTCGACAACAGGCCCATCGATATGCCGATGTCGCTGCTGTTCGGCAAGCCGCCGAAGATGCGGCGCGATGTCAGCTCCCGGCATGCGCTGCCCGAGCCGTTTGCTGTTCCTGATGTCTCGCTGCAGGAGATGGCGCTAAGGGTGCTGAAGCTGCCGGCCGTGGCCGACAAGCGCTTTCTGATCACCATCGGCGACCGCACGATCACCGGCCAGGTGGCGCGCGACCAGATGGTGGGCCCCTGGCAGATCCCGGTGGCTGACTGCGCTGTCACGCTCAGCGACTACGTCAACCATCGCGGCGAATGCATGGCGATTGGCGAGCGTACTCCGCTGGCGTTGATCGATGCGCCGGCATCGGGACGCATGGCCATCGGCGAGGCGCTGACCAATATCGCCGCGGCCTCCATTGACCGGCCGGGCGACATCAAGCTCTCGGCCAACTGGATGGCGGCTGCGGGCCACGCCGGCGAGGATGCCAATCTCTATGCGACGGTCAGGGCGGTGGGAATGGAGTTATGTCCGGCGCTGGGCATCGCGATCCCCGTCGGCAAGGATTCGATGTCGATGAAAAGCGTGTGGCAAGACGCCGGCGGCGATACGATCGAGATGGCGGCGCCGCTGTCGCTGATCGTCTCGGCATTTGCGCCGGTCGATGACGTGCGCCAAACCCTGACGCCGCAGCTGCGCTCGGATCGCGGTGAGACGCAGCTGATCCTCGTCGACCTGGGGCAGGGCAACAACCGGCTTGGCGGCAGTGCGCTGGCGCAGGTCTACAAGCAGGTCGGCGACGAGTGCCCGGACGTGGATGAGCCGCAGCTGCTGAAACATTTTTTTAACGCCGTGCAGTCCCTGAATCGCCGCGAGCTGCTGCTGGCCTATCACGACCGCTCCGACGGCGGCCTCTTCACGACGCTGGTGGAGATGGCGTTTGCCGGCAACTGCGGCCTGCAGATCGAGCTTCCCGCCGATGGGGGCAGTGATGCGGGGGTGCTGTTCAACGAAGAGCTGGGGGCGGTGCTGCAGGTGCGCAGAGATGCTGTCGGCAAGGTGCTTGCGTTGCTGCAAAAGCAGGATTTGGGCCACTGCAGTCATATCATCGGCAGTCCGCTGTTTGATGATGAGCGTATCCGCTTTGAGCGTGATGGAGAGGTGGTTCTCGAGAGTCAGCGCATGGAACTGCAGCGTGCATGGTCGGAGACCAGCTGGCGCATGCAGGCCCTGCGGGACAATCCGCAGTGCGCCGATGAGGAGTACCAACGCATCGGCAGCGACGATCCTGGACTGTCGCCGCTGCTGACATTCGATGCCGCCGAGGATGTCAGTGCTCCCATGATCAGCAGCGGCGCCAGGCCGCGGATCGCGGTGCTGCGCGAGCAGGGCGTCAACGGCCAGATCGAGATGGCCGCGGCCTTTGACCGCGCCGGTTTCGAGGCGGTCGACGTGCATATGTCGGATATCATCGCCGGGCGTCTCTCATTGCAGCAGTTTCAAGGCCTGGTCGCCTGCGGCGGCTTCTCCTACGGCGATGTGCTCGGCGCAGGCGGCGGCTGGGCCAAGTCGATCCTGTTCCACTCACGCGCACGCGACGAGTTCGAGCAGTTTTTCCAGCGGCCGGAGACCTTCTCGCTGGGTGTCTGCAACGGCTGCCAGATGCTCTCGCATCTGAAGGAGCTGATTCCCGGCGCCGCTGCCTGGCCGCGCTTCGTGCGCAACCGCTCGGAGCAGTTCGAGGCGCGCCTGTCGCTGGTCGAGATCGTCGAGAGCCAGTCCATCCTGCTGCAGGGCATGCGTGGTTCGCGCCTGCCGATCGCCGTGGCGCATGGCGAGGGCAGGGCAGAATTCACCGCTGCGGATGACGCCGGCAAGGCGCGGATCAGCATGCGCTATATTGAAAACAGCGGCGAGGTGGCGCAGCGCTACCCGGCCAATCCAAACGGCTCTCCGGACGGGATCACAGGGCTGACCAGCGAAGACGGCCGCGTGACGATCATGATGCCGCACCCGGAGCGCGTCTTCCGCTCGGTGCAGCTCTCCTGGCATCCCCCCGAATGGGGCGAGGAGAGCCCCTGGATGCGCCTCTTCAGAAATGCGCGGGTGTGGGTTGGTTGAAGGGTTTGAGAAATCATGAACCACAGATGAACACAGATAAACACAGATGTAGAGATGTAAGGAAACCTTAGATGAATTCAAGTGCTGTCATTGCGAGCGTAGCGCGGCAATCTGGTAAATCAAACAACAGATTGCTTCGTCGCTGCGCTCCTCGCAATGACGGGG
>JBDLII010000177.1:0-3992 GCA_039714995.1 Pseudomonadota bacterium
CCCTCCTCTTCCAGGCGCTCCAGCTCCTCCGCCGTGGAGATGATTTCGCAGGAGTCTAGATCTTTAACATCGATCGTGTCGATCAGGTCCATGTCTTTCATCGCCTTGCACATCTTCTCCATGCGCCTGTCCATCACGTGGATATGGTCCAGCATGCAGTTGATGGCGTGGGCGACCGGATCAGGCGCATCTTTCGAGACGCCGTAGGCGTCGAACCCCATCTTTTCTGCAATCACCTTGCGGTGCGCATCCTGCTGCTCCTTTTTCGGCTGAATCAGGCGGCCGGGCACTCCCACCGCAGTGGCGCCCGGGGGCACCGCCTTGACGACCACGGCGTTGGAGCCGATACGCGCACCGGCGCCAATCTCGATCGGCCCCAGCACCTTGGCGCCGGCGCCGACGACCACGCCGTCGCCCAGCGTCGGATGGCGCTTCCCTTTCTGCCAGCTGGTGCCGCCGAGCGTCACCCCGTGATAGAGGGTGCAGTCATCACCGATCACCGCCGTCTCGCCGATAACGACCCCCATGCCGTGATCGATAAAAAAGCGGCAGCCGATGACCGCTCCCGGGTGGATCTCGATGCCTGTCACCAGGCGCGAGAGATTCGACAGCAGGCGCGCCAGCCAGTAGAGCTTCCACAACCACAGCCGGTGGGCCAGGCGGTGCAGCATCAGCGCATGAAACCCCGGGTAGGTGGTGATGATCTCGAATGCGCTGCGCGCGGCTGGATCGCGTTCGAAGACGACGCTGATCTCCTCTTTGATTCTTTTAAACATGGGGGCAGGTATTAAGTTTTAGGTTTTAAGTTTTCCCCTCTCCCTCCGGGAGAGGGTCGGGGTGAGGGGTTAGCGCATCGACTTGCGGCCCTGTGCTGCGCTTAGAATACCACGTAACAGGTTCAGCTCGTCAGGATCCGGCTGGGCGCGCAGGAACAGGCGGCGGAGGCGGCGCAGCAGCTTGTCCGAGCGGCGCGGGTCGGAAAAGCCGATATCATCCAGCGCCTGCTCCAGGTGCTGCATGAAGCCGTCGAACTGCTCCGCGGCCGCCGGCAGGCGTCCGCGGTTGGTGTTGACGATCTGCTGCCCGCTGGCCACCAGCACCTCGTAGGCAAGCACCTGCACGGCCATGGCGACATTCAGCGAACTGTAGTCGGGATTGGTCGGTATCTGCACCAGGTGGTGGCAGCGGTCCAGCTCGGCATTGGTCAGGCCCGTGCGCTCGGCGCCGAATACCAGCGCCACATCAGCTTCCCGGGCGGCGTCGACGGCCCTGGCGGCGCACTCGCGCGGCGTCAACATCGGCCAACCGATGGTGCGCGAACGCGCACTGCTGCCAATGATGAGGCGGCAGCCGGCAACGGCCTCGTCCAGAGAATCGACCCGGGTTGCCTCCGACAACAGGTCATAGGCGCCGGAGGCGCGCGCATAGGCGACTTCGGCCTGCTCTGGATACTTTGACGGCGAGACCAGCACCAGCCGCGAGAGACACATGTTTTTCATCGCCCGGGCGGCGGCGCCGATGTTGCCGGGGTGGCTGGTGTTGACCAGTACGATGCGGATTTTCGAGAGCATTTGAATGTGTTAGTAAGAGCCTGTGCAGAGTCGCGGTCAGAGGACCGCTCCTGCGGTGCCTTGTAGATCTGTAGGAGCGGTCCTCTGACCGCGATTGAATTCCAAAAGCCTATTCTACTTTATATCCGCCCCGCCATGCTGTATCCTCGCGCCCCATGCACCCGATGACAAACATTGCCATACGCGCCGCCCGCGACGGCGGCAGAATCCTGACCCGCTATTTTGATCGCGTCGGCTCGCTGAAGATCGAGACCAAGCAGCAGAATGACTATGTCAGCGAAGTCGACCGCGCCTCCGAAGAGACGATCATCAAGACCATCAAGCGCTACTACCCTGAACACGCAATCCTTGCCGAGGAGAGCGGGCTCCACCAGGGCAACGAGTATGAATGGATCATCGATCCCCTCGACGGCACCACCAATTATCTGCATGGCTTTCCGCAGTTTTCCATCTCTATCGCACTGCGCCATCGCGGCGCGTTGCAAAGCGCCGTGGTTTACGACCCGATGCGCGAGGAGCTTTTCCATGCCACCCGTGGTGAAGGCGCATTCATCAACGACAGGCGCATGCGCGTTTCCGCACGCCGGGGGCTCAAGGGCGCCCTGCTCGGAACCGGCATCCCCTATCGGGACCTGACCCATGCCGATGCCTATTTCGGCATGATGCGCGACCTGATCGTCGACAGCGCAGGCGTGCGTCGCCCGGGATCAGCGGCGCTCGACTTCGCCTGGCTGGCGATGGGACGCATCGACGGCTTCTGGGAGCTGGGACTGGCTCCATGGGATTTTGCCGCAGGCGCCCTGCTGGTCAGGGAAGCCGGCGGCGTCGTGACCGATCTCCGCGGCGGCGATCGTTATCTCGAAACCGGCAACGTAGTGGCCGGCGGCACCAAACTGCACCAGGCGATGATAGATACCATCAGGCCGCACTTGTCGGTATCATTGAAAGAGTAGGGAAGTTTTAGGTTTTAGGTTTTAAGCCAGAAGCGGGCGCAATAAGCGGAGCGCATTGCGCCGCATTGATTCACCCCCCCTTTTTTGAACCACAGATAAACACGGATTGACACAGATAGAGTTTTTTTCATCTGTGTTTATCCGTGTGCATCTGCGGTTACTTTTCCTTCTGTTAATCTTTTCAATCCAGGACGTGGCTCACCAGGCCGTCGGCCAGCTTGGGTTCGAACCAGGTTGACTTTGGCGGCATCACCTCGCCGGCATCGGCGACCGCCATCAGCGCCTCCATGGTGGTGGCGAAGAGTGAGAAGGCAACCGCCATCTCACCGCTGTCGACTCGCTTCTCCAGCCCCTCCAGACCGCGGATCCCGCCGACGAAATCGATGCGGGTGTCGGTGCGCTGATCGCAGATGCCGAGAATCGGATCGATCAGGTTGTCCGCCAGCAGGCTGACATCGAGACTGGCCACAGGGTCGTCGGGAATCCGGCTCTCGTCCAGCGACAGCTTGTACCATTGACCATCCAGGTACATGCCGAATTCGGCAGTCGTATCCGGCTTGACCGGGGCATCCGCCTGCTCGACGGTGAAATTCTCCGCTACCCGCTGCAGAAAGGTCTCCCTGTCCATGCCGCTGAGATCCTTTACCACGCGGTTGTAGTCGAGTATCTGCATCTGGTCGTGCGGAAAAATGACCGACAGGAAGTAATTGTAGGACTCATCGCCCCTGTGGTCAGGATTGGCTTCGCTCCTGCTGTTGCCCACGCGCGAACCGGCGGCCGAACGGTGGTGGCCGTCGGCGACATAGATCGCCGGCATGGCGTCGAAAGCCTGTGTCAGCGTCTCTACCTCAGCCTCATCATCAATGACCCACAGCTCATGGCGCACGCCATCTCTGGCCGTGACATCGACATCGACAGGCCTGGCGCTGACCTTTGCCAGCAGTGAGTCGACGACCCCGTCTGCGCGGTAGACGAGAAAAACCGGCCCTGTCTGGGCATTCAGCACCTCGATCTGGCGGACGCGGTCATCCTCTTTGACCGGGCGGGTGAACTCATGCTTTTTCACCCTGTCGTTGTCATAGGCCTCGACGGAAGCCGCCGCGACGACACCGGTCTGCACATGTTCGCCCATCGTCAGCCGATAGGCGTAGTAGCTGGCCTTCGGGTCACGCTCCAGCACACCCTCGGCTATCATGTGATCGAGATTCTCGCGCGCCTTGGCGTAGACCTCCGGGGCATAGGGATCGGTCTCTTCGGGCAGGTCGATTTCCGGGCGCGAAATATGCAAAAAACTCCATGGACGACCCGCGGCCATCTCGCGGGCTTCCGCGGCGTTCATCACATCATATGGCGGTGCGACGACATCG
Organism: Pseudomonadota bacterium; assembly: GCA_039714995.1. GTDB lineage: Bacteria > Pseudomonadota > Gammaproteobacteria > Chromatiales > Chromatiaceae > Sva-25. The sequence continues at coordinate 3,892 of JBDLII010000177.1, forward strand.
TCCGCACGTCCGGCGGCCGGACGCAGGCCGGTAAAGGGTTTGATCAGATGCATTTGCTGTTCCCAGGTTGAAATATAGAGCGGGATTGTTTCAGATGGGGG
>JBDLII010000178.1:0-3942 GCA_039714995.1 Pseudomonadota bacterium
GCGCCGCATCGAGACGCGCAACTTCAATTTCGGTGCGTTGAACGCATACGGTGAGAGGCTCGCCGAGCTGGTGCTGACGGAGGATATCCGTGCTGTACTGGGTTCCATGGCAGGCCGCCGCCTGGTGGTGGTGCACGATGCCCGCAGCTCCCGGATACCCTGGGAGACGCTGCGCCTCGGCGGCAGCTCTCCTGCACTGGAAGTTGGCATGAGCCGCCGCTACATGGCGGACAACCTCTCGGTGGCGAAGTGGCTGGAGCAGCGTCGTCACGGTGATCGTCTCGATCTGCTCCTGGTGGTCAATCCCACCAATGATCTTCCGGGTGCTGAAAAGGAGGGGCAGCGTGTTGGCGAATTGTTCGGTACCCGGTCGCGTGTGCGGGTCACCGAGTTGCGCGGTGACCAGGCAACTAAAACGGTGCTGGCCAAGGCCTTCTCATCGGGCCAATATGATGTCGTTCACTATGCCGGGCATGCATTTTTCGATCCCGACAGCCCGGAACGCAGCGGCATCGTCTGCGCCGGCGGTGAGCGTCTGCGCGGAGAGGAGCTGGCCAGTCTCGGGAACCTTCCCACCCTGGTCTTCTTCAACGCCTGCGAGGCAGCCCGCATCCGGCGCGCAAGCGACGACACTGTGCCTGACATCAAGACACGCATGGACACCAGCGCGGGATTGGCCGAGGCTTTCCTGCGCGGTGGCGTGGCCAACTACGTCGGCACCTACTGGCCGGTAGGGGATGCGCCGGCAAAGGCCTTCGCCGAGACCTTCTATACCAGCCTGCTGGAGGGGACGCCTATCGGCGATGCGTTGTTAGAGGCGCGCAAGAAGGTGGCCGGGCAGGAGTCGGTGGACTGGGCCGACTACATCCATTACGGCAATCCCCGCTTTGTACTCAAGGGAGTGGAGTAGAATCTGGTGCAATGCGCAGGCTGATTGCTGCCTACAGCTCATCCGAGGCAAACTCGGCCAGCCTTGAGCGCTCGCCGGTGACCAGCGTGATGTGTCCCGAGTGCTCCCAGTTCTTGAACTTGTCGACCACGTAGGTGAGGCCCGAGGTGGTCTCGGTCAGGTAGGGGGTGTCGATCTGGGCGATGTTGCCGAGGCAGACCATCTTGGTGCCGGGGCCGGCGCGCGTGATCAGGGTTTTCATCTGTTTCGCGGTCAGGTTCTGCGCCTCGTCGATAATGATGTACTTGTTGAGGAAGGTGCGTCCACGCATGAAGTTGATCGAGTGAATGCGGATGCGCGACTGCAGCAGATCATCCGTCGCGGCGCGGCCCCATTCGCCGCCGCCCTCCGTTTTGGTGAGCACCTCCAGGTTGTCCATCAGGGCGCCCATCCAGGGCGTCATCTTCTCCTCCTCGGTGCCGGGCAGGAAACCGATGTCGTCACCGACCGGGACAGTCACGCGGGTCATGATGATCTCGCTGTAGATGCCATGGTCGAGCACCTGGGTCAAGCCTGCCGCCAGTGTCAGCAGTGTCTTGCCCGTTCCGGCGGCGCCCAGCAGGGTGACGAAGTCGAGTTCGGGATCCATCAGCATGTTCAGCGCGAAATTCTGTTCGCGGTTCCTGGCCATGATGCCCCACACCGAGTGGCTGCTGTTGCGATGGTCGTCCGCCAGTTCGATGATGGCGTGATCCTCATGGACCTCCCGCACGATGGCCTCGAAGCCCGAGTGTTCATCCTCGAAGTAGAGCGACTGCCCATGATGCCAGTTTTCTGTCTCCGGGCCTGAGATGCGGTAGAAGGTGTGCTCGTCCTGCTGCCACGAGTCGACATCCTTGCTGTGGGTCTCCCAGAAATCCGCCGGCAGCGCGGTGTACCCCTTGTAGAGCAGGTCGACGTCATCCAGCACCTGGTCGTTGCTGTAGTCCTCGGCGTTGAGTCCGACGATGGCGGCCTTGATGCGCAGGTTGATATCCTTCGAGACCAGAGTGACCTCTCCCGGGCGCTGCTGCTGCAGGGCCAGGGCGGTCCCGAGGATGTTGTTGTCCGCGATGTTGCCCGGCAGGGTGGAGGGCAGGGATGGCGGGAGTTCGCTGGTCTGGAAAAAGAGCCGGCCCGAGAGTCGCTGATCCTGCTCCTTGTTGTTGCGCCCCCATCCGGGAAGCTCCAGCCCCTGGTTGATCTCCGCATTGCTCGTGTCTATGACCAGGTCGTCAAGAAAACGGCTCGCCTGGCGGACATTGCGCGCCACCTCGGAGGTTCCCTTCTTGGCGTGATCCAGCTCCTCGAGCACCACCATCGGGATGAAGATGTCATGCTCCTGGAAGCGGAAGATCGCGCTGGGGTCGTGCATCAGCACATTGGTGTCGAGAACGAAGAGACGCTTGCTGTCGTTCATTGCAGTCAACTGCTCTTAGCAGATTTGTTCAGCGCCCTGACGGCATCGAGAACCTCCTCGGCATGCCCCTTGACCCTGACCTTGCGCCACTCCTGGACGAGCCGGCCATCGCGGTCGATCAAAAAGGTGCTGCGCTCGATCCCCATGACCTGCTTGCCGTACATGTTCTTCATCTTGATGACGTCGAACAATCTGCACAGCGCCTCGTCGGTGTCAGAGACCAGCTCGAACGGAAACTCCTGCTTCGCCTTGAAGTTCTCCTGTCTGGTGAGACTGTCCCTGGAGGCGCCGAGGATGACGCATGACTGGCGGCGAAACTTGTTGATGAGAGCGCTGAAGTCCTTGCCCTCCTGGGTGCATCCCGGCGTACTCGCCTTCGGGTAGAAATAGATGACCAGCGGCTTGCCGAGATAGTCGCTGAGTCTGGCCTGTCTGTCGCCGGTGAGATGCAGTGCGATGTCCGGAATTTTTTTATCGATAGCAACTGTCTGTGAATGCGTCTGTGTCATAGGAGTCCTATGTATTCATCGATTGAATGGAGATTAATCAACTAAAACAATGATTCTCGCCAAAACGCCAAGCTCGCCAGGAGAAAACTTTGCGCTCCTGGCGTCTTGGCGAGAGAAAAAGCTATCTTTCATGCATCGTCATCCCGGGAGGAACTGATCACGCTAGTTTTTCAGCGGTTCGAGCACTGCATCGAGATTCAGGTTGTCGCAAAAATCCATGAACTCATCCCGCAGCGCGGAGATCTGGATCTCGGCCGGAACGCCGAGCTGCAGATTGACGGCAAACATCGGTGTTCCGGTATGCGCGGCGGCATAGCTGGTCGTATGCAGCTCTTCGATATTGATATGGTGCTGAGAAAAAAAGCTGGCCAGGTGATGCACGATGCCGGGGTGGTCCAGGGCGACAACCTCTACGGCATAGGGACGTATCCTGGTGTCGGTAGTGCGGATATCGGTGCGCTTGCCGTGAATGGTGAGGCCGAGCCTGGATTCCAGTTCGGACAGTATGTTCTCGAGCTTGGCGATCTGGTTCCAGGGACCCTCGATCAGCATCTGCACGGCAAACTCGCCGCCCAGCACCGTCATGCGGCTGTCGCTGATATTGAGTTCCAGATCATAGATGGCCCCTGTCAGGCGATCAACGATCCCTGTCTGGTCCTTGCCGATAGCGGATAAGACGAGTTGACTCTGTTTTGCTGGCACTTCATGTATCCTGAATTACTGTTTGGGAAGCTCTGAACGAATCGCTGCGCTCATCATCCAGCGCATTCCCGCAAGTTTTTCTACGGGGGAAGGGTTCACTCTCAATGGGGTGTACCGAGGTTTTGTCACCCCTTCCCCCGAACCCCCATCCTATCGATTCATTCAGATGTTTACTAGTGCTCCTTCAACGTAATAATTTAGGATTCAGTGAACTTGTCAGCGTTCATGGCAAGGCGCGTCTCGCCGGCAATGGCTTACCCCCTTGCCAAGAGGCGCAACGCAGTCCATGGACGCTGACAAGCTCACCCACCGGGCGCTCCTGTGGTGTCCCGCAGCCGCGTTACAGCACTTGGCAAGGGGATTGGCCATTCCCTGCGTGCTGA
>JBDLII010000179.1:0-3818 GCA_039714995.1 Pseudomonadota bacterium
CCCTCGGCGACAGGGGCGACATGCCGCGCGCGCAGCGGCTCGATGACCATGCCGGCTCCATCATCCGACTGCATGAAGATGGATCGATTCCGCGCGACAACCCCTTTGTCTCCCGCAGCGATGCGCTGCCGGAAATCTACAGTTACGGTCATCGCAATGCCCAGGGCATCGCCCTGCATCCGCGGACCGGCGATGTGTGGATCCATGAACATGGCCCGCAGGGCGGAGACGAGCTGAACATCATCCGCCCTGGTGCCAACTACGGCTGGCCGGTTATCACCTATGGGGTCAACTACGGCACCGGCACCAGAATCGGGGAGGGCACACACAAAGCGGGGATGCTGCAGCCGCTCCACTACTGGGTGCCGTCGATCGCGCCCTCAGGCATGGCGTTTTACACTGGTGACCAGTTTCCACAGTGGCAAGGCAATCTCTTTGTCGGCTCGCTGAAGTTCCAGCAGCTGGTGCGGCTGGAGCTGGAGGGAGATGAGGTCGTCAAGGAGGAGCGCCTGCTGACGAAGCAACTGGGCCGCATCCGCGACGTTGCAACCGGGCCTGACGGCTATCTCTACCTGTTGATCGATGCCTCAGACGGCAGCCTGGTGCGGCTCGAGCCACGATGATCAATAATCCAAGTGAAATTGTTTCCCATTCCTATTAAATCTGGTCTACTATTAGCCTCATTGAAGAGTGGCGTTACAGTGATTCGCCGTTTCATGAAAGAACCTCTTATTGGATCGACATGAAGGGTCATTGCGAGCGAAGCGCGGCAATCTCGTGCCTATAGTTGGAGATTGCTTCGTCGTTCCACTCCTCGCAATGACGAGGAAACCAGTCTGACCTTAAATAACCAACAAAAGAGGAGAGCCAGTTGATGAATACCCTACCCGAAAAGGCCATCGAAGCACTGCAATCACAACTGAGAGGAGATGTGATCCTGCCGGACGATCCCGGCTATGACGAGGCCCGCACGATCTGGAACGCCATGATCGACAAGCGGCCCGCTGCGATTGCACGTTGTACCGGCGCCGCCGATGTAATACAGGCAGTACAGACAGCAAAAGAGCACGATCTGCTGTTGTCGGTGCGCAGCGGTGGACACAACATCGCCGGCAACGCGATCTGCGACGGCGGCTTGACGATCGACCTCTCCGGTATGAAGTCGGTGCATGTCGACCCGCAGGCCCGGCGCGCCTATGCCGAGCCGGGGGCGACGCTGGGCGACCTGGACCACGAGACCCAGGCGTTCGGCCTGGCGACCTCGCTGGGGATCAACTCCACCACCGGGATCGCCGGCCTGACGCTGGGTGGCGGCTTCGGCTGGTTGACCCGCAAATACGGCCTGACCGTCGACAACCTGATGGCGGTTGAGATCGTCACTGCTGATGGTCAGCGCCGGTGGGCCAGTGCCGAGCAGAATTCCGATCTCTTCTGGGCGGTGTGCGGCGGTGGGGGCAACTTCGGCATCGTGACGCTGTTTGAATTCAAGCTGCACCCGGTCGGTCCGGAAGTTCTCAGTGGATTGGTCGTCTATCCGTTTGACCAGGCGAAGTCGCTGCTGAAGCAGTACCGGGAGTACGTCAAGACGCTCCCCGATGAACTGAGTGTATGGTCAGTTCTGCGCAAGGCGCCGCCGCTGCCTTTTCTTCCGAAGGAGGTACATGGCACGGAGGTCGTGGTATTCGCCCTGATGCATGCCGGCGACATCGAGGAGGGCAAACGCCTGGTCGAACCGCTGCGCCATTTCGGTGAACCTGTCGGCGAGCATATCGGCGTCAATCCCTTTACCGCATGGCAGCAGGGCTTCGATCCGCTGCTTACCCCGGGTGCGCGGAACTACTGGAAATCCCACAACTTCGCCGAGTTGAGCGACGGCGCCATCGATACTGTAGTCGAGTACGCCGGCAAGCTGCCTTCGCCGCAGTGCGAGATCTTCATCGCCCTGCTGGGCGGCGCTGCCAACCGCGTCCCCGCCGATGCAACGGCCTATACCCACCGGGATGTCAACTTCGTCCTCAATGTGCATGCCCGCTGGGACGAGCCGGAGCAGGATGAGACCTGCGTCTCCTGGTCGCGCGACTTTTTCAGTGCCGCCACCCCTTATGCGATGGGCGGCGTCTACGTCAACTTCATGACCGAGGAGGAGACCGACCGCATCGGCTCGGCCTACGGAGTCAACTACGACAAGCTGGCGGAGATCAAAAAGCGCTATGATCCGGACAACCTGTTTCACCTGAACCAGAACATCAAACCATCAGGTTGAAACTCCACTCTATCCTCCCCTGAAAACTCTGAACGAATCGTCATTGCGAGCGCAGCGCGACAATCTCGATTCGCTCGGAGATTCCCTCAGTATCCTCACCAGCCGGAAGAGAGTCGGGATGAGGCGTTTCCTGCCGCCTTTCATCTATGCAATGACTGGAAATTAGCCGGGAAATACCTTACCCTTGGTAACTCATTGTTTTTCAACGGAGACTTTCCGTTTGAAGAGATCGCTGGGCAAATGGAGAATTTACAAAAATGAAGAAGAAACCACTACAAGCACGCCTGTTGACCCTGGCATGCGGAGCTGCCATGACCGCGGGAGCCTCTCAGGGGCATGCCGCCGGTTTTCAGCTTATCGAGCAGAGCGTCTCCTCCATGGGGACGGCCTATGCGGGAGCAGCGGCACTTGCGGAAGACGCCACCACAATCTATTTCAACCCCGCCGGCATGACACGCCTGCAAGGTTCCAATCTCAGCGGCGGGCTGCATCTGGTTATCCCGAGGGCGGAGTTCAGCGACAGGGGCTCGACGCATGTACTCGGTGGAGTTGGCGTGACGCTGGGCGATGACGCCGGCGGAGATGCCGGCGAGTTGAAAGCGGCACCCAATGCTTTTCTGACCCATCAGTTCAACGATGAGATCTATCTTGGTCTGGGACTCAATGTTCCCTACGGCCTGGCAACGGACTATTCGCGAACCTGGACAGGGCGTTACTATGCAATCAGGTCTGAAATCCTGACACTCAATATCAATCCGTCGCTGGCATACAAGGTGAATGAACAATTCAGCCTCGGAATAGGCGTCAACGCCATGTACCTGGATGCGGAATTGACAAATGCCATCGACTTCGGAAGCATGGATGCTCTCGGGCTCTTTGGCTTGCCACCCGGTGCACTCGGGCTCACTCCGGGTGCTTCGGACGGCTTCACGAAAGTCGCCGGCGATGGCTGGGGATGGGGCTACAACCTGGGGCTGCTGTATGAACTGCCGCAGACGCGCTTTGGCGTGAGCTTTCGCTCGAAAATCGATTTTGATGTCAGCGGAGACGCCAAGCTTGATGCGCCGCATCCTGGTCTGGCGGCTTTTTTCGCCGACACCAGCGCCAAGTCGGAGGTCACGCTTCCCTGGACGCTGTCACTCAGCATGGTACACCAGCTGAATCCCGAATGGGCGTTGCTGGCGGACTACACCCGTACTGGCTGGGGCTCTCTCGAGGAGCTGCGTTTCACATTCGGCAATGGTTTTCCCGACGGCGTGACGACGCTGAAATGGGAAGACTCCAACCGCTTCTCGGTGGGTGCAACCTATACGCCCGGCTCCAAATGGACCTACCGTGCAGGCCTTGCCTTCGACGAAAGCCCGATACCCAATGCCACATACCGGACGCCGCGCATCCCGACCGGTGACAGGCTGTGGCTGGCATTCGGCCTGGGATATCAGTTCTCGGACAACCTGAGTCTCGACCTGGGCTACGCTCACCTGTTCATCGATGATCCTGCGATCGACAAAGACATCACCGATCCCGAAAATACGCTGCGCGGTGGCCTGAGGGG
>JBDLII010000180.1:0-3786 GCA_039714995.1 Pseudomonadota bacterium
AGAGCATCTGCTGGTCAGGGAGAGCGATGGCGGCATCTCCAGATATCAACTTGAGAGCGGGGAGCAGAGACGGATCCCGGAGTTTGATGGCGCCAACTATACTCAGCTGCGGGCGCGTCAGCGGGGGGTGGGGATGGTGCGCCTGACGGATGGCAAGAGCCGCGAGACCAGCATCCTCTCTGCAGCCGGCGGTGAGATGAAACCCGGGGTGCTGCTGCGCCAGTCATCTGCACAGTTCCATCCCGTCATTCACCATCAGCGGCTCTACTATGCGCATGTCTCGTGCCGGGCCGAGTGCAAACCGCTGATCCAGGAGGTGTGGAGCAAGGAATTGCAGACGGGATATACACGGCAGCTGACGCTGTTGAACGCCACCAGCTACCTCCACTCCGTCACTGTCGACGACCGCTACGGCTTTATCAGCTCGAATCAGCGGGGCTACTACCACTTGGCGCGGCTGGATCTGCACTCCGGCAGGATCGAGTGGCTGACCGGCGGCAGGGTGACGGACAGCTTTCCCAGTATCTCGCCGGAGGGGGATCTCTACTTTATCCGCCGCTCTGCAGAGGGTAGCCGCCTGATGAAGCTACCCGGCGCAGATGACGGCAGAGAGACCGTAGCTGAACGGCAGATTGAGGTTGTCGAACTGCCTGATGAAATTCAGAAAATCCGCTACCTGGAGTTGAATCACTCATGAAGGACCTGCGTTATCAAGTCTCTACCGTTGTTGTGGCAGCATTGCTGCTGCTTGCCTGGCCGCACCTCTCGTCGGCTGCCGTCCTGATGGCTTCGATTGGCCCCTACGCGGCACAGAGCTTCGCCCCCTCGAGGGGGGAGACCTTTTCGATTCCTGTGGTGGTGGATGATCCATCAAAAGTGAAAAGGATCGAGATCGCGATTCGCACCAGTGACGACGACCTGGTGCGCACCCTTGAGATTGGAGATCTTTCCGAAGATGTCACCGACTACGAAGTGACCTGGGATGGGCGGGATGATGCGGGCGTTCTGGCGCCGGATGAAGCCTATGTCCCGGTCATGGTTGTCACCACCCATCTTGGCGAGACCCTGACCATTGCAGCGCATGGTGCGAGCGGCGGCGAGGAGGTGTATGACTTCGAAAAAACCGTCCAGCCCGGCGTCATCGAATACAACCTGCCGGCCGCCAGTCGCATGCTGGTGCGTTCCGGCATCAAAAACGGTCCTATGCTGCGCACCATCATCGATTGGGAGCCGCGTTCGGCGGGCTTTCATGCCGAGCGCTGGAGCGGGCGCGATCTGGATGAGGTGGTCGACATCGAGCAGAACCCGGAGGTCGGTTACCTGATCGTCGGTTATCAACTGCCGGACCACAGCATCATTACCCATGGGAACAGCCGGGAGAGCTATCGGGAGTATCGTGAACACCGCAACTGGCCGCTCAGGCAGGCGGATGCCAGGCAGCGGCAGCTTGAGCGCAACGGCAGGATGCTGCGCCAGGAGTCCTTCCAGCCGCTGCTGCAGCAGAAGAGCCCGCGCATTTCAGTCAGCCTGCTCTCGGCGGGAGAAAGAGAGCCGCTGCAGAGCGTGAAAGCGCTGGAGGAGATGCTGACCGAGGTGAAACTTCATCCGCAGGATGAGATCTACCTGGACCAGGAGCGCTATGAAATCAGTTTTTTTGTCGACAACGCCTTCATCGCCGAAGAGGAGCAGGGGTATGTGCCCTTCACCTGGCGCTGGTCGCCGGGGCGCCTGGGCATCGAGCCAGGCGAACACCTGCTGACCGTCAACGTCTCCGGCTACAACGGCCAGGTCGGCGTGAAGAACATCAGTTTCAAAGTAGTCGGTGGAACTCGTGAAGTAGCAGCAGTTGATCCATGAGCTGATGTAGGGCGCAATAAGCGGAGCGCATTGCTCCGCATGGGGGTTGGTCCTGCTGAAAAGCGGTATGGAATAATTCAGGGTAGAGATACATCATTTCAAGGAGAGAAAGGGATGTCTGGAATTCGAATATTGCCGCTCCTGGTCAGCGGGTGGTTGATGGTATCGCCAGCTGAAGCTTTGGAGCTGAACCGGGCGCCGGACTGCAGCCAGGCCGTAGCGACGCCTGATCGTCTCTGGCCTGCGAATCATGAACTTGTCGCCATACAGCTCTCCGGAGTGACGGATCCCGACGGTCATCAGGTATCCATCTCCACCAGATGCATCGTGCAGGACGAGCCCCTCAATTCGACGGCGGATGGAAACACCTGGCTCGATGGCGCGGGTCTCGACAGCGACCGGCCGCTGGTTCGGGCGGAGCGCGCTGGCAATCGCGATGGCCGCGTCTACCATCTCGTTTTTCATGCCACGGACAGCCAGGGAGCAGCCTGTTCCGGGGAGGCTGCGGTCAGCGTTCCTCACAGCGATGAGTCGGATGCTGTCGACAGCGGCAGCCGCTATCCTTCGCTGGAGGATGGAGAAAATTGTGATGCGCTGCCGCTCAACAACCCGCCGATCATCTACTCGGGGCCTGTCGCCGACGCTATTGCCGGCAGCGAGTACCGCTACGATGTCGACGGGCATGACCCGGATGCGGACAAGCTTCTCTACAGCCTGGTCCATCCGCCGCAGGGCATGGCAATCGACCCGGAGAGCGGGCTGATTCAGTGGACGCCTGGAGCGGAGCAGGAGGGTTCTCACGCCATCGAGGTCATGGTCACCGACAGCGGCGGCCTGCAGGTATCGCAAGCCTATGATCTCCAGGTTGACGCCCCGCCGGACCAGCTCTCCGCACGCATCATTGCCAACCCGCTTTCCGGCGCCTCACCGCTTACAGTGCGCTTTAGCCCGGATGTGCACAACAACAACCTCGTCATCACCAAGTACCAGTGGGACTTCAACGGTGATGGTCAGAACGATGTTGGCGATACCTTTGGCGCACCAAGAACCTATACCTACAGCGGAAATCCGGGTGATCGCTTCGAGGCCAGCCTGACGATCTATCCGGCTGGCGCCGAACCCATCACGGCGACACGGACGATCAACATTACCAACCAGCCGCCATCGGTGCAGGTGTCTGCGGATGTGACCAACGGACATGCGCCGCTGCAGGTGAATTTTTCTGTGACGGCGCAGGATCCCCAGGGTATTGGCGAGGTGAGTATCGATTACGATGGCGACGGCCGGTCTGACGAGGTTCAACAGGGTGGTGGGTCGACGGGATCCTGGCAATTCAGCACGACCTATGCTGCCGAAGGGCGCTACATCGCGCAAGTCATGGTAACGGACGCCCATGGCGCAGAGACGATTGTCGCCAATCATGCGATCACTGTGGATGTAAACGATCCACTGGATCCTGTTGTGCAGCTGACGGCAGCTCCGTCTGGCGGAGATACGCCGCTCGCAACGACACTGACTGCATCCGCGACACTGTTTGACGGCAGTACGCTGGCGCAGTGGGCCTGGGACCTCGATGGCGATGGTGAATTTGAAACGCCCGGGGGAAGCGATGACAGCGACACCATCGCAACGACCTATAGCGGCGTCGGCTCCTACTATCCGGTCGTCGAGGTCATCACCAGCAGCGGCCGCACGGCCAGAGCCTCCGTCACCATCCGCACCAGCTCGACGGCGTTACCCGCAGTCGTTATCGCCGACAGCAGCGACACGATCAATGCCGATGCCGGCGGGATTGCCGCGATCAGCGTGACGCTCCCCTTTGAAACCACACTGTCGCTCTGGATCGAGGATGCGGGCGGAGGAATGGTCAGGGTGCTGCTCACCGAACAGCAGACATCAGCCGGTGAACTGGCCTTTGAGTGGGATGGC
>JBDLII010000181.1:0-3782 GCA_039714995.1 Pseudomonadota bacterium
CCATTTTTCAGGGTAACGACCCTGTCCATGCGTTCAGTCAGCCGCTGGTCATGGGTCACGACGACAAACGCAGTACCCAGATCGTGGGTCAGCTTCAGCATCAGATCGTAGATCCTGTCGGCATTGCGGCGATCGAGGTTGCCGGTCGGCTCGTCTGCAAGCACGCACTGCGGTTCGCCGGCCAATGCACGGGCAAGCGCAACGCGCTGCCGCTCGCCGCCGGAGAGCTGTGAAGGGCGATGTTCGGCGCGATGATCCATCTCGATCGCATCCAGCCAGTGGCGCGCCCGCTCAGCGGCCTGCTGTTTTTCGACACCGCGGATCAACAGCGGCATGGCGACGTTCTCCACTGCGGTCAGCTCCTGAAGCAGGTGGTGAAACTGATAGACGAATCCCAGCGAACGGTTTCTCAGCTGGTTGCGCGTCTGCTCCCTGATCGCGAAGAGATTATTGCCGGCAAGCGTGACTGAGCCGGAGGTGGGTTTGTCGAGGCCGCCGAGGCAGTGCAGCAGCGTGCTCTTGCCCGAGCCCGAACTGCCGATGATCGCCAGATTCTCGCCATTGTTGACATCCAGCGAAATCCCCTTCAGCACCTCGACGGAGAGTTCACCATCGCTAAAGGTGCGCACCAGGTCGCGACAGGAGAGAATGACACCTGGGCGCTGATCGGTCATTGCGTCACTCATAACGCAATGCCTCCGCCGGCTGCACCCTTGATGCCCGCCAGGCGGGAAAAAGCGCAAACAGAATCGTAATCACAAAGGCAAAGGAGGCGATCAGGATGACATCCTGCCAATGCACATCCGACGGCAGCCGGCTGATGTAGTAGAGATCCGGATTGATGGCCTGGAAACCCAGGGCGGACTCCAGCGCCGTCACGATGGTTTCGACGTTGACAGCCAGCAGGATACCGGAGATGACACCGAGCAGCACACCGATCGTGCCAATAGTCACCCCCTGCACCAGGAATATCTTCATGATGCTGCCGGAGGAGGCGCCGAGCGTGCGCAGAATGGCGATATCACTCTGCTTCTCGGTTACCACCATGATCATGGCGATGATGACAGAGAATGCCGCCACCAGCACGATCAGAAACAGGATGAATCCCATCATGCGCTTCTCGGTGGCCAGTGCTTCAAAAAAGTTGCGGCGATAGCTTGACCAGTCCCTGACAAAGTAATAATCCTGCATGCTGTTCGCCAGCTCATAGGAGATGCGCTGCGCATCATAGAGGTCATTGACCTTCAGACGGACACCGGTGACAGCGTCGCCCAGGCGGATCAGCTTGGCCGCATCACGCATGTTTGCCAGCGCCACGCCGGTGTCGAAATCCCCCATGCCGACCTCGAATATGCCCGAGACCACGAAGCGTTTGAGGCGCGGCATGGTGCCGACCGGGGTGATCATCGCATGCGGGGTGATGACCGTCACCTTCTCGCCAACGGCAATGCCGAGGTTTCGCGCCAGCTCCGCCCCCAGCACGATGTTGAAGCTTGTTGGCTCAAGATCATCCAGAGAGCCGCTGTTCATGTGCTCGCCGACATCCGCCACCGAGACTTCGTGGTGCGGGTCGATGCCACGCATCATGGCCCCCGAGACACGCTGGCCATTCACCAGCATCACCTGGGACTCCACGTAGGGAGCGGCTGCGACCACATCGGGATGCTGCTGTGCGAGTTCCATGGCCTGCGGCCAGTTTTCCAGCCCCCCCTCGGTCGAGGTGATGGTCGCATGGGAGACCATGCCGAGTATGCGCTCGCGAATCTCCTTGTGAAAGCCGTTCATCACCGACAGCACCACGATCAGCGCCATCACGCCGATCATGATGCCGACCATCGAGGCCAGGGAGATGAAGGAGATGAAGTGGTCCTTGTGCCTGGCCCGCGTGTAGCGAAAGCCAAGAAAATATTCATAGGGCTGATACATGCCGCGCATTAAACCATAAATCGGGATTCAAAGCGCCTCGTTTACATCACTTTGACCAGGGAACAGGCTGCAATGGATTCAGTCGAAGCAGAGAATTCTTGACTATTTTACTGGGGAATTGATACTCTCAATGAGCAGTAACTTATCAAAAACCCTGCTCAGGCTTAATCAACGCATGGAGTTATTGAGAGATACGACAATCAGAAAAATTAATAACAGTAACTCAAACCATATCTTCTACAGGATAATTACCATGAAACTCTCATCTTTTCTGGCATCGAGCGCCTGCACAGCCATAGTTGTCACCAGCATGGCAACAAACGCATCGGCCGCCGATGACATCAGCGTCGGCATCACTCCGGAGATACAACAAGTCGAGTTTACTCATAACGGAAAAAACCTCACCATTGTACGCAACCAGGATACGCTCAATACCATCACACCAGATTTCGCACTCACCTCCAGGGAGTGCCCCCCCTTCTGTATCCTGCCGATGGTCGTGGCTCCCGGCGTCGAGACGATTGCCGAACTTGAAATTATCGATTACATCAAAAAAATGGCGGATGGCGATGACGGGATTCTGGTCATCGACTCACGCACACCGGACTGGGTAGCGCGGGGAACCATCCCGGGTGCGACCAATATTCCCTGGACGAAAATCCGACCGAAAAGCGGTGCCACCACGGAAGACATTATCAACATTTTGACCGGCAAATTCGGCGCCATGCTGGCAAAAGGCGCCGATGAGTTTGACGTCGACGAAGCGATCGCAGAGGGTGACACAGGCAGGGTCTTCGATTACACGGACGCGAAGACACTGGTGATGTTCTGCAATGGCATGTGGTGCGGTCAATCACCGGCCAATATCAAAACTCTGCTGAAGTTTGGTTATCCCGCCGAAAAGATCAAATGGTACCGGGGAGGCATGCAGGATTGGGAGGTTCTCGGCCTTTCGACAGTCAAACCCTGAGAGGTTTTGCAGGCAAAAAGCCCTGTGTTAATACAGGGCTTTTTATTACCGTCGTTTACTCAGAGTTGACCTTCTTCAGGCTTTTTTATAGACACCGCGGGCAACAGAGACGACCTTGCCGTTACGCTTCAGATAAGAGAGCGTCTGCCCCAGGTTGCCTACCGATATACCAATCGCTTCCAGCTTGTCACGAATCTCCTTGGTATCCAGTTTACCCGCATCCAGGATTTCAATGATTGCCGCACTGGCTCCGGTACGCCCTTTGGCTGTTCCTGCGGCACCGGAGACCCGTCCACCCAGCGCCTTTATTCTGGCATTGATTTCAGAGATCTCTTTTTTATGCCTGAGCTGCATTTGACGGCGCTCTTCACGCAGTTCGGCAATCTTCTGCTGGTTCTCCTCTGCAATCCGCTTGCGCTCCTCTACCTCACGTTGTTGTGCTAATTTATACAACTCTTCAGCGGTCATATTTTTGATATCAGCTGACATCTATTTATCCTCATTGGTTAGTCGTCATCAAAAAAATATATCTACATATTTCATTCACTAACAAAAGATATTACAAAATTATTAACAATGCAAATCAAATCGCGAGAATTTCGAAATTAATTTGTATATGAACTGCGGACAGAATGCATACTTGAGGAGAGCGTGAGGGTTATTACTTATATCAATAACGTGACGCAACTTTTGGGTAACACAGCCGGTGCATCCGCCATGATCAATGTTATTTACAACCAGGGTAACTATTCAGCATCTCTCTATAGCCAGCAAACAAGTCGCTGCTATTGGGTGTATCTGGAGGAAACGTCGGAGGCATGGATGCCGACGCGAGCCTACATGGAGGTATTCACGGCGTTTTCCGGAAGATATACCCAATTGCAGT
>JBDLII010000182.1:0-3774 GCA_039714995.1 Pseudomonadota bacterium
AGCGGTTTGCGTATCGCCATCATCGAGAGCGTGGCGGCTACGGCCGATCATCAGCCCAGTTTTGATGACCGCGCCATTGCTCTGGCCTACGGCAGCCAGCGTATCTTCGCGGGCATGGGGTTGTGGAATGCGATAGCGCCGGGCGCTACCGCGATCAAAAAGATCCATGTCTCCGAGCGTGGCGGCTTCGGCTTCACCCATCTCGATGCGGCCGAAGAGCAGGTTCCGGCGCTCGGCTATGTCGCCCTGGCGCGGGAACTGGGCAGCGCAATACTGCGGCAGCTGGACGAAAGCCGTGTCACCCGCATCTCTCCTGCCAGGGTGGAGGGCTTCTCGCTGGCGGATGACTGCCTCAGCGTCGGTGTTGATGCGGAGGGGCAGCGGCAGCAATACAGCACACGCCTGCTGGTCGCCGCGGATGGCGGCGAATCGCTGATTCGTCAACAGCTCGATATCAATACCCGCCGTTGGGAGTATGGCCAGACGGCCGTGGTGACCAATGTCACTCCGGCTCTTCCGCATCACCATATCGCCTACGAACGCTTCACGCCCAATGGTCCGTTGGCGCTGCTGCCGATGACGGAG
Organism: Pseudomonadota bacterium; assembly: GCA_039714995.1. Classification (GTDB taxonomy): domain Bacteria; phylum Pseudomonadota; class Gammaproteobacteria; order Chromatiales; family Chromatiaceae; genus Sva-25. The sequence continues at coordinate 586 of JBDLII010000182.1, forward strand.
AACCGCTTCGGCGTGGTGTTGACGATCGCCAGTGAAGCCGGTGAGGAGGTGATGGCTCTCGATGATGAGGCGTTTCTCAGTCTGCTGCAGCGGCGCTTCGGCTTTCGCTGCGGACGCTTCAGCCGCGTCGGTAGTCGCTGCTCCTACCCGCTGACGCTGATGACGGCGGATGAGGCGGTGCGTCCGCGCATCGCACTGGTGGGCAATGCCGGCCATGCACTGCACCCGGTCTCGGGGCAGGGCTTCAACCTCGGCCTGCGTGATATCGCGGTGCTGGCGGAGCTGGTGGCGGCTGCGCACCGGCAGGGGCAGGATCCAGGGGCCGAACAGCTGCTGCGGCAGTATCAGCAGCAGCGCCTGCCGGACCAGAATAGGGTGGCGCTGCTGACCGACGGACTGGTCAGACTCTTCGGCAATCCGTTGCAAGGCGTCTCGATGGGGCGCAATCTGGGAATGCTGGCTGCAGACATGTTTCCCGGTGTACGCCACGCCATCTCCCGTCACTCCATGGGGCTGGGCGGTATACAGTCACGCCTGGCCAGAGGGTTGCCACTCGAGAGAAACGATGAATACCAGCAACAGTAACGATCACCACGACGTCATCATCGTCGGCGCCGGCATGGTCGGCGCCGCCGTTGCTTGCGGGCTGGCTGACGCCGGTTTCGACATCGCCGTGATCGAGCAGCAGGAACCGCGGCGCGAATGGCCTGCGGAGGAGATCGATCTGCGCGTCTCGGCGATCAACCGCAGTTCGCAGCAGCTGCTGGAGAACATCGGCGCTTGGCAGGGGGTGTTTCGCCGCGGTGTGCAGCCCTACCGTGAGATGCGTGTCTGGGACGACATCGAGTCGGGCGATATCCATTTTGACAGTGCCGCCATCGGCGAAGCGGATCTCGGTCATATCATCCAGAACCGGACCATTGTTGCAGCGTTGTGGGAGCAGATGGAGAGCCATGCCAACATCCATCTGCATACCGGAACCACCGTCGACAAGACTGCCTTCGGCAGCAGAGGTGTCGCCGTGACGCTGAAAACGGGCGAGCAGTTGCAGGCGCAGCTGCTGATCGCCGCCGACGGCAGCAATTCGCAGATCCGCGGCAAGGCGGGTATTGCTGTCAATGTGTTCGATTTTCATCAAAGCGCGGTGGTGGCGACCGTCACCACGCAGAAGGGGCATAAGGAGACGGCCTGGCAGCACTTTCTGCCTACGGGGCCGCTGGCCTTTCTGCCGGTCAGCAGCAGCCAGTGCTCGATCGTCTGGTCGACCACGGCAGAAGAGGCCGCACAGCTGGTGGGGATGCCGGATGAGGCATTCTGCGAAGCGCTGGCAACCGCATCGCAGCAGCGCCTGGGAGCGATCACTGCAACCTCGGCGCGCGCCGCCTATCCACTGGCGTCCAAACATGCGGCGACCTATATCGGCAACAGGCTGGCGCTGGTCGGGGATGCGGCCCACCAGATCCATCCGCTTGCCGGGCAGGGTGTCAATCTCGGTTTTCGCGATGCGGCGCAGCTGGTCGAGGAGGTTCTCGATGCACGACGCAGAAACAGGCCAATCGGTTCGCATGCGGTGCTGCGGCGCTATGAACGCGCGCGCCGGGGCGACAACCAGATGATGCAGAAAAGCATGGAGGCGATCAACAGACTCTTCAGCAATGACACCGCGGGTCTGCGTCAACTGCGTAACCTGGGACTCAACATCACCAACCGCATCGTCCCTGCCAAGGCTTTTTTCATGCGTCAGGCCCTGGGGTTGGAGGGTGAAGTCCCGACCCTGTGCAAACCACGCTGGTAACCGAACATGCATTGCACCTTCCGACGACTGCTTCTCATCATGCTGCTGATTGCAACAGCACAGCTGGCTGCCTGCGGTCAGAAGGGGCCGCTCTACATGCCGGATGAGAAACAGCAAAGCGAAGAGATAGAACCCAAGGGCTGATCATGGACCATTTCAACTACATCGACAGCAAGTTATATGCCGAAGAGGTGCCGCTGGCGCGGATCGCCGAACAGTACGGCACCCCCTGCTATGTCTACTCCCGCGCCACGCTGGAGCGCCACTGGCACGCCTTCAACGACGCCTTCGAGGGGCATCCGCACCTGGTTTGCTACGCCGTCAAGGCCAACTCCAATATCGCCATCCTGAACCTGCTGGCGCGTCTCGGTTCGGGGTTTGATATCGTCTCTCTCGGCGAACTGGAACGGGTGCTGGCCGCAGGCGGCGAGGCCGGAAAAATCGTCTTCTCAGGCGTCGGTAAAAGGCGTGACGAGCTCGAGCGTGCGCTGGATATCGGCATTCACTGCTTCAACGTGGAGTCGGCCGCCGAGCTGAAGCGCCTCGATGCAGTCGCTACGGCAATGGGCAAGCGCGCCCCGGTGTCGCTGCGCGTCAATCCGGATGTCGATGCCAACACCCATCCCTACATCTCGACCGGGCTGAAGGAGAACAAATTCGGCGTCGATGTTGACACGGCCATCGAGCTGTACCGTTTTGCCGCCCGCCTGCCGCACCTGGAGGTTATCGGTATCGACAGCCACATCGGCTCCCAGTTGACCACGCTCTCACCGATCCTCGATGCGCTGGAGCGCGTGCTCTCGCTGATCGAGACCCTCGCGGAGGAGGGCATCCGGATCCGCCACATCGATCTCGGCGGCGGGCTGGGGGTGCCCTACAACGACGAGGAACCGCCGCATCCGCAGGATTATGCGCAGCTCATCCGCACTCGTATCGATCGGCTGGACCTCGAGATCATCATGGAGCCGGGCCGCGCCATTGCGGCCAATGCAGGCGTGCTGCTGACAAAGGTGGAGTATCTGAAGCCCACGCTGGAGCGGGATTTCGCCATCGTCGATGCCGCCATGAACGACCTGCTGCGCCCGGCGCTGTATCAGGCCGAACAGCAGATCATCCCGCTCGATGCCCGCGCAGAGGGGCGCGACGGCGTCTACGATATCGTCGGCCCGGTGTGTGAAACCAGTGATTTCCTGGGCAAGGGCCGCGAACTCAGTCTCAGGGCCGGCGATCTGCTGGCGGTGCGTTCGAGCGGCGCCTACGGATTTGCGATGAGTTCCAACTACAACAGCAGGCCGCGCGCCGCCGAGGTGATGGTCGATGGTGACCAGGCCCATCTCATCCGTGAGCGAGAAACCGTCGCGTCGCTTTATGTCGGTGAAAAAATACTGCCCTGA
>JBDLII010000183.1:0-3731 GCA_039714995.1 Pseudomonadota bacterium
CGGGACTCGCTGCAACTCGTGGGCAAGACCGATCAGCAGGGGACGTCTCCATGCCGAGCCGACCCTGGCATTTCCCAGCGTGCGGTCGTAGAAGCCGCCGCCCATGCCGATGCGTTGGCAGTTGCTGTCAAAGGCCACCAGCGGAACCAGCACCAGGTCCAGTGACCGCAGTGCGATCCTGGCGTTGCCCCGGCAGGTGGGTTCGAGGATGCCAAAGCGGTTGGGCTGCAGCTGCGTATGCTCGCTCCAGGCGCAAAAAAAGAGCCGCCCATGGTTGAAGGGGTGTAATACCGGCAGGTAGAGTCGTTTCGTGGAGCGGCGGCAGATGTTGGCGACAGGGGATGGGTCGAGCTCTCCGTTGGAGGAGAGATAGAAGGCGATACGAGAGGCGCTTTTGAATATGCCGAGTCGTGTGAGCCTGCTGGCGACCTCGCTGGCGTGACGGCGCTGCTGAGCGGCTGATAACTGCCGGCGCTGCTGACGTATGGAAGAGCGGAGGAGTCGTTGGGAGCCTCTGAATGATTCCATGGGATGGGGGTTCGGGGGAAGGGCAGAATAACTGTTTGTAACAACCTGTTGAATTACAACCCTTCCCCCGTAGAAAAACTTGTGTGGGAGTTCTGATCGAAACGTGCAGCGATTCGTTCAGAGCTTCCTATGCATGTGTTTGGGAGCAGGGCGATACCACATGTGCCGGCGCCAATCATACCCTTGAACCTTAAAGGTTCAAGTGGGTGCTTCACGTATTGCTTCAGGCTTTCCGCTCAAGGCGGACATGCACACCAGCGATACGCTCCGCTCCCAGGGTCAGTGCAAGGCTCAAGAAACGGATTGACTATCGAACACCGCAGTTATCGCCCTTGCAACCATCATATCCGATTTTTTCCGAATTTCCAGTTGATTTATGTGTGCAGAGGCTAAATTTTTCTGATGCGCGAAATGGAACAAAAAGAGGTGTATAGTAGAGAAGTTTGTAGCGTTTCAATAACCCCGAACAAGGCTTGAATCCTGCCATTTCGAGAGCAGTGCTTCCCTTACGGATTCAGAGCCGTCTCGATTTTTTTCCGCAATGACCGCAGCTGATCATCGATCAAGCTGGAATGCCCCTCAGTCTGCTGCTGTTGCTGCAGCAGTTCATTCGAGATATTCAAGCCCGCCATGACGGCGACACGCTCACTGCTCATGACCTTGCCGCTGGCGCGGACCTCTTTCATGCGCTGATCGAGAAGTTGGGCGGAGTGCTGCAGCGCCAGCTGCTCGTCAGGCTGGCACGCGATCAGGTACTCTTCACCAAGAATGGTGACCGCGACGGGTTTGGGATTGCTCATGTATTCTCTTCCAGTGACTTGAGGCGGCTGATCATCGCTTCAACACGGTTTCTAGCGAGTTCTGTTTTTTCAATCAGGGATGCACGCTCGGTGACAAGATCTTCCTGACTGCTACGCAACGTCAGGTTCTCCTCCTTCAAACGCGTGCAGGCATCGATGAGCTCGTTGATTTTTGATTCGAGCGAATTCAACTCATTATCGGACATACGATCCTTACCATTGTGTGAGGGAAGCTCAGAACGAATTGCTGCGCTCATCGATCAGATCTTCCTTTCAAGTTTTTCTACGGGGGGTGGCATCTATCGAGGAGTTGAACATACTTCAGAATACCCCTTCCCCCGAACCTCCGGCCCTTCTATTCACTCAGGGTTTTCTTGGCAATGATGCTTTCATCAGGAACTATAGTGAGCAACATGGCACGGGTCAATGCTTAGAGGGCAGAATATGGCGCCGGAATATCAATAAAAGTCAAATTTACCCTGTTTTGCAGCAAATTTTCCCGATCCGCCTGGCGGAAAGCCTATAATTCGGGGAGCGCTGGCCACGATTGAATAGAGATGCAGGTGAACCACCTTCCTGATTATGACGAGATCAAAGAGCAGCTTTTAGCTGTCGGCATGGAGATCGGTCCAGCCGAGGCGCATGCGCTGATCTGTGGATTGGTCTGCGGCAATTTTGAGACATCCCTGCAGTTGATGCAGCAGGAGCTGTTCAGCGGCAGCGATTCGCAAGACCTGCAGGTGCAGCAGTGTAAAGAGACGCTTCTGCAGATGCACGCAGAGATCAGGGAGCAGCTCGAGGACCCCGTGATGGGTTTCAGGCTGTTGCTCCCGGATGAGGGTGGCGGCAGTGACGACAGAGCCAGACAGCTGGTCAACTGGTGCCAGGGCTTTCTATTTGGCTATGGTATCAGCGCCAGGGAGAGTGGTGCCGGGATGTCAGAGCTGGCGCAGGAGACGCTGACGGATATCGGCGAGTTTACGCGCCTGGATGTCTCCACCATTGATGCCGATGATGAGGAGCAGAGACAGCAGCTAACCGAGCTGGAGGAGTATCTGCGCGTAGCCGTCATGAGCATCTACGAGGAGAGTCTCGATGACCGCGGCTGAGTTCAAACGGCGCCGCAAGCAGTTGATGCGCATGATGGGTAAAGACTCGATTGCGATTGTCCCGGCCGCCCCTGAACGCATTCGCAACCGTGATGTGCATCATGCCTATCGTGCGGACAGCGACTTTTACTACCTGACCGGTTTTCAGGAGCCGGAAGCTGTGGCGGTGTTGATTCCCGGGCGCAAGGCCGCGGAATATATCCTCTTTTGCCGCCAGCGCGATCAGAAGCGGGAGCAGTGGGACGGCCGTCGCGCCGGACAGGAGGGGGCGACCCGCGACTTCGGCGCGGATGACTCGTTTCCTTTCACCGACCTGGATGAGATTCTGCCGCGCATGCTGGAGCAGTGTGAACGGGTTTATTATGCGATGGGCTGCGATCCGCGGCTGGATCAGCAGATGTCCGAGTGGATCGCGAAGGTGCGCGCGCGGGCGCGCTCCGGTGTCCAGGCGCCGTTGAAATTCATTGCTCTCGATCACTATCTGCATGATATGCGCCTCTACAAGAGCCGTGCGGAGATCGCGCTGATGCGCAGGGCGGCCAGGATATCCGCGCAGGCGCATATCAGCCTGATGAAGCTGTGCCGGCCCGGCATGCATGAGTACCGGCTGCAGGCGGAATTCGAGTATCAGACAGCTCGCAAAGGGGCGACAGGACAGGCGTATCCCGCGATCGTCGGCGGTGGTGAGAATGGCTGCATCCTGCACTATATAGAGAATCGAGATGAACTGAAGGATGGTGACCTGGTGCTTGTCGATGCCGGTTGTGAAATCGACTGCTACGCCTCGGACATCACCCGCACCTGGCCTGTCAACGGTACATTCAGCGAACCACAGCGGCAGTTGTACGGGCTGGTGCTGAAAGCCCAGCTTGCCGCCATCGCCAAGGTCAAGCCCGGCAACAAGTGGAATCAGCCGCACCAGGCCGCTGTCAGGGTAATCACCCGCGGCCTGGTTGAGCTGGGACTGCTCAAGGGGCAGGCGGCAGCGCTGATAAAAAAGAAGGCCTATGAAACATTCTATATGCACAGGACAGGCCACTGGCTGGGCATGGATGTTCACGACGTCGGTGACTACAAGGTCGATGGCGAGTGGCGCATGCTGGAGCCGGGCATGGTGCTGACGGTTGAACCCGGCCTCTATATACCAGCGGGGATCAAGGGTGTGCCTAAAAAGTGGCAAGGCATCGGCATCCGCATCGAGGACGATGTGCTGGTGACAAAGGATGGCCACGAGGTGCTCTCCAAAGGCGTCCCCAAGACCCCGCACGAGATAGAAGCCTTGATGAAGAGATGA
>JBDLII010000184.1:0-3721 GCA_039714995.1 Pseudomonadota bacterium
CAGCTGAAAAGCGCCCGCAGCCATGGACTCATCGAGATGGACGCCCTTGACATGATCGAGGGTGTACTCTCGGTATCCGACCTGCGGGTTCGCGATATCATGATTCCCCGTGCAGAGATGGCTGTTATCGGCAGAGATGATACGCTGCAACAGGTGCTGCCGCTGGTCATCAAAACGGCGCACTCGCGCTTTCCGGTCATCAACGACGACAAGGCGGAAATCATCGGCATCCTGCTGGCCAAGGATTTGCTGCAATACTGCGGCACAACGACCAACAGCTTCAATATCCGTGATGTGCTGCGCAAAGCGGTGTTCGTCCCGGAGAGCAAACGCCTCAATGTCCTGCTGAAGGAGTTCCGCACCCGGCGCAATCACATGGCCATCGTCATCGACGAGTATGGCGCCGCTGCCGGGCTGGTGACCATCGAGGATGTCCTGGAGCAGATCGTCGGCGAAATCGAGGATGAGTACGACTTCGAAGAAGACGTACAGATCCTGCAACGCACCGATAACGAATACACCGCCAAGGGACAGCTCGAAATCGACGATTTCAACGCGTTCTTCAACAGCAACCTGGCCAGCAGGGAGTTTGACACCATCGGCGGCCTGGTAACCAATGCCATGGGCCACCTGCCAAAACGGGGAGAGAGCGTCACTATCGATCATTTCGAGTTTCGCATCATCCGCGCCGACAGCCGCAGGGTCCGGCTGCTGGAAATCCACACGCTGAAATAATCCCCGGGTGGCCAATATCACTCTCAATGAGTCAAATTTCAATACTGACTCTCGCCAAGACGCCAAGCTCGCCAAGAAAAACCTTTGCGCTCCTGGCGTCTTGGCGAGAGAGAATAATTTCTTTCATGCTTCGTCAGTTTGAGATGTGGTCTCACTGGTGAAAGTGATGCCACGCACGCTGATCGCCTTCGGCAGCGGGGTTGTCACCACCTTTGCCTTCGCCCCCTACGGGCTGTGGTGGCTGGCCCCGGCGACCCTGGCAATCCTGTTCCTGCTGTGGCTCGACTGCTCGCCCATGCAGGCCTTTGTGCGCGGCTGGGCATTCGCCGCCGGACTGCTGGGTGTCGGCACCATCTGGATCCATCACAGCATGAGCGTCTTCGCCGGCATGCCGCTGCCGCTGGCGCTGTTTCTGGCCGTGCTGCTGGCCGCCCTGATGGCGCTCTATTATGGCCTGGCCGCCTACCTGGCAGTCCGACTCTCGGCGCATTTGCCACTGGCGATGCGGCTGACCGCATCCGCGCTCGCCTTTGTCGCCATGGAGTGGCTGCGCAGCTGGTTCCTGACAGGCTTTCCATGGCTCAGCGTCGGCTTCTCGCAAATCGACTCCCCGCTGTCCGGGTTTGCTCCCATCGGCGGCGTTTTGCTGGTGTCGCTGATCAGCGCGCTGACGGCCGCGCTGCTGGTACTACTTCTCAAGGGAGAGCGCCGCCAGCAGATCGCGGCGGCCGTCATCATAGCAGGGACCTGGACAGCAGGCGGCCTGCTCGACGGCAGGGAGTGGACCGAGGCATCGGGCGCCCCCCTGAAAGTCACCCTGCTGCAGGCCAATATCCCACAGGATCAGAAATGGCTGCCGCGTATGCTGAAGCCAACGCTGGAATACTATACAGCGGAGACCATCAGGCATCTCGACAGCGACCTGATCCTGTGGCCCGAATCGGCCATCACGGCACTGAAACAGAGCGTTGACAAATCGCTGCTGAAACCACTGTCGGCAAAGCTGGCTGCAAGCGGCACCATGCTGGTCACCGGAATTCTGACCAACCCGCGGGGCGAAACCTTCTACAACAACCTGTTGTCGCTGGATGGAGACGAGGCCCTCTACGACAAGCGTCACCTGGTTCCCTTCGGCGAATACTTCCCGCTCGGCTATTTGTGGAAAGAGAGCTTCAAGGGTTTGGCGGCCATCGGCGAAGACTTCGCCGCCGGCAACGCCGCCAAGCCGTTGCTGCAGGTAGGCGAGTACCAGGCCGGAGCCTCCATCTGCTACGAGATCATTTTCGGCGAGGAGATACGCGAGGCGCTGCCGGAAGCGCATTTTCTGATCAACGCGAGCAATGACGCCTGGTTTGGCAAAACCGTCGGCCCGCTGCAGCATTTTGACATGGCCAGAATGCGCGCACTGGAGAATGGGCGTTACCTGCTGCGTGCCACCAACACCGGGGTAACGGCTATCATCGACCCACTGGGACGCGTGCAGAAGCGGCTGCCGCAGTTTCAGAGGGCGGAGCTCAGCGGCACCTTCACGCCCTACCAGGGCAGCACACCCTATGCAAAATACGGCCACCTGGCTTTCTGGATTGTGTGGGGAGTCTTGCTGGCCTGGGTTCTGTTTTCAACTCTTCGCGGTCAGACGACCGCTCCTACCCTAAAACCTAAAACCTAAAACCTAAAACCACGACTTGAACAGCACCACTGCGCCAGCTGCGATGCCGCCAACCATGCCTGCCTGGATGATGACCGGTGCAATCCATGCGGGGGGGAAAGCAGCAATGAGGATGCCGCCGATGATCAGCGTGCCGCCTGTGACCGCGCCCAGCGTACGCTGGCTTGCATGCCTGATCTCCTGCTGTACCTGCTGCAGCTGATCCGACTGCCACTGCAGCCTGAGATCTCCCTGCTCGGCATCCTTTAACACCCGGTAGGCCATCGGCAATATCTCCGGAAGCTGCTCGGAGAGTCCGGGCAGGCTCTCTTTGACACGCCTGAACAGGGCCTTTGGACCAACCTGCTCGCCCATCCAGCGCTCGAGAAACGGCTTGGCCGTCGACCACAGATCCAGCTCCGGATAGAGGGTGCGTCCCAGCCCCTCGATATTCAGCAGGGTCTTCTGCAGCAGGACCAGCTGCGGCTGCACCTCCATGTCGAAGCGGCGCGCCGTCTGGAAGAGTTTCAGCAGGAAGTGACCGAAGGAGATCTCCGACAGCGGGCGGTTGAAAATCGGCTCGCACACGGTACGGATCGCCGACTCGAATTCATCGACACGGGTTCCCGACGGGATCCATCCTGACTCGATATGCAGCTCCGCGACCCGCCGGTAATCACGATTGAAGAAGGCCAGCAGATTATCCGCGAGGTAGCGCTGGTCATCCTGCGTCAGGGTGCCCATGATGCCGAAGTCGACCGAGATATAGCGTCCGCTGTCCTCGACAAAGATATTGCCGGGGTGCATGTCGGCATGGAAAAAGTTGTCACGAAACACCTGGGTAAAAAAGATCTCGACGCCACGCACCCCCAGCACCCGCATACTGACGCCCCGGGCCTTGAGCGTCTCCACATCGCTGACCCTGGTGCCATAGATGCGCTCCAACACCATAACGTTCTCGCGGCAATAGTCCCAGAAGATTTCCGGGACATAGAGCATCTCCGAACCCTCCCAGTTGCGCCGCAGCTGGGAGGCATTGGCGGACTCCCGCATCAGGTCCAGCTCGTCGAAGATGGTCTTTTCATACTCCTGGACGACCTCGACGGCACGCATGCGGCGTGCGTCGGCAGAGTATCTCTGTGCGAGACGTGCGATGGTGAAGAGCAGGTCGACATCGCGGCGGATGATTTTTTCGATACCCGGACGCAGCACCTTGACTACAACATTCCGCCCGTCCGGCAGGGTTGCCGCATGCACCTGTGCGACCGAGGCTGACGCCATCGGCTGCTCTTCAAAAGATGAGAAAAGATTCTCTACCGAATCCCCCAGCGCCTGTTC
>JBDLII010000185.1:0-3684 GCA_039714995.1 Pseudomonadota bacterium
CTCTAACTCTTGCCATAAACAGGAATCGCCGCGCCTGTGACACAGCGTGCGGCATCCGACGCCAGGAACCGTATGACATCGGCCAGCGCCTGCGGCGGCACCCACCTGCTGTGATCGGCATCCGGCATATCCGCGCGGTTTTGCGGTGTATCGATGGTTCCCGGCAGGATGCAGTTGATGTTGATGTCGCTCTCCCTGTTCTCTGCCGAGAGTGTCTCGGTGAGGGTGATCACGGCCGCCTTGGAGGCGCAATAGGGGCCCATCTTCGCTTTGCCTTCTCGTGCGGCGCGGGCCGAGATATTGATGATCCTGCCGCCGCCCTGTTCCAGCATGACGGGAATGACGGCCCGGCAGCTGTTGAAGACGGTGCGCAGATTCAGATTCATCATGAAATCCCAGTCCTTGTCTTCGGTCTCGTGGATCAGGGGACCCATGGTGAAGCCGCCGGCGATATTGGCGAGTATATCGATTCGCCCGAAATGCTCCCTGACCTGACTGACCATAACGGCGACAGCTTCCGGGTCGACGAGGTCGACAGGCAGGATGAGCGAGGGGGCTTCCCCGGCGAGAGTGGCCTGTGTCTCCCGCAGGTGCTCCTCGTTGATGCCGGCCAGTGCAACGTTGGCTCCCGCCGCGGCAAACGTCCGGGCAGCGGCAGAGCCGAGGTTGCCGGCGGCGCCGGTAATGACGATGGTTTGATTCTTGAATTCAGACATAATCTCCTCACTCTTAATCTGTGGTTTGGGTCAGTGTATAGGAACCTCTATGAAGCTCCAACCAGACTTGAAACTTCTGGAATCTTGGCAAACACGCAGGTAAACTCCTATTCTTTCCATGCGGCGCAATGCCCTGCGGTCATTGCGCTCTGCACGCTGCCTTGATGCGCTTCGCAAGCTCAACACATCCTATATGGCCTCTTTTACCTCACACTTTCACCTCTATTCATGGAACTGTTGATACTGCTGCTGCCTGCAGCCGCCGCCTCCGGCTGGCTGGCCGCCAGGCGCTCCATGCGCCAGCAGCAGGAGCGGCAGTGCGAGGCGGATATGGACTCCGCCTACTACCGCGGCCTCAACTACCTGGTCAATGAGCAGCCGGACAAGGCGATCGACGTTTTTGTCAGCATGCTGGAGGTCAACAGTGAAACGGTCGAGATGCATCTGGCGCTCGGCAGCCTGTTTCGCCGCCGCGGCGAGGTCGACAGGGCGATTCGCATCCACCAGAATCTGATTGCACGCCCGACCCTGTCAGCGGAGCAGCGCTCCCAGGCTGTGCTGGCCTTGGGAAATGACTACATGAAAGCCGGTTTGCTGGATCGCGCCGAGGGGTTGTTCGAGGAGCTGGTCGAGAGCAAACGCAAACTGCAGCCTGCGCTGAACAACCTCAAGATCATCTATCAACATGAGAAGGATTGGCAAAAATCGCTCGAGGTGAGCCAGCGTCTGGACCTGCTCGGTGAGAAGGGCGAGGGGGATGACCAGGCCCACTTCCTGTGTGAACTTGCCGAGAATGCCATCAGCGATGGTGATGACCTTCAGGCCGAGAGCTATCTGCAGCTGGCGCTCGAGGTTTCACCCCTCTCCTTGCGTCCGCAGCTGATCATGGCTGGGATGTCAGAGAAGCGCGGCGACTGCCTGGAGGCCATCAACCGATTCAAGCAGATCGCTTCCCGGCATCCCAACTTCATCGGAGAGATTCTGCGGCCGATGGCCGAATGCTACCGGCGCTTACAGCAGCAGTCGGAGTGGATCGCGTGGCTGCGGGAGATCTATGCGAGCAAGAGGAATCTCCACGTCATGCTGGAGATCGCCGCCGAACTGGAAAACAGCGACGGAGCGGATGCAGCCATTGCATTTTTGACCGCCGAGCTTGCCAACTCTCCCAACCTGAAAGGCATCCATCGATTGATCTCGCTGCGTATGGCGGAGCAGGGTGAACAACAGTCGCAGTTTTTATCGACGATCAATCAATTTGTCGAACGCATGGCTGCCAAGCAGTCCGCTTACCTGTGCCACCGCTGCGGCTTTACGACGCGGACGATTCATTGGCAGTGCTCGGGTTGCCGCTCCTGGGGAACGCTGCTGCCGACGGACACACAATAAGATTCCTTGAGCACTCAGCATCTTTATAAACGAGTCAAATTTCAATAATGACTCTCGCAAAGACGCTAAGCTCACCAAGAAAAACCTTTGCGGTCTTGGCGTCTTTGCGAGAGAAAATGATTTCTTTCATGCATCGTCTAGTCTGAGGTGTGGTCTCACTAGGAGCATCAATTATGGAATCACCAATCATCGTTGCGCTGGACTACCCGCGGCCGCAGCCCGCCTACGAGCTGCTGGAAAAGCTCGATCCCCGACTGTGCCGGGTCAAGGTGGGCAAGGAGATGTTCACCCGCCTGGGGCCCGCTTTTGTCGAGGCCTGCATGAAGCGTGGATTTGATGTCTTCCTGGATCTCAAATTTCACGACATTCCCAATACCGTTGCCGGCGCCTGCCGCGCGGCAGCCGATCTGGGTGTGTGGATGATCAACGTGCATGCCTCGGGCGGCCGCAGGATGATGCAGGCGGCGCGGGATGCCGTCGACCAGGCCTCCTCGGAAACGCTGTTGATAGCGGTCACCATCCTGACCAGCCTCGGTGACGAGGAGCTTGCGGAGGTCGGCTTTGCAGGCAGTGCGGCCGAGAATGTGAACCGCCTGGCCGCCCTGGCGCAAAACAGCGGCATGCATGGCGTGGTCTGCTCCCCCCGCGAGGCGCAGCAGCTGCGCTCCGGCCTGGGTGATGAGTTTTTGCTGGTGACGCCGGGAGTCCGTCCCGCCGGAAGCGACACCGCCGACCAGCGGCGCGTGATGACGCCGCGGGACGCCATCGGCGCAGGCTCGAGCTACCTGGTGATCGGCCGTCCGATCACCGCGGCTGATGACCCGCTCGAGGCGTTGCAGCAGATTGCAGATTCTCTCGATTGAGGGCTTGAAACGCATATTCATGCCCCAATATCGATGGCATTCGCCGGAATTAATTCATACCTTCTCAATAACCCTGTGCTTGATCGCGGTCAGAAGACCGCTCCTACGTCTGGTGCAACATAGAGCTGTAGGAGCGGTCTTCTGACCGCGATCGAAATGCGATAGCATTCTACTCACATGCTCGGAATTATTGAGAGTTATCATTCACATCGTATTTTGGAGACACCCACACCATGACCGTTGACGCGCACCAGGAGACACAACAATTCCAGACCGAAGTATCACAGATTCTGAATCTGGTGATCCGCTCACTCTACTCGAACAAGGAGATTTTCCTGCGCGAGCTGATCTCCAATGCTTCGGACGCCGCCGAGAAATTGCGTTTCGAAGCGCTCTCCGATGATGCGCTCTATGAAGGCGATGCCGATCTCTCGATCCGCGTCAACATCGACAAGGAGAACCGCACCCTGACGATCTCAGACAACGGCATCGGCATGAACCGTGACGAGGTGGCTGCGAACATCGGCACCATCGCGCGTTCAGGCACCAGGGCATTTCTTGAATCGATGTCGGGCGACAGCGATGAGGACAGCCGCCTGATCGGCCAGTTCGGCGTTGGCTTCTACTCCGCCTATATCGTCGCCGACCGCGTTACCCTGGTCAGCCGCCGCGCCGGCGAGGATGCCGAGCATGGCGTCAAGTGGGAGTCGGACGGCAAG
>JBDLII010000186.1:0-3662 GCA_039714995.1 Pseudomonadota bacterium
ATACCTCCATGGTCGCTTCCGGCATCGTGCCTCACGCGACACTGATACATCCATGTATGACGTAGGCTCGCGTCGGCATCCATGCCTCCGACGTTTCCTGCAGATACACCCAATAGCAGTGACTTGTCAGCTGAAATGACAAGGTGCTGAACAGTTACAAAATAAGAATATCTGTGTGCATCTGTGTTCATCTGTGGTTAAAACATTATTATTGATTCAATCGAGATACACATTTCCATGTCCAAACACGCTTCACCGAATACCGTCTACCTGAAGGACTACCGTCCCTCCGCCTTTCTTATCGACAGCGTCGATCTCTATTTCGCTCTCAGGGAGAGCGTCACACTGGTGCGTTCCCGCCTGGTGATGAGACGCCACCCCGAGGCTGACGCGAATGAATCCCTGTGGCTCGACGGCGAGGAGCTGAAGCTGCTCTCGCTTGCGCTCGATGGCATTCCCCTGGAAGAGGATCGGTATCAGCTGGAGAGTAACGGCCTGCGCATCCACTCTCTGCCGGATCGCTTCGTGCTGGAGAGCGAGGTTGAGCTGGCGCCGCAGCATAACAAGGCGCTGGAGGGGCTCTACCTCTCCAATGGCCTCTACTGCACCCAGTGCGAGGCGGAGGGCTTCCGCCGCATTACCTACTACATCGACCGTCCCGATGTAATGGCCCGCTTTACCACGACCATCGAGGCTGATGCCGGGCAATTTCCGGTGCTGCTCTCCAATGGCAATCCACGGGATGCCGAAGTGCTCCCCGGGGGACGTCACCGCGTGACGTGGGAGGATCCCTTCCTGAAGCCGGCCTACCTGTTCGCACTGGTCGCAGGTGATCTTGCGTTGCTGGAGGAGAGTTTTACCACGGCATCCGGCCGTGACATCGCGCTGCGCATCTACTCCGAGCCGCACAACATCGGCAAATGCGATTTTGCGATGCGTTCACTGAAAGCGGCCATGCGCTGGGATGAGCAGCGCTACGGACGCGAATACGATCTCGACATCTTTATCATCGTTGCCGTCAATGACTTCAACATGGGGGCGATGGAGAACAAAGGGCTCAATATCTTCAATGCCAAGCTGTTGCTGGCAAATCCGGCCACAGCGACGGACAGGGACTACCAGGCGATCGAGGGCGTGGTGGCGCATGAATATTTTCACAACTGGACCGGCAACCGCATCACCTGCCGCGACTGGTTCCAGCTGAGCCTGAAGGAGGGTCTGACCGTCTACCGCGACCAGGAGTTCTCGGCGGACATGGGCTCGCGCAGCGTCAAGCGCATCCAGGACGTGCGCATGCTGCGCGCCCACCAGTTTGCCGAGGATGCCGGTCCGATGGCGCATCCGGTGCGCCCGGACTCCTATATCGAAATCAACAACTTCTACACCCTGACGGTCTATGAGAAGGGCGCCGAGGTGGTGCGTATGCAGGCCAACCTGCTGGGCCCCGAGGGGTTTCGCCGGGCCATGGACCTCTACTTCGAGCGCCACGACGGCGAGGCCGTCACCACGGAGGATTTCGCGCGCTGCATGGAGGACTCCAGCGGCAGGGATCTCGGCCGCTTCCGGCGCTGGTACTCCCAGGCGGGCACACCGCGGCTGCGTGTCTCCACCAGCTATGATCCGCACAGCGGCAGCTGTCAAATGCGGGTGCAGCAATCCTGTCCGGCGACGCCGGGACAGCAGCACAAGCAGCCGTTTCACATCCCTTTCGCCATCGGCCTGCTGGATGCCGAAGGCAGGGATCAGCCATTGACGCTAAAGGGCGAGCAGCCGCAAACAGCGACGACGAGGGTGCTGGAACTGCAAGAACCTGAAGAGGCCTTCCTTTTTACCGGGTTGAAGGATGAACCCGTGCCGTCGCTGCTGCGCGGTTTCTCCGCTCCCGTCAAGCTGGAGTATGACTACAGCAACGACGAACTGATGTTTCTGATGGCGCATGACAGTGACGGCTTCAGCCGCTGGGATGCGGCGCAGATGCTGCACTTGCGGATTTTGCTGGAGCGGGTTGCGGATGCCGCTTCGCCGTTGCCGGACGGCTACCTGGAGGCGGTGAGGAGGGCGCTCGTGGATGAGCAATCCGATCCCGAACTGCTCTCCGAGGTGCTCATGCTCCCCTCCGAGAGCTATGTCGGCGATCACATGGAGGTTGTCGCAGTGGACGCGATTCATCACGCCAGGGAGCGTTTAGTGGCGGAGGTTGCAGCCGCCCTGCGTGATGACTTGCTGCTTGTCCATGCACGGCATCAGCAGCGCGGCGACTACGACAGCAGCCACGCCTCGATTGCAGGGAGGGCGCTGGGAAACCTGGCGCTGGGCTATCTCTCCCACCTCGGTGATGACGAGTCGCGCGCCCTGGTCCTGGAGCAGTATGCTCGACAGCACAATATGACGGACGTGATGGCCGCACTGTCGCTGGTTGTACATCGCGACTGGAGCGAGAGCGGCGCCCTGCTGGCCGATTTTGAACAGCGCTGGAGCAGCGAGCAGCTGGTGATGGACAAGTGGTTCAGCGTGCAGGCAATCTCTGCCGGTGATGCGACCTGTCAGCGGGTCAGGGAGCTGATGCGGCATCCGGCGTTCACGCTGGACAACCCCAACCGGGTCAGATCGCTGGTCGGTGCCTTTGCGGGAGCCAACCCTGTACAGTTTCATCGCGTTGACGGCGAGGGTTATCAACTGCTGGCCGAGGTGGTGTTGCAACTCGACGGCAGCAATCCCCAGATCGCAGCGCGGCTGATTCGCCAGATGAGCCGCTGGCGGCGTTTCGATGACCGGCGCCAGCAGCTGATGAAGCACCAGCTGCAGCGCATTCTCGCCACCGCGGGACTCTCGAAAGATGTGCACGAAGTGGTTTCCCGGAGCTTGGCATGACCGGCGGTATCAGAAGAGCGCTCATCCTGGTTTCCCATGGCAGCCGCCGTGAAGCATCGAACGAGGAGGTCAGACGGCTGGCCCAGCGGCTGTCGATCCACAAACGGAACGATTTCGATGATGTTTCGGCGGCATTTCTGGAACTCGCCGAGCCCTCGATTCCGGCCGGCATCCTCGCTGCCGTCGAGCGCGGTGCCGACGAGGTGACGGTAATGCCCTATTTTCTCTCCGCCGGCCGTCACGTAACAGAGGATATTCCGGCGGAAGTCGCCAGGGCGCGTGAGCAATGCCCGGAGTGCGTGATTGATATTGCTCCCTATATCGGCTCTGCCGTGGAGATGGTGGACCTGGTGCTGCACATGGCGCAGGCCAGACAGGATTGGTGATGCCGCAGTGGAGCGTCTATATGCTCAGGTGCGCGGATGACAGCCTCTACACCGGTGTTGCCATCGATGTCGAGGTGCGTGTGACGAAGCACAACGAGGGGAAGGCGTCAAAGTATACACGTTCAAAACTACCGGTAGAGCTGGTCTACTGCGAACCTGCCGCCAGTCATGGTGACGCCCTGCGGCGTGAATATGCCATCAAGCAGCTGCCTGTTAAATTAAAACAACAGTTGCTGAGTTCTGCAGGGAACGCTCTGCATGCATCGTCCGGGTCCGGGTAAGACTTGATCCCAGCAATATTCAACCTCGGTAGATAAATTTGCATGAAAGCTCTGAATGAATTGTCATTGCGAGGAGCGTAGCGACGAAGCAATCTCCAACCTATTGATTTACATAGATGAGATT
>JBDLII010000187.1:0-3639 GCA_039714995.1 Pseudomonadota bacterium
GCACTTCGAGGATCGCCCCGATGTCCTGCCGGCATTGATCCTCTACCAGTCGGTGCTGGTCAACTATGGCGATCTGGCAACCGCAGACGATGCGGAACTCTTCGGCTCCACTCTACTGGGCCTGGAGCGTGAAGACTACTATGCACAGATCATCGCACTGACGGACACTCTGTGGGCCGACTGACAGCAACCCGGTCTTATTCGGGCAGGCTGGCAAGCCATTCGGCGACGGCGGCCATCTCTTCGTCGCTGATCAGATGCATCACGTTTTTCATCGCCACGGCGTGGGCGTTGTTGCGTACGCCGTTCTTGATATCCTTCATCTGGGCCAGCATGTAGGGCGCGTTCTGACCCGCGATCTTCGGATATTCGGACATGACAGGAACCTTGCCTTCAGCGCCATGGCAAGCGATGCAGGTACGCTCCGTATACAGACCGGCGCCATCGAGCGCCTGCGCCTGATTGGCCAGCAGGGATGCGGCGATGACCCCAATAGCCGTGAACACTCTCTTATGAGTCGTCATTGCGTTAACCTCTTAATCTATCTATGCTTTGCATGCCTTGTGCATAGCGACAGTGCCACCGAGCAACGAGTGGCCGCGGACATCGTAAAAACCCAGGTCCGAAAGCAGGCGGGAAAGCTCCTCTGTTGAGTAGAACAGGCGGATGGCATCGACGAAATAGTCACAGCAGGCGACGGCGTCCGGTCCGGAGCGGATGGCCCAGGAGATCGTCTTGAGACAGCCTTTCAGATAGAGGCAGTAGGCCTCTTCGATGAACTTGTTGCCTGGCCGCAGCATATCAAAATGATAAAAATTCCCGCCGGGTTTCAGAACCCGGTTGATCTCGGTGAAGACATCGATAACCCG
This sequence comes from Pseudomonadota bacterium, assembly GCA_039714995.1. Lineage (GTDB taxonomy): Bacteria > Pseudomonadota > Gammaproteobacteria > Chromatiales > Chromatiaceae > Sva-25. The sequence goes on from JBDLII010000187.1 coordinate 870, forward strand.
CAGGTGGCGTGTCGCGTACTGCAGGGTCACGACATCAAAGTGGTTGTCAGGGAAGGGCAACTGGTGCACGTCACAGATGCGTCCCTTGATATCGAAACCCTGCCGCGTGGCACGCTCCTTACCGACCTGCTGCATGGCGTCGCTGCGATCGACAGCATAGACATCGAGCTCTGGCTGCTTCTTCAGTAATTCGATGCCGATGACATTGGTTCCGGCGCAGACATCGAGCACCCGCTGGCCCGGCTCGACATCGATGGTGGCGATGAAGCGGCGTCGCAGCCCCTTCAGTAGCCCCAGGCTGGCATAGTCATTGGCTCTGTCGTAGGCCGCGGCGACATCGGCAAATACTGCATTGATCTGGGATTCCCAGATGATCTCGAACGCCTCTTGTCGGGCGTGTTCTTTGAGTTGAAAACTTGTCATTGTGCTCCTCTGCGTAAAGACGACCGCTGTTATCGGCGGCATATCTCATTGTTTGAAATAAAGTATAAAAGTAACTTCTCAACAACCCCTGGCATTGTTCAAGCCTGTATAGGATGTGCTGTCCTTTTAGTGTGTATTCCCGCCATGGTCCTGGCCGTGCCCGCGTTCATGATCGGCATTGGTCATGCCCTTCGGCAGTATCGGCGCAGGCTCCGGATCAAGCTGGGCGAAGCCCGAGTTTCTGTCGCCATGCTCCACGTCGTGAGGGTTGTGGCATTCGGTGCAGACCCACCAGCGCTTTTTTCCACCCTTGTTCCACATCCCGATGCGCTTTCCGTGGATGCCGTTTCGCCAGGAGCGATAGACCTGGCCGTGGCACTTTCCACACACTTTCTGCGGCTGATTGAAGCTGATCTCGTTGCCGAAGTGATCGATCAGTTTGGTGCGTGTGGCCGCATGGTGGCAGTCCAGACACCAGATTGCATCTTTGCCATGTTTCAGCTGCATGGAATCCGGCACGATATCCTTGTGCATCGTCAGCGGGCGCGGCAGTTTGTTCTCGGGGTAGGGGACATATTCGCCGTTGTGACAGGCCATGGAACAGATCGTCAACAGTTTGTTTCTGTCGATCTGCGGCTCGCGCGGTTTGACGACAGCCTCTTCATGGGAGTAGTCCGCCTCGACCGGCATGTCGCCCATCGGGATGGTGCCGTCGAAGGGGTCGCTCCAGAACAGAACGCCGCTTGTAGTGGGTGAGCACTTGACATTGGTCACACCCGGTTCAAGCTCGCGTTGCTGAATCCGGCTCAGCTCCTTTCTGCTTTCGAAGCACTCTTTGCCATCCTGCACCTCATTCTCATTCACTGCGGCTGTTGAAGCCGCCGCCAACAGGCACAGCCCCATGAACGGTGCAAACATTCGATAGCTAATCATCGTTTTTCTCTCCTGAATTCTGTGGAGTCAGCGTAACCGCCGGTCACACCTGATTGATCGTTGATTGCCGCATCAGGTTGCAATCGCATCTGCTTGTTTACCTTGAACCTTGCTCCTGGCCGTTTCCTCGTAGCGGACATCGCCGAGCATGACGCCGACGGCCCCCTTGATCAGCACGGTCAGAACAAAGAAACCGATGGCCCAGACACCGCCGACGACCATGAGCTCGATATTGCTGGGGGTGTATTCGGCGAATTCACCGATGGGTGTCGGGATAACGCCCGGAAGCATCAGGCCCATGCCCTTTTCTATCCAGATGCCGATAAAAAGCCCGATGCAGATAAAGGGCAGCAGCGCCAGGTTCTTTCTGACACGGGGGATCAGCAGCAGGATGAAGGAGCCGATCATCAACACCATTGCGGTCCAGAAGAAGGGAACCAGTGCATTGAGCCCATGGTGACCGAACATCAGGTACTTAAGCCCGTGGGAGTGCTCGGTGCTGGGGTAGAGTTCGGTGACGACCTCCGACATGGTCAGGAACAGGGCGATGCCGAGACACCAGGTGACGATCTGGGAGAGCATATGAAATGCCTCGTCCGCGATCTTCAACGGCGTGAACTTGCGCACCAGCAGGAAGACGATGATGATCAGCGATGGACCGGCGGCGAAGGCGGTGGTGATGAACTTGATCGGCATCATCGAATGAAACCACATGGGCCGCGCCGGCATGGTGTTGATCAGAAAGGCCGTCACCGTATGGATGCTCAGTGCCCACACGATGGCGATATAGACGATGGAGAGGTAGAAGAGCTTGTTCACCGGTTTGCCTGTGTATTTTTTATACAGATAGTAGAAGCCGCCGACGACATTAAGCGCAAGATAACCGGTCAGGACCAGTACGTCCCAGGTCAACATGGCGTGGGGCCAGTTGAAAATCCCGATGACCGGGAAGATGTGCCAGAGCCGGTCGGGCCGCCCCATGTGGGCTGTGACGAACAGCAGACACATGACCACCGCGGCGATGGCCAGCATCTCCCCGAGCACGACGATCTTGTGCAGCTCTTTGTGCTTGTAGACATAGGCGGGAAACACGACGGTCACGGCCGCAGCGGCCACGCCGACCATGAAAACAAAGTTGGCCAGGTAGAGTCCCCAGCTGACCTGGTCGTTGAGATTGGTGACGATCATGCCGTTGGCAAGCTGCACATACTCACCATAACCCCACAGCATGATGAAAAAGGCCAGGAACAGCATCCAGCCCCAGAACATGATGCCGCCGCTGAAGCCGGCGCGCAGGAAATCGAATACGAATTGGATAAAGCGTTTCACGTGATGTCCCCTTAGTCCATGAAGTAGAAAAACTTCGGATAGGTGTTGAGATCGGCGCGCAGACGAAAGACCTTCTTGGTCGCCA
>JBDLII010000188.1:0-3567 GCA_039714995.1 Pseudomonadota bacterium
GATACCGATTCTGCAGGTATCCGTGCGGTGCAATGCGCTGTGTTTATTGCACCCTGCGAGTTCAGCGGCCTCCTGAAATCAGAGAGTCATTCCCGTTCTTCGATCCAGGCCATCTGGATGGCTTCGAGGATCTTTTCGCCGACGTGCGCGGGGTCGTCATCGAAGTCTGGCAGCGCCAGAATCCAGTCGCGCAGATCGACAAAGTTGACATGTTCAGGATCGGTATCCGGATGGGTTTCATCCAGCTCTATGGCGATATCGAGGGTATCCAGCCAGGTAAGAGACATAGGTTGTCCTCTAGTGATTTTCCGAGACCATATTGATTGTGTACTTGGGGATCTCGATGACAAGGTCTTCGTCGGCGATGACGGCCTGACAGCTGAGGCGGGATTCGGGTTCCAGGCCCCACGCCTTGTCGAGCATGTCATCCTCGGTCTCGCTGGACTCCTCCAGCGAGTCGAAACCCTCGCGCACGATGACGTGGCAGGTGGTGCAGGCGCAGGATTTCTCACAGGCGTGCTCGATCTCGATGCCGTGTTCCAGCGCCGCATCACAGATTGTCGTGCCGGGTTCCGCCTCGATGACCACCCCTTCGGGACAGTGCTCTTCGTTGGGCAGGAAAATCAGCTGGGTCATGACTCTTCCAATGTTTCGAATTCGTGAATGTTGTGGCCGGCCATCGCGTCGTGGATGCTGCTGTTCATGCGCCGCTCGACATAGAAGTCGCAGCGCTGCTCCAGGGATTTAATGCCCTGCTCGATTGCCGCGGCATCGTCACCATCGGCAAGTTGCTGCAGCTGTAACAAGGCTGCATCGATCACCTTGCGCTCTTCATCATTCAACAGCTGTTCTCCATCCTTTGCCAATGCAGCAGTCAGCGCCTCGATGACGCGCCTGGCCTCGACCTGCTGCTCGCGCAGCAGACGCAGTTTGACGTCCTCCTCGGCATGCTCCATCGAGGCGCGCAGCATGTCTGCAATCTCGTTGTCAGCCAGCCCGTAGGAGGGTTTGACCTCAATACTGGCATTGACGTGCTGCGTCTGTTCTTCGGCCTCCACGCTGAGCAGGCCATCGGCGTCGATCTGGTAGCTGACGCGGATGCGAGCGGCGCCGGCAACCATCGGCGGGATGCCGCGCAGTTCAAACCGCGCCAGCGAGCGGCAGTCGGTGACCAGGTCACGTTCGCCCTGGACGACATGCACCGCCATGGCGCTCTGGCCATCCTTGAAGGTCGTGAACTCCTGGGCGCGCGCCACCGGAATCGTCGTATTGCGCGGGATGATGGTTTCAACCAGCCCGCCCATCGTTTCGATGCCCAGCGACAGCGGCGTCACGTCCAGCAGCAGCATCTCCTCGTCGGGCTTGTTGCCGGCAAGCATGTCGGCCTGGATGGCGGCGCCGATGGCGACCACCCTGTCGGGGTCGATGTCCACCAGCGGTTCGCGTCCAAAGAATTCACCCACCAGTTCGCGCACGCGCGGGACGCGGGTCGAGCCACCGACCATCACGACGTCCTCGATGTCGTCCGCGGAAACGCCTGCGTCCCGCAGCGCCCGGCGGCAGGCGACGATGGTTTTGCGAATCAGCGGATCGACCAGCTGGTGAAAGGCAGCGCGGTCGAGCTCACCCTGCCAGCCGGTGCTGCTGATGGAGATGCTGACGGAGTCATTCTGCGTCAGCGACTCCTTCATCGAGCGCGCCGTCTGCAACAGCTGGCGCTCCAGCACGGCATCCACCTCTTCGATGCCTGCCTGCTGGATGATCCACTGTGCGATGGCGTGGTCGATGTCATCACCGCCCAGCGCCGAATCACCGCCTGTCGCCATCACCTCGAAGACGCCCCGGTTCAGACGCAGTATCGAGATATCGAAGGTGCCGCCGCCCAGGTCATAGATGGCATGGATGCCGTCGGCATCCCTGTCCAGTCCGTAGGCGATCGCTGCCGCAGTGGGCTCGTTCAGCAGGCGAAATACATTGAGGCCGGCGAGGCTGGCGGCATCCTTGGTGGCCTGCCGCTGGGCATCATCGAAATAGGCCGGCACGGTCACGACGACGCCGCTCAGTGCGCCGCCGAGACTCTCCTCGGCGCGCCGCTGCAGCACCCTGAGGATCTCCGCCGACACCTCGACCGGCGTGACGTTGCCGCGGCGCGTCTGGATGCGCGGTACGGCAGAGTCTGTTGCGACGAACTTCCAGGAAAGCTCGTCGCCCAGTGAACGCAGATCATCGACGCCGCGTCCCATCAGGCGCTTGATGGAGCCGATGGTGTTGTGCGGGTCCAGGGTGTGCTGCTGCTGCGCCTCGGCGCCGACTAGGATGCCGGACTCCGCGTAGGCCACGACGGATGGCAGCAGGTGCTCTCCGTGATTGTCGGCAAGCGTGTCCGGCTGGCCGCTGCGCACCGTCGCAACCAGTGAGTTGGTCGTGCCCAGATCGATGCCGGCGGCAAGCCGGTGTTCGTGCGGCGCCTGCGCCTCGCCAGGTTCAGAGATCTGCAGCAGCGCCATCAGAGCATCGCCTCCTCTTCCAGCCGGGCTTCGGCCGCCTCGGCCTCGGCATGGAGTTTTTTCAGAAACTGCATTTTTCTGACCTTTTCACGCGCCTCCTCGAGCTGTTTTGCGTCGGGCATCTCGAAATCGATGGCGATGCTGCTGATGAGGCGGTTGAACATGGTGCTGACACGCTCCATGAACCTGGTGGCGGCTTCCAAAGGCTCTGCCTGACGGGGAATTTCAGAGAGCTCTTCGCGCAATTCCAGCTGCTCCATCAAAAAACCGGTATCGGTGGTGGTCTCCGTTTCCGGATCAAAATCGACGTCGTGCAGCGTCAGCAGATACTGGGCACGGCGCAGCGGGTCCTTGAGGGTTTCGAAGGCTTCATTGATGTAGGCTGCTCCCTGCAGGGCAAGGCGCTGCTCCTGCTCTGTTGCGTTCACGTACCGATCGGGGTGCACGACCCGCTGCAGGTCGCGGTAACGTTTTTGTACTTTTTGTATATCAATGACATAGCCAACAGGCATGCCAAACAACTCGAAGTAGTTTTTCGACAGATCAAGCATCAGGAGTGTGAACTTGTGGAGGGTGTGCTGAGCTTGCGAAGCGCATCTTCCGTGGCATGTGTAGGTTGATGGGAATGACTCGGTAAGCCCGTGCAACCGGGCAGGTTGAAATCTCTTTTCAATCGCGGTCAGAAGACCGCTCCTACACTGCCTGTACCTGTAGGAGCAGTCTTCTGACCGCGAAAATTCAGCGTTTAGACAAAAAGGTGCAATGTGCTCCGCTTAGTGCACCCTGCCCTGCCTCTCATTATTGGTTCAGGTTATATCGTAAAACTCTCACCGCAGCCGCACTCGTTCTTGGCGTTGGGATTGTTGAACTTGAAACCTTCGTTGAGGCCCTCTTTGGCAAAATCGAGCTCGGTGCCGTCGAGATAGAGCAGGCTCTTCTTGTCGATGATAACCTTGACGCCGTGATCTTCGAAGATCGCGTCATCGTCGTTGGCCTCGTCGACAAACTCGATGACATATGCCATCCCTGAACAGCCGGAAGTCTTGACGCCCAGACGCAC
>JBDLII010000189.1:0-3508 GCA_039714995.1 Pseudomonadota bacterium
CGCACCTCGTTGACGATGCCGCCGGCCGCACGGCCTACGGCTTCCATCGCCATGGCGCCGAACAGATAGGGAACCAGGCCGCCGATGAAGAGGCCAATAATCACCATATGATTGGAGAGGTCGAAAGATGTTGCAATCCCCTGTGCATGAAGACCATGTGTATAGTCGGCAAAGAGCACCAGCGCGGCCAGTCCCGCGGAACCGATCGCATAACCCTTGGTAACCGCCTTGGTGGTGTTGCCGACGGCATCCAGCGGGTCGGTGATAGCACGTACACTCTCGTCCATCTCGGCCATCTCGGCAATGCCGCCTGCATTGTCGGTGATCGGACCGTAGGCGTCGAGCGCCACGATGACGCCGGTCATGGAGAGCATGGCAGTAGCTGCAATGGCAATGCCATAGAGACCGGCAAGCTCGAAGGCTCCCCAGATCGAGAGGCACACCATCAGTACAGGAATCGCCGTTGATTTCATCGAGACGCCGAGGCCGGCAATGACGTTGGTGCCGTCGCCGGTGGTGGATGCTTCGGCGATATGCCTCACCGGCCCATACTCGGTGCTGGTGTAGTACTCGGTGATGACTACCATCGCGCCGGTCAATGCCAGGCCGATCAGTGCCGAACCAAACAGCGCCATGCTGGAATACTCTGCATTGTCGCCCATCAGCCACTCTGTCACGCCGTAGAAACCTGCTGCGGAGAGCAAGCCGGCCACGATCAGGCCGCGATAGAGCGCGCCCATGACATTGGTGCTGCCTTCGGGCAGTTTCACTGCGAAGAGCCCAACGATAGAGGCGAAAATGGATACGGCGCCCAGCATCAATGGATAGATGATGGCAGCGTTGCCGGCATCTTTCAGCAGCAGGCCACCAAGCAGCATGGTCGCAACCACGGTCACCGCATAGGTCTCGAACAGGTCGGCCGCCATACCGGCGCAGTCACCGACATTGTCACCGACATTGTCGGCAATAACCGCCGGGTTGCGGGGGTCGTCCTCGGGGATGCCGGCCTCGACCTTGCCGACGATATCGGCGCCGACATCGGCGCCCTTGGTGAAGATGCCGCCGCCGAGCCGTGCAAAAATCGAGATCAATGAACCGCCAAACGCCAGTCCGACCAGCGGATGCAGGGCATCCTCTACACCCATCATCTGCAAGACGGTATAGTAGCCGGCAACGCCCAGCAGACCCAGTCCAACGACCAGCATGCCGGTAATTGCGCCGCCGCGAAAAGCGATATCCATCGCCGGCGACATGCCCGACTTGGCCGCCTCGGCAGTCCGGCTGTTGGCGCGCACCGAAATATTCATACCGATAAAGCCGGCCGCACCGGAGAGAATGGCGCCAATGGCAAAACCAACCGCCATCGGAATACCGAGAAAAATGCCGATCACAACAAGCAACACCACGCCAACGACGCTAATCGCAGTATATTGGCGCTTCAGATAGGCGGATGCACCCTCCTGCACGGCGCTTGAAATGGCCTTCATCTCGCCATCACCTTCCGGTTTTGCCAACAGCCAGCGGATCGACAACCCGCCGTAAGCCAGGGCCGCCACCGCGGCTGCCAGGATAATCAATAATTCTGTAGTCATCTGAGACTCCTGTTTTAAGAGGTATCGGGATGCTACTCCCCTTGTCCACCACAGGGAAATAAGTAAGCACAACGCCAAACATAAGAAAATCCTATCCGGCGAATTGATTTTCCTCAAGGCTTTGAATCGCGTATCATGCGTTCCTATAAGAAATTTGTGAGAATACAACATCTATCCGGAGGATCAATATGTCATTATTGCGTAACCTGCTCGCCCTGGTCGGCGTCATAGCCATTGTCTGCGGCATCTTTTTCTACGGAAAAGTTGCTCCCGAGATCGCCGCCTTCAAACAGCTGGACCCCGGCGCCAAGGATGTCTATCTCACCATGTGGGAGAAACTCAAGGAGTCAGGCAATTCTGCTGATGCCACTGTGTGGAAATTCCCGCTCGAAGAGGACGTCAGCTGGGAAGATGCCCAGGATGCCATGGAATCAGTCGCCAACGCGCACAACATCAAGAATGTCGGTGTGCTGCCGCTCTCGGAGCAGGTCGAGTTGATGACCGGTGAAAAGCAGCCTTTTCTGAAAATCTACCAGTACTGCGATCCGCTCGTGGCAATGAAAATGGTGAATTTCAGCGGCGCTTTTGCCGCCTATCTCCCCTGCCGCATCTCCATGGTCGAGGACAAGGATGGACAGGTTTGGCTCTATGCGCTGAATATGGACATGATGATCGAAGGCGGCAGGACCCTCCCTGATGATCTGCTCGCCGAAGCCAAAAACGTCAGGGAAATCATCCTCGATGTGATGCAAAAAGGGGCTGCCGGCGAGTTTTAAGACTCATTCGTCATTGCGAGGAGCCTCAGCGACGCGGCAATCTGCCCGGGATTGCCACGCTCCGCTCGCAATGACGAGACTCGAAAAAAGATCTTGAACCACAGATGCACACAGATAAACACAGATTTATAAAAAAATATCTGTGTTTATCTGTGTGCATCTGTGGTTAATTTATGATTCTCAGAAGAAGCTCATCATCGTTCACACAGTTTCCCGGTTTTGTCATGTCTGAATCCCCCTATGTGATTGAAGTCACGGCTGAAAATTTTCAGTCGCTGATCCTTGAAGGCTCGCTGCAGCAGCCGGTTCTGGTCGACTTCTGGGCCGAGTGGTGCCAGCCCTGCAAAATGCTGACGCCTGTTCTGGAAAAATTGGCCACTGCCTACCAGGGTAAATTCCTGCTGGCGAAAATCAATACCGAGGAGCAGCAGGAGCTGGCAGCCCAGTTCCAGATTCGCAGCATTCCCGCCTGCAAGCTGTTCGTCAACGGCCAGCAGGCCGATGAGTTTACCGGCGCCCTGCCAGAGGAGCAGATCCGCGCTTTTCTCGACAAGCACATCCCACGCGAATCTGATAATCTGCTCGAACAGGCGCAGCAGAAACTGCTGCAGGGTGATGCCGATGCCGCTGCCTCTCTGATCGGGCTTGCATTGAATGATGATCCATCCAATCCCCGCGCTATCGTCGCCTTCGCACAGCTCAAAGCCAGCATCGGCGAAAGCGAAGCGGCGCAGCAGGCGCTGGACTCCCTGCCGAAGGATGAGCAGCAGAAACCGGAGGTTGCAGCGATGCGGGCGCAGATCGTGTTCGACGAGGTCACAATCAATGCGCCTTCACTGGAGGAGCTGGAAAAAATCATCGCTGCCGATGCCGGCAACAGCGAGGCGCGCTACCAGCTGGCGGCGCAGCTGGTGATGCATAACCAGCTGGAGGCGGCGCTGGATCAACTGCTGATCCTGCTGCAGAAGGATCGCGGCTATGGCGAGGATGCCGCCCGTAAGGCGATGATCCAGGTTTTCGACATTCTCGGCGAGCATCCCATCGCCGCCAGGTACCGCGGCCGCATGTTCAGCCTGTTGCACTAGGGAGGCTCTGAATGAATCGTCATTGCGAGGAGCATTGCGACGAAGCAATCTCTAA
>JBDLII010000190.1:0-3468 GCA_039714995.1 Pseudomonadota bacterium
GGTCGTCGCCCTGATCCTGGCGCTGATAGTTGGTTTTACCGTCATCCTGTTTTTTGGCGATATGCTGGCGCCGGTGCTCGCAAGCGTGGTCATCGCCTATCTGCTCGAGGGCGTCGTCGGCGTTCTCGAGCACTATCACCTGCCGCGGCTGCTGGCCGTCATTATTGTCTTTTTCACTTTTGTGCTGTTCGTTACGTTGATCCTGTTTGGCGTCCTGCCGCTGGCCTCCAGTCAGCTGACGGAACTGGTCCAGCAGCTCCCCTATATGGTCTCAAGTGGTCAACAAAGCCTGATGCGCCTGCCGGAACTCTATCCCGACCTGGTCACGGCGGATCAGATCACACGCTTGATTACCGTGATCAAAAACGAGATTGCCCTGGCCGGTCAGAAGATCCTCTCGACCACTGCGTCATCTGTCGTCGGCATTATCACCCTGCTGGTCTACCTGATCCTGGTGCCGCTGCTGGTGTTCTTTTTCATGAAGGACAAGACGCTGATCATCCAGTGGTTGTTGCGCTTTTTTCCCAAGGATCGCGGCATCGCGGACCAGGTCTGGATCGATGTGGATATGCAGATCGCCAACTATGTCCGCGGCAAGTTCTGGGAGGTGCTGATTGTCGGCTCGGTGAGTTATGCCGTCTTCTCGCTGTTCGGTTTGAACTATGCGCTGCTGCTGGGGGTGCTTGTCGGCCTCTCCGTGATCATCCCCTATATCGGGGCTGCGGTGGTGACCCTGCCGGTGTTGCTGGTCGCCTGGTTCCAATGGGGCTGGGGCGGCGCTTTTGGCGGCCTGACTTTGACCTATCTTGTGATCCAGGCGCTTGACGGCAATGTGCTGGTTCCGCTGCTGTTCTCGGAGGTCGTGAATCTGCACCCGGTGGCGATCATCGTCTCGATCCTGGTGTTTGGCGGTCTATGGGGGTTCTGGGGCGTCTTTTTCGCCATTCCACTGGGCACCCTGGTCAAGGCTGTATTGACAGCCTGGCCGAGCGAGGAGCTGGAAGCCTGAGGAAGAGGGCTAGCGACCTGAGCAGAGCATCCTGAGTGACTGAAGAGGCAACAATGTTGAGAATTGTCCCCGCCGGGGCCGGGAAGCACCCGGACGACCTGGCTAATCCCCGTCAGGCTGATGAGCATGCCGGCATCCACCTGCTGCTGGACTTCTGGGATGCCAGACATCTCGATGACAGCAACTGCATCGAGACGGCGATGCGCCAGTGTGTGGAGGCCTGCGGGGCCACGCTGCTGCATCTGCATCTGCACCGCTTCTCAGCCGGAGGCGGCATCTCCGGTGTGGCCGTTCTTGCCGAGTCACATATCAGCGTGCATACCTGGCCTGAACGTGATTATGCCGCCTTTGATATCTTCATGTGCGGTGGCGCTCAGCCGGAAAATGCCATTCCGGTACTGAAGCGGGCCTTCTGTCCAGGGCGCATGGAGGTCACAGAGGCGTTGCGCGGCAGGATGTCACGTTGAAGGAGCACTAGAATTTCCAGCCCACTTCGACCTCCCACTGGCTCATATATAGATGGCCGGTCTGGGGGCCTGTGTTGGGATTCTGCCCGTGCACCTTCTTCTCGGGTGCATACATGAAGGAGAGGTGGAAATCGCTGTCGGAATTCAGCTTCTTGCTGAACCCCAGGGTAAAGTGATCCTGCACCACCGCTGGCGCCAGTACGTTGAACAACGCCTGGTTGCCGGGTACCACTTCGGTGCCGTGGCTGTAACCGGCGCGCAGCGTGAGATCCGGGCTGTATTTCCAGCGCAGCCCCACTTTGATGACGTCCTGGTCCTTCCAGCCGAAGCCGAGACCATCATCAGTGCCAAGCACCGGAACCCCCGGGACCATCAGTAGATCCGCAGGATTGCCCAGGGTATCAATCTCCTCGAACCAGATATGCTGGTAGTTGACGGACAGCGTCCAGTCAGCGTTGAAATCATAGGCAAAGCCCAGGTCCAGTACCGGCGGCATGTCGAAACCGCCGCCTTCAGCGAACAGTCCTGCATAGTCATCGAAGTCGGTCATCCACAAGCGGGTCTGGTAGGAGGCGCCAATATTCAGATCATCAGTGGCCTGCCAGAGCCAGCCTACGCGCAATCCGCCGCCCCATGACCAGTCATAGCCGTTATTGGTGACCTTGTCGGGAGCGATGGAGATTCCACGGAAGGGTTCCAGCCCATAGGCCTCGAATCGCTGGATTGCGATCACCGGCATCACGGCGACCGCATGCCGGTCATTGAGCTTCCTGCCGTAGCTGACGCCCAGAAATGCCTGTATCAGATCCACGCCCGTGGGTGAGGAGCCCTGAAACATAGGCGGTGCGCCGGGCGGGGTGAAGTTGCGCCATACCGCGCTGTTGTATTCAGTATTCATGCCACCCTGACCACCAAAGATGAAGCCAAGGTTGGTGTTTTCATCCAGATTGCGGCTATAGGCAATATGGGGGATCAGGAAAAAATCGTTTGAGCTGCTGTATTCCCCTGGAGGCACCGAGGCGAAAGGCGGGCTCATGAAATCCGCATTGGCCTGAAAACCCCGGTCGGGGGAGAACAGTGCTGCGCCGACTTCCCAGCGGTCATCGAGATGGACCAGCGTTGCCGGATTGTGGGCCGCGCACATGGCCGATTCGACCATGGCGACGCAGGCTCCCGCCATGGACTTGGCGGCCGGTCCGTAACCGTGGGCCAGATAACCGTTGGTTGCCATCACTTGGCCGGATAACAAGGCGGAAGTCAGAACGGCGCCGGCGATGATTTTATGGCTCATCGATTTGTTCATCGGCTTTTCTCTCCTCCTGCAGGAATTTGCCTTCAGTGGATGCAGATCCTTTCATCGTCTGCCTACCTGACAGACAGCAAATCCACGTCTCTGTTGTTTTCCAATACGATTTCATCATAGATCACCAGAAATCCGCTTTGATTGATTGAAGTCAATCAATCATCGAATATCCGTCATGGAGTTTTCATCACCACCTCCCGGATGCCCCTCCACCGCCAAAACTGCCGCCTCCACCTGAGAAACCGCCTCCTCCGCCAGAGCCACCGCTGCCTGATCCAGAGCCCGTACCCGCTTCGATGCGCCACGCTTCGGGCCAGATGTAGCGCAGCGGCGGGATCAGGAGCAACCAGGAAGTCACCACGATGAGCGCGACCGTCTTATCCACTCCAAAAAGATACAGGAATAGAAAAATTGCCATGAACAGGTATGTTACCCACCACTGACGTCCTTTCATCGCCACGGCCTGGCGCGCAAACGGAAGCATGAACAGCGCAAAGAAACCGAGGAGAAATTTTCTGTCGACTGGTGAGCCGGCTACCGTTGATGCAGCGGGTATCGCCCCGGCTTCACCGCGGATGGCGCCGCTGATCGCGTTGACAGCCGCCTCGACGCCGCCCCCGAAATCGCCGCTGCGAAAGGCCGGCGTCATCAGGTTGTCGATGATGCGGCGGCTGTCGAGGTCGGTGAGC
>JBDLII010000191.1:0-3413 GCA_039714995.1 Pseudomonadota bacterium
CTAGTGCTCCGTCAACGTAATAATTTAGGATTCAGTGAGCTTGTCAGCGTTCATGGCAAGGCGCGTCTCGCCGGCAATGGCCAACCCCCTTGCCAAGAGGCGCAACGCAGTCCATGGACGCTGATAAGCTCACCCAAAGGGCGCTCCTGTGGTGTCCTGCAGCCGCGTTACAGCACTTGGCAAGGGGACAAGCCATTCCCTACGTGCTGTGCCTTGCTGCAAAACACCACAGGAGCGCTGCATCCCAAATTATTACGTTGACGGAGCACTAGAATATTATCATCTGTTTGTGTCATGTTCTGGGTCCGAAGATGGCGGTTCCAACACGCACAATGGTTGCGCCTTCGGCGATTGCCGCCTCCATGTCCGCCGACATTCCCATCGAAAGCGTATCCAGCGCGATGCCTTCTGTGTGCAGCATCTCCTTCAGCTTGCGCAGTATACCGAAATTTTTCCTCTGCTTTTCAACATCTCCGGTCGGGGCGGGGAGCGCCATGAGGCCTCTCAGCTTCAGCCTGCTGAATCGCACGATCTCGCGTGCAAGCGGCAAGACTTCATCCTCAGGCACCCCCCCCTTGCTCGTTTCATGGCTGATATTGACCTGGATGCAGATGTTCAATCGGGGGAGATCGGCCGGGCGCTGTTCATCGAGGCGCTTCGCGTGTTTCAGCGAGGCGATGGTATGCACCCAGGAAAAATGCGCTGCGATCAGTCTGGTCTTGTTGCTCTGAATGCCGCCGATATAGTGCCACTCGAGTGGGTAATCGGAGAGGACCTCGATTTTGTCGATTGCCTCGTTGACGTAATTTTCACCAAAGGCAACTTGGCCGGCCTGATGGGCGGCGAGGATATCTTCCGCGGGTCTGGTTTTGCTGACTGCCAGCAGCAGGATTTCAGATCTCTCCCGGCCGGCCTGTGCCGCGGTGCCCGCGATGCGCTGTTGCACCTGGGTGAGATTTTCCTGGATCCGTGCGGAATTCATTGTCATCGACTGGTTTTTTGTAGTAACTTCCATTCTATCTTTATTGAACCGGTTCTTCATCCTGTTCTCGGGAAACCGTTGCTGCCCTGCGGGGTGTTGTACTCAAATCTCAGGTAATGCATGGTTATGGATATCGCCGAATTACTCACATTTACAGTCAATCAGAAAGCTTCCGACCTGCACATCTCGGCCGGACTGCCGCCGATGATCCGGGTCGATGGTGATATCAGGCGCCTCAGACTGCCTGACCTCGAGAAGGAACAGACGCACGACATGGTGTTCGACATCATGAGCGACCGTCAGCGCCGGGAGTTCGAGAAAGGGCTGCAGGTGGATTTCTCGCTGCATCTGCCTGATGTGGCGCGTTTTCGTGTCAATGCCTTTCATCAGAACCGCGGTACCGGGGCGGTATTTCGCGTGATCCCGTCCGAGGTCGTGACGCTCGAGGACATCAATGCGCCGGCTTCGTTCAAGGAGATCATCAATGTCAAGAACGGCCTGGTGCTGGTGACCGGCGTCACCGGCTCGGGAAAAACAACCACGCTGAGCGCCTTTACCGACGAGATCAACAAATCGAAGCCGCTGCATATCCTGACGATCGAGGACCCGATTGAATTTGTGCACGAGAGCAAAAAGTGCCTGGTCAACCAGCGGGAGCTGCATGAGCATACACTCAGTTTTACCGACGCATTGCGCGCCGCGCTGCGTGAAGATCCGGATGTCATCCTGGTGGGCGAGATGCGCGATATCGAGACCATTCGCCTGGCGTTGACTGCCGCCGAGACCGGACACCTGGTGTTTGCAACGCTGCATACCAGCTCGGCCGCCAAGACGATCGACCGGATCATCGATGTTTTTCCCGGTGAAGAGAAGGAGATGGTGCGCTCGATGCTGTCGAATTCGCTGCGCTCGGTGATCTCGCAGACGCTGCTGAAGAAGATCGGCGGCGGGCGTGTCGCGGCCTGGGAGATCATGGTCGCGAACCCGGCGATCCGCAATCTGATTCGCGAAAACAAGCTGGCGCAGATGTACTCGGTGATACAGACAGGGCAGGCAGAGGGGATGCAAACGATGGATCAGTCGCTGCGAAAACTTGTCGATGCGGGTGTGATAACGACGGGTTCGGCACGCGAAAGGGCCGAAAGCAAGGATTCATTCTGATGGAGATAAAACCCTACCTGGAACTGATGGTCAAACGCGGCGCCTCCGACCTGTTTTTCAGTGTCGGACGTCCGCCCACGCTGAAAATTCATGGCACGCTCTATCCTGTCGGCGAGAAGCCCCTGACATTCGGCCAGACCGAGGGACTGATCGAGAGTCTGATGCCGGAGAGCCGCATCGTGGAATTCCATCAGACGCATGAAGCCAACTTCGCCTATGCCGAGGAGGGGATTGGACGCTTCCGTGTCAGCGCTTTCTTCCAGAAGGATACACCGGGCGTGGTGCTGCGCTATATCGTCTCGGATATCCCGACCGTCGAGGAGCTGGCCCTTCCGGAGCAGCTCAACGATATCGCGATGATCAAGCGCGGACTGGTGCTGCTGGTTGGCGCCACCGGAACCGGTAAATCGACGACCCTGGCGGCGATGGTCGGCTATCGAAACAAAAACAGCGCCGGACACATCCTCTGCATCGAGGATCCGATCGAATACATCCATGAACACGATCAGTGCATCGTCAACCAGCGCGAAGTCGGCATCGATACAGAGTCTTACGAGGTGGCGCTGCGCAACTGCCTGCGCCAGGCGCCGGATGTCATTCTGATCGGCGAGGTGCGCACCCGCGAAGCGATGGACCAGGCAATCGTCTTTGCCGAGACCGGCCATCTCTGCATTGCCACGCTGCACTCCAACAATGCCAACCAGGCGCTGGACAGGATCATCAACTTTTTCCCCGAAGACAGGCATAGCCAGCTGCTGCTCGATCTCTCCCTGAACCTCAAGGCCATCATTGCCCAGCAGCTGATTCCGCGCGCCGACCACAAGGGGCTGGTGCCGGCGGTCGAAATCCTGCTCAATACGCCCTACGCCTCCGATCTGATCAGGCGTGGCGAGGTGCATGAGATCAAGGATTTGATGAAGCGTTCGCAGGAGCAGGGCATGGTGACGTTCGACCAGGCACTGGTCAAGCTGTTCCTGGAAGAGAAGATCTCCTATGAGAACGCACTGCGCTTCGCCGACTCCGCAAACGACGTGCGCCTGATGATCAAGCTCTCCGGCAAGGGCGGCGCCTTCGGCGACGGCGGCTTCGAACTGAACGAAGAGGAGATGGACGAGGATATGGGGCCTTTTGCCGGGTAGGTGTCAGGTTTTAAGCCATCCCACCTAACACTTAAAACCTAAAACCTAACACTTCGCCCATCAAACACCGGGCCGTCGACGCAGACCCTTTTCATGGCTGATTCGTCCCCTGCCGTCACCTCGACGACGCA
>JBDLII010000192.1:0-3391 GCA_039714995.1 Pseudomonadota bacterium
AAAACGCCGTAATTACATCCATGTAGGCTCGCGTCGGCATCCATGCCTCCGACGTTTCCTACAGATACACCCAATAGCAGTGACTTGTCAGCTGAAATGACAAGGTGCTGAACAGTTACGAAGGTTTTAGGTTTTAGGGTTTGATGACGAAGATGATCATCATTCCGTGTTGTCCGTGTGTTCCGTGGTAAAAAAATCGAATAACGCCGGTTTGATCGCAACAGCATCAGCGGCTGCCGCGCTCGATGATGATACCGACGCCGTCGGCGCCGCGTACGGCTCCCTTCTTGTTCAGCGTCAAACGCACCCAGGAGACGTCGAACTCCTCGCGGATGATGCGTGCGCACTCCTCGGCAAGGGTCTCCACCAGCTGGAAATCACTCTCGCTGACGAACTGGATCAGGCGCTTGGCAACGGCTTTGTAGTTGAGCGTGTCATCGATATGATCGGTCGCTGCAGCCCTGGCGACATCGGTCGCCATCTCGACATTGAGCACGACAACCTGGCGAATCTGGCGCTCCCACTCGTAGATGCCAATTATAGTATCGATTCGCAGGTCCCTGAGGAATACAATATCCATCATAGAATTTACTATTGAACTTTATTTTGCCGGTTTGAATTAGTATTGCGATACTACGCAATCTTTCCGGCAAAGCAAACTGGACAACACGCATGGTATTTGGGTTTGGCAACAAAAAACAGCGCGAAGATGCTGATCGCAGCGCACAGGAACAGGATCCGGAGCAGTCGAAACAGGGGCTGCTCTCCACTCTCAGGGAGCGCCTTGGACGCACCCGCAGTTCTATCGCCGGCGGCCTTGCAGCACTGCTGAGCGGCCGCAAAAAGATCGATGACGAACTTCTCGAGGAGCTGGAAACCCTGTTGCTATCGGCTGATGTCGGCATCGACGCCAGCATGCGCATCATCGATGACATCAGTTCGCAGGTCCAGCGCAAAACGCTCTCCGATCCCGAGGCGCTGCAGGATATATTGAAAAACGAGCTGCTGCAAATCCTGGAACAGGCGTCCGGTGACGAAAAAAAAGCGGCCGCAGGCAAACCCCGCGTCATCCTGATGGTGGGGATCAACGGCGCCGGCAAGACCACAACAATCGGCAAGCTGGCAAAACGCTTTCGGCAAGAGGGCCAGCGCGTGATGCTGGCTGCCGGCGACACTTTCCGCGCGGCGGCGGTCGAGCAGCTGCAAACCTGGGGGGAACGCAACGACGTCGCCGTGATCGCCCAGCATAGCGGCGCTGACAGCGCATCGGTCATCTTTGACGCCCTTGAGGCCGCCACGGCCAGGGACGTGGATGTGCTGATCGCCGATACCGCCGGCCGCCTGCATACGAAAACCAACCTGATGGATGAACTGGCCAAGATCGTGCGGGTCATGAAAAAAATCGATCCGCAGGCGCCGCACGAGGTGATGCTGGTCGTTGACGGCGGGACCGGCCAGAATGCACTGCAGCAGGCGATCCACTTCAACGAGGCCGTTGGTTTGAGCGGCATCACCATTACCAAGCTGGACGGTACGGCCAAGGGCGGAATCCTGTTTGCCATTGCCGACAAGCTGCGGATCCCGATACGCTATATCGGCGTCGGCGAGGGCATCGATGATCTGCGGCCGTTCGATGCGAGCCTGTTTGTCGATGCACTGTTTGAAGCATGATTCACTTTGAAAAAGTCAGCAAGCGCTTTCCCGGCGGCCATTATGGCGTGGTCGACATCAACCTCGAAATCGAAAACGGCGCCCTGGCCTTTATTACAGGCCACTCCGGGGCCGGCAAGAGCACCCTGCTGCGGTTGATAGCGCTGCTGGAACGCCCCACGCGCGGACAGCTGCGCATCGACGGCCGCAACATCGGCCGCCTGCCGGAAAAGGAGATTCCTGCGCACCGGCGCAAGATCGGGCTGATCTTCCAGGACCACCGCCTGCTGAATGATCGCAGCGTGTTCGACAATGTCGCCCTGCCGCTGCAGGTGAGAGGTTTTCCGGTACGTGAGGTCGGCAAGCGGGTGCGCGCCTCGCTTGACAAGGTGGGTTTGCTGAAAAAGGAGCAGGTGCTGCCGGTGACGCTCTCCGGCGGTGAGCAGCAGCGTGTCGGCATTGCCCGCGCCATCGTGGCACGGCCGCCGATACTGCTGGCGGATGAGCCAACCGGAAATCTCGATCCCGAGCTCTCACGCGAAATCATGGATCTCTTTCTTGCCTTCAACCAGATTGGCATCACCACGCTGATTGCCTCCCACGATCTCGACCTGATCAACAGGCTCGGACGGCCTGTTATCAATCTGAGACAGGGGCAACTCACATGAGGATTTCGCTCACCGCCAGACTCTCCGCCTGGTTTGACCAGCACTGGCGATCAGCCAACCGCAGCTACATGGAGATGCGGCGCCGCCCGCTGGCGACAGTAATGACGCTGCTGGTGATCGGAATCACCCTGGCGCTGCCCGCCAGCCTGCTGTCGCTGTTGAAGATCAGCCAGACGATGATCGGCGAGCAGCAGCAGACACCCTCGATCTCACTGTTTCTGAAAAGCGGCATGACGGATGAGAAATCACTGCGTGCGGCAACAATTCTAGAACAGCGGCCAGGCATCGAACGCGTCGACCTGCTCACCAGTGCCGACGCCATGGAGGAGTTTCGCAGCCACAGCGGCTTTGGCGACGCCCTCGATGCACTGGATGAAAACCCACTGCCCAACGTGCTGCTGATTCATATGGACCCTGACAGCAGCAGCATCGATACCAGGAAGCTGGCAACCGAGCTGAAAGCGGAGCCCATGGCCGACTCGGTCGAATATGATCAGGGCTGGATCGAGCGACTCGAGGTCATCACCCTGGCAGTCAGCCGGGTCGTACAGGCTCTCGGCTTCGGCCTCGGTCTTGCCGTGATGCTGATCATCGGCAACACCATTCGCCTCGAAATCATGCATCGCAGGCAGGAGATCGAGGTGACACGCCTGGTTGGCGGTTCCGACGGCTTCATTCGCCGCCCTTTTCTCTACATCGGCCTCGGCTACGGACTCCTTGGCGCACTGATTGCCTGGCTGCTGGTCTCCATTCTGCTGTTACTGGTCAGCGGCCCGCTGGGACGCCTGGCCGAACTCTACGGCGCCTCTGTGTCACTCTCTGCGTTCAGCCTGCATGCGCTGCTGCTGTTGATTCCGATCGGCATCAGCTTCGGCTTGGCCGGTGCCTGGCTTGCCGTCAGCCGGCATCTCTCATCGATCAATCCAGAGTGACATTCCTTTAGGTTTTTGGTTTTAGGTTTTAGGTTTTAGGTTTTAGGTTTTAATTCAAGTTATCTCATTCCCTCCCCTCAGTCCGGCAAGTCACGCCGGAACTTTCTCAACGATTAGCACTCTCACTCAATGAGTGCTAGA
>JBDLII010000193.1:0-3332 GCA_039714995.1 Pseudomonadota bacterium
GCCTCCCTAATGAACCATGGAACACACGGATAACACGGAATGCTATTTTCTTTTCCGTGTGTTCAGTGTGTTCCGTGGTGAAACAAAAAGAGAAGTGAGAGAACGAGAAACAACCTTGTATCGATCTGCTAGACTATCCTGCAAATTTTATATATCTGACAACCATTCATGAATAAAAAACTTGATGAACTGAGTCTGATGGCGCTGCGACGCTGTCTGCTGCTGAAAGATCTGGAGCAGGAGCAATTTCTCTCCATCGCCGCGATCTCCCACCTGGTTGAACTGGGAGAGCACGAATCGCTGTTTTTGCAGGGAGATGAGCTCAGTTCCATCTATCTTCTGATCTCGGGCAATATCAAGCTGTTTCGTCTCACCCCCTCCGGCAATGAGAAGATCATCGACCTGATCCGGCCCGGGCAGACCTTTGCCGAAGCGGCCCTGTTTATGGGTGGCTCCCGTTATCCCGTCAATGCGACTGCAGTCTCCTCATCGGTTGTCGTGGCAATCGATGCCAGGGGATACAAGCAGACGATGGAGTCATCAGTCAAACTCTGCATGAATCTGCTTGCCAGAATGAGCTCTCGCCTGCACTGGATGGTCAACGAGGTAGACCGTTTAACACTGCATAACGCCACCTTCCGCCTTATCGATTTTCTGTTGAACCAGGTTGTTTCAGAGGAGAGCAGCAGCGAGGAGATTCACCTGGATGTTCCCAAGCATGTGATTGCATCGCGGCTCTCGATGAAGCCCGAGACCCTGTCCCGCACCCTGAAGCAGCTGGTGCAGAGAAAACTGATCAGGGTTCATGACTCACATGTCGAACTGCTGGATGTCAAAGAGTTGCGCGACCTGATTCAGCTGGAGTGCCAGTAATTCATCGATGACTTTAAAGGAGTCAAACCAATGAGTGATGCGCCTGTGCAAGCAACCCCGGAACCTAAAAAAGGTGTGTTTCACGCCCCCTGGGAGAAGAGCTTCGACAGGATATTGACGCCGTTCGAAGAGTTCATCCACCGCCAGACGACCAGTGGACTGCTGCTGATGGGTACGGCGCTGCTGGCACTGGTGCTGGCGAACAGTCCACTGGCGGATGCCTATGAGCACATTATTCATACCCCGGTAGGCGTCACGTTCGGCGACTGGTCACTGAATATGAGCCTGCAGCACTGGGTCAATGACGGCCTGATGGCGTTTTTTTTCTTTGTTGTCGGCCTGGAGCTGAAGCGCGAGATCCTGGTTGGAGAGCTGGCCGAATTGCGCAATGCGGTATTGCCGATATCAGCCGCCATCGGCGGCATGGTTGTGCCGGCGCTGATCTACTATGCAATCAATCCGCAGGGCGATGCCGCGATCGGCTGGGGCGTCCCCATGGCGACCGATATCGCCTTTGCCATCGGCGCCCTGGCGCTGCTTGCCAGCCGGGTTCCCAGAGCGTTGATCACTTTCCTGGTCGCGCTCGCCATCGTCGATGACCTGGGCGCCGTCATGGTGATCGCGATCTTCTACACCGATACGATCGCACTGACGCCATTGACGATCGCTGGCGGCCTCTTTCTGCTGCTGCTGTTCTTCAACATGATCGGCATCCGCAAGGTCCTGCCCTATTTTATCGTCGCGATATTTCTATGGTATGCGATGCTGCAGTCCGGGGTGCATGCGACCCTGGCCGGCATTCTCGGCGCCCTGTCAGTTCCTGCTACGCCCAAGTACAACCCGGAGCGTTTCAGTGAACACGTCAGGGAACTGGCAGAGCGCTTCGATGCCAGCCACCTGCCCGGCAGGAGCATCATGACCAATGATGCGTTGCGCGCCGTGGTGCAGGCGCTGGAAAACGGCGTCCACAGCGTGCAGGCGCCGCTGCAGGTTCTCGAGCATCTGTGGCACATGCCGGTCGCCTACCTGATCATCCCGGTATTCGCCCTGGTCAATGCCGGCATTCCGCTGGATTTTGGCTCCCTGGGCGCAACCATGGCACACCCTGTCATGGTCGGCGTGGTGCTGGGGCTGCTGGCGGGGAAATTCATCGGCATCACCGGCGCCGCCTGGCTGGTGTTGAAACTCGGCGTCGCGGTGCTCCCCCGGGATACCCGCTTCACCCAGATCATGGGCGTATCGCTGTTGGCCGGAATCGGTTTTACCATGTCTATCTTTGTCGCCCAGCTCGGCTTTGGCGAGCAGCAGGAGCTGCTGCTGATGGCCAAGACAGGGATCCTGTTCGCCTCCCTGGCGGCAGGCGTCGCAGGCTATATCTGGCTCTACCTGGTGAGCGGCAAACGGGCTGGATGATTCTGGATTCCAGCGAGACCTGGACTAATAATCCCTGAGTTGGCCAATATCTTTACACATGGGCCAAATGTCAATAATGACTCTCGCAAAGACGCCAAGCTCGCCTAGAAAAACCTTTGCGGTCTTTGCGTCTTTGCGAGAATAATCTGTAAGAAGCTCATGTCGATGCATGCAGCGATTCGCTCAGAATATCCCTAGAGATAACATCATGGAAAAACTGCTCGGCGTTAATATCGACCACATCGCAACCCTGCGTCAGGCGCGGGGTACAGGCTATCCCGATCCGGTGCAGGCCGCGCTGCTTGCCGAGGAGGCGGGAGCCGATGCAATCACCCTGCATCTGCGCGAGGATCGCAGGCACATTCAGGACCGCGATGTCGAGATGCTTGGCGATATCATCCAGACGCGCATGAATCTTGAAATGGCCGCAACCGCCGAGATGCTGGAGATTGCCACCAGGATAGCGCCGCAAGACTGCTGCCTGGTGCCGGAAAAGCGCGCGGAGCTGACCACGGAAGGGGGGCTGGATGTGATCTCGCAGCAGGACTACCTGAAGGACTACTGCCGGCAGCTTGCCGAAGCCGGCGTGCGTGTTTCGCTCTTTATCGACGCCGAGAGATCACAGCTGGATGCCGCCAGCGCAGTCGGCGCTCCGGTCGTCGAGATCCATACCGGGCATTATGCCGATGCTTTGACGAGGCAGCGGCGCAGCGAGGAGCTGCAGCGTATCCGTGATGCTGTCGAATACGGCGTAGCGCTCGGCCTCCAGGTCAATGCCGGCCACGGCCTGGACTACCATAATGTCCAGGCAATCGCTGCGATTCCCGCTATCGATGAGTTGAATATCGGCCACTCCATCGTCAGCCGCGCGGTTTTTACCGGCTGGAAAGAGGCTGTTTCCAGGATGAAACAGCTGATGATATCAAGCGGGTAAATATGCCTGGTTGGTAACTATTCAGCACATACAGAATCGTCACTGCAATTGGGTATATCTTCCGGAAAACGCCGTGAATACCTCCATGTAGGCTCGCGTCGGCATCCATGCC
>JBDLII010000194.1:0-3327 GCA_039714995.1 Pseudomonadota bacterium
GCATATCTACCATCTCGAAAGAGACCTGCTTGAACTGCGCAGTGAAGAGGGGGCTCTGCTGGTTCGATTTGTCAGGCATACAACAGATTGATGCCAATTTGCCATAACAGTGGATGCCCAGTGATTGCGCATAATGTATATTATGTTAAATCATGGATGCGGCGCTGAAAGAGGCACGCTTGATTTCACTCACGAAAGCCAAAACAAAAACCTTCTAAACCCTCCCCCTGCTTTGTGTTAGATTCTTCTCTTTCGATGACCACAGGCGCAAAGAAAGCCCATGCAAATCCACCTGATTGAAGAGACCCGCATCCAGATGTCAGATTTTGAAGAGGACGAACTGGAGATCTCACTCGAGACAGACGCGCACTATTTCGGCGCCATGCCGATGTTTGTCGCTTCTCTCGGGCGCTGCACCTTTGCTGTGCTCGAGAGCTACTCCATGCGCCTCGACGTTCCCGCACATAACATCAGCATGGATTTAGCCTGGAAGTATGGCAGTAAACCGACCCGCATCAGCGATATCGAGATGGATATCCGCTGGCCGGAACTGCCTGGGAAACGCGTCAAGGCCGTGGAACGTGCCGCGCACTTGTGCACCATTCACAACACAATCAATCACTGTGTTGACATCGTGACGAAGGTGAATACGGTCTAAGGTTTTTCACATCGTGATGTCATGAGATCGCTTTCACGCATCCCATCAGATTGGATGTGATGACATTTTTCAGCAGTTCGATGGCCTGCGGGCGGGTGAAGCTGCTTCTCCAGGCCAGTGCAATCCTGCGTTGCGGCTGCTCCCCCTTGAAACGGCGGATCTGCAGCAGGCGCTGCGAGAATTTGTCGGCTCCGGCAGCCGTACACGGCAGCACGGTGATGCCCAGTCCCGATGCGACCATGTAGCGAATGGTTTCGAGCGACCCCCCTTCGATACTCTTCTGGATCGAGTCGCCCAGGATCCCGCTGTGACCGCACTCCGTGCAAAATTCCAGCACCTGGTCCCTGAAACAGTGCCCCTTTCCAAGCAGCAGCACCGGCTCCTGTTCCAGTTGACTGGTCACGATGCTCTCCTCGGCCGTCAGCGGATGCGATGACGGCAGCAGCACCACGAACTGTTCATCGTAGAGTTCGGACGTCTCTATGCCGGGTTCTACAAACGGCAGTGAAATAATGATGACATCGAGCTCCCCGTGCCTGAGTTTTTCTGTCAGCGTGGCCGTATAATTCTCCTCGATAGCAAGCTGCAGTCCTTGCGCCTGCGCTGCGAGGTCGGGGATGAGTCCCGGAAACAGGTAGGGGCCGATGGTATGGATGGCGCCGATTCTGAGCGGACCGGAGAGCTGATCACTGCCCTGCTCGCTCAACTGCCTGATCTTGTCAGTCTCCTCCAGAACCCGCTGCGCCTGTTCGACGATCTTCAGTCCCGGCTCTGTCACCGAGATCTCGCCCTTGCCGCGTTCAAAAATGGGAACGCCAAGCTCATCCTCGAGTTTGCGCACAGCGACACTGAGCGTCGGCTGGCTGACGAAACAGGCCTTTGCCGCACGCCCGAAATGGAGCTCCCTGGCAACGGCGATGATATAGCGGAGTTCGGTCAGGGTCATGGGGGGGTAAGTTTTAGGTTTTAGGTTTTAGGTTTTAGGTTTTAGGTTTTAGGTTTTAGGTTTTAGGTTTCCATAACAAACGTTATCATTATAGCATAAACCATCATGGATTGCTTGGAATGAAAGAAAATTCCTATCACTTGCCAGGAGTGTAGAGTGCAATTAGCGAAGCGCATTGCACCTTTCCATGCGGCGCAATGCCCTGCGGTTGTTGCGCCCTACACGCCGCTGCACATCCGCTTTGCTTATAGCACCCACCTAAAACCTAAAACTTAAAACCTAATACCTGACTTCACCTTTCCAATTGCGAAACATCGCGAACAGCGCCACGGGCCGCCGAGGTGGTCATCGCCGCGTAGGCCTTGAGCGCCTGGCTGACAACACGTTTTCGTGGCTTTGCTGGCTTCCACGCAGCCTCGCCGCTGGCCTCCATGGCATCTCGCCGCTCTTGCAGCTCATCATCACTGAGCGCGACCCGGATAGTGCGGTTGGGGATATCGATCTCGATGACATCGCCCTCCTCCACCAGACCGATAGCGCCGCCCTCCGCAGCTTCCGGCGAGGCATGGCCGATCGAGAGACCCGAGGTGCCGCCGGAGAAGCGGCCGTCGGTCACCAGCGCGCACGCCTTGCCGAGTCCCTTGGATTTCAGGTAGCTGGTGGGATAGAGCATCTCCTGCATACCAGGTCCTCCCTTGGGACCTTCATAGCGGATGATCACCACGTCGCCCGCGTTGACCCTGTCATCGAGTATCGCGGCAACAGCGTCATCCTGGCTCTCAAAGATCCTTGCCGGACCGCTGAATGTCAGGATGGATGCATCGACGCCGGCCGTTTTGACGATGCAGCCATTTGCGGCGATGTTGCCGTAGAGTACCGCGAGTCCACCGTCTTTGCTGTAGGCGTGTTCAATGTCACGGATGCAGCCGTTGATGCGGTCTGCGTCAAGATCCGGCCACTGCGCACTCTGGCTGAATGCCACCTGCGTGGGAATGCCACCGGGAGCGGCGAGAAAGCGGGTCTGAACAGCCTCTCTGGCGTTGCCGATGATGTCCCATTCTGCAAGTGCAGCGGCCACCGAAGCGCTGTGCACGGTCGGAATGTCATGATGCAGCAGCCCGCCACGGTCGAGTTCCGCCAGTATGCCGATGACGCCGCCGGCACGGTGCACATCCTCCATGTGGTACTGCTGGGTCGATGGCGCAACCTTGCACAGGTTCGGCACCCTGCGGCTCAGACGGTCTATGTCCTGCATGGAGAAGTCCACTTCCGCCTCATGCGCCGCCGCCAGCAGGTGCAGCACGGTGTTGGTCGAGCCGCCCATGGCAATGTCCAGCGTCATGGCGTTCTCGAAGGCTTCGTAGGTGGCAATACTGCGCGGCAGCACCGCGGCGTCATCCCCTTCGTAGTAGCGTTTCGCAAGCTCGACGACCAGCCGTCCTGCCTGCAGAAACAGCTCCCTGCGTTCGGCATGCGTTGCCAGCAGCGAGCCATTGCCGGGCAGCGACAGCCCCAGCGCCTCGGTCAGGCAGTTCATCGAGTTGGCGGTGAACATCCCCGAGCAGGAGCCGCAGGTCGGGCAGGCGGAACGCTCGATGGAGGCGACGTCAGCATCGCTCTCGTTGGGATCGGCCGCGGAAACCATGGCGTCGACCAGGTCCAGCTTGACCTCGCCCCTGTCGGCAAGGCGCACCTTGCCGGCCTCCATGGGACCGCCGGAGAC
>JBDLII010000195.1:0-3308 GCA_039714995.1 Pseudomonadota bacterium
TTGTAAATCTTATACAAGATGGTAAAGAAAATCTCATGCAGTGTGTAGGGCGCAATAACAGCAGGGCATTGCACCGCATGGAAAGATGCAATGCGCTTCACTTATTGCACACTACGGCCACATGATGCCTGGAATAACGAACAACCTGGAACAGCTCGCCCGGAAGATCAAAGAGTGGGGCGCCGAGCTTGGCTTTCAACAAATTGGCATCACCAATACCGATCTCAGCGAAGCGGAGGGCCGTCTGCAGCTGTGGCTGCAGCAGGGGTTTCACGGTGAAATGGACTACATGGACCGTCACTGCAGCAAGCGCAGCCGTCCCGGAGACCTGCTTCCCGGCACGGTGCGCATCATCTCCGCACGCATGGATTACCTGCCCGACAGCGAAGAGGATCTGCTCGCAGTGGTCGACAACCCGGCGCAAGCTTATATCTCGCGCTATGCGCTGGGGCGCGACTACCATAAAACGGTGCGCAAGCGCCTTGCCGATCTGGCAAAACGGATCACGCAGGAGGCCGGTGAACACAGCTGCCGTGTCTTCACCGATTCCGCCCCGGTGCTGGAGAAACCGCTGGCGGAAAAAGCGGGGCTGGGATGGATCGGCAAGCACAGCAACCTGATCAACCGGCACGCCGGCTCCTGGTTCTTCCTCGGTGAAATCTACACCGACCTGCCGCTGCCGGTCGATGAACCGGTGCAAAATCACTGCGGCCGCTGCTCGGCCTGTATCGACATCTGCCCCAGCCAGGCGATCATCGCCCCCTACGTAGTCGACGCCAGGCGCTGCATCTCCTACCTGACGATCGAGCTGAAAGGGGCAATCCCCGTTGAGTTGAGGCCTAAGTTTGGAAACCACATCTACGGCTGCGACGACTGCATGGCCGTCTGCCCGTGGAACCGCTTTGCCACAGCGACCGGGGAGAGTGACTTCCTGCCACGCCACCGGCTCGACACGGCTACCCTGCTGGAGCTGTTCGCCTGGGACGAGGCGGCCTTTCTGCACCACACCGAGGGCTCGGCGATCCGCCGTATCGGCTATCAGCGCTGGCAGAGGAACATCGCCGTGGCATTGGGAAACGGCAAGGCGGAACCGGAGGTAGTCGAGGCGCTGCGGCGGTCGTTGCCAGAATCATCGCTGCTGGTAAAGGAGCATATCCTGTGGGCGCTGGATCAGTTGCAGGCGTGATTTGATCGCGGTCGGAAGACCGCTCCTACAGAGGCTGCGCTCGCTCCTCGCAATGACGGGTTTTCAGGTATGATAAACCATCATTTCAGTCCCGAAATCGCATGAACCAGCCCCCAGCTGATCACACATCCGACAGCGAGCAGGAGGAGAAGCACACCTCGACCGGAAAGCGCTCCCGATATACGTCGAGCAACCTCTCCCTTGGCGTTATCGCGGGTTTGCTGCTGGTGATTCCCGTCGTGATATTTCTGCGCAAGGAGTATCTCTCCCGTCAGGAGAGACCACCTGAACCCCCTCCCGGCCCGGTGGAGATGACCAAGGAGGTCCCATCGATCATCACCGCCACAACCATACCGGCAGAGATCACCACGGAGGACAAGATCCTCACCAACTCCTTTGGCGACCGCATTGGACCGCTATTCGAGCATGAGCTGCCAGGCGAGAAGGTGATCAGCGTTCCCAGGGCCGGTTTCGAAGAGCAGCTGCTGAGCGCCTTGAGTGCCGATGCGACTCCAACAGATCGCCACTTCATCCTCGACCGTCTCTATTTTGCTCCAGGTTCAGCCGAACTCAACGCGGAGTCGCAGGAGCAGATCGAGGCGACTGCGGCAATCCTGCAGGCTTATCCGGTGGTGCGCATCCAGCTGCGCGGGCACACGGACAGCAGCGGCGAGGAGGAGACCAACCTGGAGCTCTCCGCCGAGCGGGCCCGTAACGTCATGATCGCACTGGTCAAGCAGGGGATGCTGCCGGTGCGCATCGCACATCTGGGAATGGGTTCGGCTGCGCCTGTTGCAGACAATGACACCGAGGAGGGAAAACAGCGCAACCGCCGCATCGATCTCTCTATTTTCCGCTCGATGGGCACAGGCCCCAGGGTCTTCTCCTACTGAGTTTCCCAGCGCTGCTCCTCCATCCTATTGACCTGCTGAACAAACCTGATACCCTGCCCTCTCCTGCAATTTCCGGCACTTGCTGACAATGTCATCCCCTATGCACGCCATCAACAGGATCATGGTCACCGGCGGCGCCGGTTATATCGGCTCGCACACCTGCGTGGAGCTGCTGGAGGCCGGTTACGAAGTTGTCGTGGTGGACAACCTCTGCAACAGCAGTATCGCCGCGCTGGAGATCGTGCAGGAGTTGACGGGCAGGCAGCTGCAATTCATCCAGGCAGACCTGCGGGACAAGCCTGCGCTTGAACAGATTTTTTCTGACCATGCGATCGATGCCGTCATCCACTTCGCCGGGCTGAAGGCCGTGGGCGAGTCGGTGAGCATCCCCATCGACTACTACCACAACAACATCGGCGGCACCATCAACCTGCTGGATGCGATGAACCGGGCCGCTGTCAGGAACATCGTCTTCAGCTCCTCGGCCACAGTTTATGGCGATCCCGCGACGCTCCCTATTACCGAGGGGTTTCCGCTCTCCGCCACCAACCCCTATGGCCGCTCGAAGCTGATGATCGAGGAGATGCTGGGGGATATTCATGTCTCCGATGCCAGTTGGAATATAGCGCTGCTGCGCTATTTCAACCCGGTGGGGGCCCACAGCAGCGGACGCATCGGTGAGGACCCGGGCGGCATCCCGAACAACCTGATGCCCTATATCTCCCAGGTGGCGGTGGGCAAGCTGGAGAAGCTCGCGGTCTTTGGCGGCGACTACCCAACCCGGGATGGCACAGGAGTGCGCGACTATATCCACGTGGTAGACCTTGCTAGAGGTCACCTGAAGGCGCTGGAGAAGCTGGCCAAGAACCCGGGCCTGGTCACCTACAATCTGGGAACAGGCCAAGGCTACTCCGTGCTGGAGATGATCAGGGCTTTCGAGCAGGCCTCAGGCCACCCTGTACCTTACAAGATCGTGGCGCGGCGTCCCGGCGACATCGCCGCCTGCTATGCCGACCCCGGACTGGCGCTGCGTGAACTGGGCTGGAAAGCAGAGCGTGGATTGCAGCAGATGTGCGAGGACACCTGGCGCTGGCAATCATCGCATCCTGACGGATTCTGATTGCAGGGGCGATACCGATTCTGCAGGTATCCGTGCGGTGCAATGCGCTGTGTTTATTGCACCCTGCGAGTTCAGCGGCCTCCTGAAATCAGAGAGTCATTCCCGTTCT
>JBDLII010000196.1:0-3274 GCA_039714995.1 Pseudomonadota bacterium
TTGCTGGATCTGGAGTCAAATCAGTGCACGGACTACCTGAACCGCTCCACCCTTGTTTCGGACTGCGTAACCCTCGCCCCGGATAACCTCGACGATCCCTACTGGCTGCCCTCCACCTGCGCCTACCGGCTGTTGGCAGAGGGGAAGGAGCTGCCCGAGTGGCATCCGTTGGTATCCGGCAACCCTGAAACGGTGATGCAATCCGGCAACAGCATCAAGGGGCGCTGCGTCTGCGAGGATGATGCCGATGAACTGGTGCACCACATCATCACCTGGATGAAATGATGACGGAACCCGCACACCCATCAACACTGATCGAGCTGCTGGAAGAGTCCGGCGTCCGCATCAGGCTCTATGACATGGGACGCCGCGTGCAGAAGATCAGCCGCCGGCAGTTCCTGGATTTCGAACATGCGATCATCAGCTGGCCCGCTCCGCTGATGCGCCAGGCCTGGTTCGGCATGCTGATGGAGAGCAGCGACGATCCGGAACAGATACAGATCTGGTTTCTGCGCCTGCCCCTCGATGAGCAGGTGAAGCTGGTGCAGCCTTCGCGCGACTACTTTCTGCAGCGCCTGCTCGAAGCGTGGCGCTTCAACCAGCGGCAAGATGACGCCGACCAGCTGCAGGATGCGCTGAAAGACAATCCCTGCACCTTCAAACCGCGCGAAGAGCGCCTTGCCGTCTTTCATGCCAAGGTTTCGCTCGATCTCGACAGGGAGCCGTCGCGCTTTTATGCCCATGCCATGGAGTATTTTGATGGCAAACCGGGGTGGGAGCAGTGGCGTTTTGTCGGCTACCAGGGGATTGCCGACATCGCGGCCCGGTTTATGGAAAATCAGGAGCGCATTACCGCCGCCCTGCCCCATCTGCCGCCGGAACCGCTGACGGCGCTGTGCCACTGCCTGGAAAATGAGCAGATTCCGTCAGGCATCGCCGCGCCGCTGTCGCAGCTTCTGCAACAACAGCTGCAGGCCGAACGGCCCGACATCCCGCGGACGGCCGCGTTGTTGCGGGCGCTCTCCAACAGCAGTGCAGTCGCCATGCGTCAGACTGCCTTCGAAGCCGTGCTGCAGCAGCCGGCACTGGCCGGCGATATCGAAGTGCTCGCGGCCATCTCGGCGCGCGCCTGGGAGCTGCTGAAAGAGCCGGAGTATGCCCGTCTCTATCTCGAGGCGCTGGCTAGCGACAGTATCGATCAGCAGGGCTATGATCAACTGCTGGAAGATCTGCTGTTCATCCCCGCCGTGCACCAGCCGCTGATGGAAACGCTCAGACAAGCTGAGAAGAACAGCGCCATTGCCAGGCGCTATGCTGCTTTTAGAGAGAAAACCGGACTGTAGGGTGCAATAAGCGCAGCGCATTGCACCATTTTGAGCAGTGTCTTTAAAAAAACATTCGGCGCAATGCGCTGCGCTTATTGCGCCCTACGTGTTGTCATCGGCGGATTGTTCAACCCCGACGCCAGCTCCACATAGTCCGGTTCATGCGGCTGCAGCCTGCCGTGGCGGATCAGAAAATCGAGGATCACCAGGTTGCAGTTGAGCTTGAACTCGTCGCTCTCCCTGACCAGGGTGGCGATCTCGTCCAGCGGCATCAGGTAGAACTCCTCCACCTCGCCATCGGTGCAGCGGGGTTCGAAATCCTCCGCCAACTCCAGGTCATAGCAGTAGAGCAGGTCCTGCTTGCCGCCGCGTTCACTGCTGAGCTGGTAGCGAACGATACCGACCGGCTTTGCCTGCGCAGCGACATCAGCGGGAATGCCGGCCTCTTCATAGCACTCCTTTTTCAGGTTCTCGGCGAGAGTCACGCCCCAGGGCAGCCCTCCGGCAACGAGCTGATCGAGTTTTCCGGGGAACAGAAAACGATCTTTGGCGCGGCGCCCGATCCACATCTTGATACCCTCGTCGGTGCGCACGAAGCCGTTCACATGCTGACCGAAGGAGCGCAGCCCGAAGAGCACGGCGGCGGCCCTGTCGATCAGGCACAAAGCCTCGTCCCTGGGGCCCTCGGTCACGGCATAGGGTTCGTCCAGGATGGTATTGATCCATTTCTCCCGGTGCAGTTTGTCGACCACCTCGGCCAGCGCATCGGTGCGCTGCTGGAAGTGTTCAAGCTCCGGGGCCAGGGTGATTTCGTGATCACTGATGCAGAAAACCGGCTCATTCCGCAGGCGCTCGCAAGTCCGCTGCGTCACCCAGCCAACCTGCTTGCCATCGATCCGAAAGGGAGTATAGAGAGCCGGATCAAAGTTGTTGCAAGCTTGCAGATGGCGCAGATAACCCATGTAAATACCTCTGTTTCCCCCTCACCCTAACCCTCTCCCCCAGGGGAGAGGGGATCCTTCGGGAAGTGCTTCGTGATTGCAGCGATCCGGTGTTGCAGCTGTGGATCATTAACTTTTAATTTTAACACCCTGGCAAGGTTGTCATGCCGGATATTGACGATGATATCCGGCTGCGGCAGCAGCGCTTCGCCGCGTTCCGGCCACTCGAAAATGAGCAGCCCCTCTCCGAGCAGCTCGCGCAGCCCCAGGTACTCCAACTCCTCGGCATCCGCCAGTCGGTAGAGGTCGAAATGATAGAGCTTCTGCTGCGCCAGCTCATAGGGTTCGAGAATCGTGTAGGTCGGGCTCTTCACCGTCCCCTGCCAACCAAAGCCGCGCAGGATGCCGCGCACCAGGGTGGTCTTGCCAGCCCCCAGCTCTCCCTCGAGAAAGATCACGGCCTGCTTCGGCAGCACTGCAGCCAGCTGTGCGCCGAAGGCCTCCTGCTGCTGCTGGGAGTGGAGCCTGATTTCTGGATCAGTCGATGAGTGCGGCATGGGAATGATTTCGCGGTCAGAAGACCGCTCCTACAAAATCAAGCATGCAGGCCAATACTGTAGGAGCGGTCATCTGACTGCGATGAGACAGTACTGTGAAACGAGTCTTCATTGCAACAGCTGGCGGATAAACGGAAACAGGTCACCGGCGATCATACCGCGCTCGCCCTCCTCCGCGGCCAGGTCGCCGGCGGCGGCATGCAGGCAGACGCCCGTTTCGGCGGCTTCTTCGAGGGACAACCCCTGGGCGATGAGCCCGGCAATGACGCCGGTCAGCACATCGCCGCTGCCGCCCGTCGCCATCCCCGGGTTGCCCTGGCTGCAGACTGCAGGCGGCCGCCGACCCGGCGACTGAATGATGCTGCCCGCACCCTTCAACACGATCACCCCGCCATAGCGCTGCTGCAGCTGCCTGGCTGCATCAAAGCGGTCATGCTGGATTTCCGCGATC
>JBDLII010000197.1:0-3121 GCA_039714995.1 Pseudomonadota bacterium
TCAACCGGTGACAGCACCTTGGCGTCCTCGATGAAGTCGCCGAGGTGTGAATCTTCGTCATCACCGATGGGCGTCTCCATGGAGATCGGCTCCTTGGCGATCTTCATGACCTGGCGTATCTTGTGCTCGGGCATCTCCATCTTTTCCGCCAGCTCTTCCGGTGTCGCTTCCCGTCCCTGCTCCTGCACGATCTGGCGGGAGATGCGGTTGAGCTTGTTGATTGTCTCGATCATGTGCACCGGGATGCGAATGGTCCGGGCCTGGTCCGCGATGGAGCGGGTGATCGCCTGGCGAATCCACCAGGTTGCGTAGGTGGAGAATTTGTAGCCGCGGCGATACTCGAATTTGTCGACCGCTTTCATCAGGCCGATATTGCCCTCCTGGATCAGGTCCAGAAACTGCAGGCCGCGGTTGGTGTACTTTTTGGCGATCGAGATGACCAGGCGCAGATTCGCTTCGACCATCTCTTTCTTGGCGCGCCGCGCCTTGGCTTCACCGATGGCCATCTGGCGGTTCAGCTCCTTGATTTCGCGAATGCTCAGCTCGGTGATTTCTGTCAGATTCGAGAGCCTGTTCTGGATCTTGCGGATTTGATCGGCCGAGGATTTGAGATTGAGAGCCGTGCTGCTTTTTCCCTTGCATTGGGCATCCACCCAGTCGAGGTTGGTTTCGTTGTCGGGAAAGGAGGTGATAAAGTCCCTGCGATCCATGCCGGCGTCGATGCAGATGCGCATGATGTCGCGTTCACGCGTGCGGATGCCCTGCATGGTGTCCTTGAGCAGGCTGATGAGTTGCTGGGCTACCGGGGGCACCAGTTTGAACTGGATAAAGGATGAGATGACTTTCGTGCGTTGCTTTTCGACCTTGTCGAAATCATCTTCCCGCAAAGCCTTCAGCATGGCGTTGAAGTTACGTTTCAGCGCGGTGACGTTGCGCTTGGTCTCCTTGAGGTCGGGTCCCTGGTTCTGGGTTTCGTCGTCGGTATTCTGGCCATTCGCGGGTGTCACCGGCGTGTCGTCATCGTAATCGATATAACCGGACATCACGTTGCTGAGCTTGCCATCTTCGGAGTAGGCGGCGTCAAAGAGTTCAAGCAGTTTTTCCGCGGCGGGGGGGAACTGCGCAAGGGCGCTGTAGACCTGGCGCAGGCCATCCTCGATGCGTTTGGCGATCTCGAGCTCGCCTTCCCGCGTCAGCAGTTCAACGGTCCCCATTTCGCGCATGTACATGCGCACCGGATCCGTGGTACGGCCGAATTCGCTGTCGACGGTTGCCAGTACTGCAGCGGCGGCATCCACGGCATCATCGTCCGCGGCGGGCGCATCTTCAGCCATCGACTGATCATCGGCGTCAGGCGCGGTGTCAAAAACCTTGATGCCCATATCCTTGAAAGTGGAGATGACATTCTCAATCCACTGTTCCGGGTCGACAATGGTATCCGGCAGATAGTCGTTGAGCTCTGTAATCGTGAGATAGCCCTGCTCTTTGGCTTTCTCGATCAACAGCTTGATTTGTGAACCCTGATTGTCCTGCTTCATACCGATGTGTGATTTAGGCCGAGTAAAGTAACAGAGAATTATAGCAGAAAAATATTTTTCGGCTCATTTATTTAGGCGGATCTGATCGAATGTCATTTCGAGCAAAGCGAGAAATCTTGAAGCCTGTAACCTGCTTGGCATTCAAAGATGCAAGATTTCTCCCTGCGGTCGAAATGATATGCAAAAGTGATATGCAGAAGGATTTATTCAGAGGCCCCTTTATTATCGCTTCTGTCGCTGTAGAGTTGCTGCAGTTGCGCCTTCTGGGCGTCGCTGAGCGTATTGAAGGGCTGCTGCAGCAGCGCGTGCAGTTGCTGCTGTTTATGCTGCTCGCCGAGCAGCCGCAGGGCGCCGATAAATTCCGCCTGCAGGCCCTCACGCGGTGCAAAAACCGGCTGCATCGCCAGCCTGGCGAGGTGGCTCTTGATAGTCTCGTCCGGCCAGCGTTCGATCAGTGCTGCACTGGTGATCGTGGGGGATGAGCGGCACAGGTCGAAAAGTGTTATGAACAACTCGATACCCTTGGCCTGCGACTCTCTCCAGCTGGCGGGGAGGTCCTCCAGAGACGCCAGTTGCGGATCTTCCAGCAGCAGGCGCAGCGCATCGCGTATTGGCGAACGCTGCAGTGAGGATCGGGATGGCGGCATCGGCCTGGGGCGCTGCTGACGGGGCTGTGGCGGTGCCTCCAGGCCGGTAAGATTGGAGAGTTGCTGCAGCAGCAGGTCATGCAGATTTCCGGCGGGAATCTGCTCGATGTGCGGGCGCGCCAGGTCGGCAAGCCGGGCGCGGCCGTCGAGGCTGGTGGTGTCGATATCGGCGGAGAGGTGTTGAAAAAGGAATCCGGAGAGCGGCTCGGCCTCGTCGAGGCGGAGCAGAAAGGCCTCCTTGCCCTCTTTTCTGACCAGGGTGTCGGGGTCCTCGCCATCCGGCAGGAACAGGAAACGCGCCTCGCGGCCGGATTTCATCACCGGCAGGGCGGTCTGCAGTGCTTTCCATGCAGCTGCGCGTCCGGCGCGATCGCCATCAAAGCAGAAGATCACTCTGGGCGTGGTGCGGAAGAGGAGTTCGAGATGGCGCTGCGTGGTTGCGGTGCCGAGGGTTGCGACGCTGTTGTGCAGTCCGTACTGGGCCAGGGCGGCGACGTCCATGTAGCCTTCGACAACCATGATCTGCTGTTTGCCCGAGCCGCCGCGGCGCACTTCATGCAGGCCATAGAGGATCTCGCCCTTATGGAAGAGGGCTGTCTCGGGCGAGTTGAGGTATTTGGGTTTGCCGTCTCCGAGAAGCCGTCCGCCAAAGCCGACCACGCGCCCCCGGGTGTCCTTGATGGGGAAGATGATGCGTTCACGAAAGCGGTCGTACTCCTTGCCGCTGTCGCCTGTCGAGACCAGGCCGGCCTTGTGCAGCAGCTGCCGGCTGTGAGGATCGCGGCCAAACCGGTCGAGCAGGTTGCTCCACCCCGGCGGGGCGTAACCGATGCCGAATTCCGCGGCTATCCTGCCGCTGAGACCGCGCTGCTTGAGATACTCCACCGCCGGATTCGATTCAGGATGCCGGCGCAGCTGCTGCTGATAGTAGTCGCT
>JBDLII010000198.1:0-3106 GCA_039714995.1 Pseudomonadota bacterium
GCTGCTGCAGCCGCTTGGGCTGGTCTACAGCGCTGGCATGGAGGGCTGCGCAAGAGCCCATTTCTACCTGGCCGAACTGGAGAGCGAAGAGCGGCAGGCTGATGGACTGACCATACGTATCAGCGGCAGAGAGCTGGCGCGAGGTCTCAGCGCTCCGGTCGCAATGACGCGTGAGCGCAGCATCTACCTGCGTCGCGAGGCATTGCGGCGTCACTTGTGGGAGCACTTCGAGATCTGGCGTTGGAGTTCGGCGAAGAATGCCCTGGCGAAGGCCTACGCCGGCTATGACATGCAGGACGACGTGGAAGCCGCCTTGTCGCTGATGGCCGACCGGGAGCTCGAAACGGTGCGCCAGCACGAACTGGGCGAATACCTGGCCGGAGAGATTGTCGGCGATAGCTGGAACCGGATGCTGATGGAGCTTGCCCATACCCCCGCCGAGCTGATGGCGCGGGCGGTGCGTGATCATCTTGCCGACTGCGCCACCACGCTGCCCTATCTGTTGAGCAACCGGCGCAGCGACTCCATCCATCTCTTTATCGGCTCTCTTTCCGGCATGCGCAAACAGATATTTCCGGCATTGCAGGGTGCCTATGAGCGTTGGGCCGCGGACGGCGGCAGTGGTGAGTTATTGCAGCTTGCCAGCCGGGGAAAGGAGCATTGGCACAGTGTCGCCCTGCAGATGTGTGATGCCTGGCAGCAGAGCAGCGACGACAGCGCAGTGCAACTTACACGTCTCGTCGAGCGGAATTATCTCTGATGTCGCGTGTCACCGAGCTTCTCCAACCGGGCGGCGTTCTTGAGCAGGCCATCGGCGGCTTTCGTTTTCGTCCGCAGCAGCTGCAGATGGCGCAGGCTGTCAGCGATACCCTGGAGGAGGGCGGTGTGCTGGTGTGTGAAGCGGGCACCGGCACCGGCAAGACCTTTGCCTACCTGATTCCGGCGCTGCTCTCGGGGCGCAAGGTGGTGATCTCGACCGGCACCAAAAACCTGCAGGACCAGCTCTACAAGCGGGATTTGCCCGGCATCAGGGAGCTGGCCGGCAGACCGCTGAAGACGGCGTTGCTGAAGGGCCGGGCAAACTATCTCTGCCTGCAGCGCATGGACAGCGCCTCCTTCGATCGCCGCGCAGCCTCACCGGCAATGGTCTCTATGCTCGAGGAGGTACGTAAATGGGCAGGGCGGACCCGGCATGGCGATATTGCCGAATTGAGCGACATCCCGGAGGGCGCGGCTGTCTGGCCGCTGGTGACATCGACAGTCGACAACTGTCTTGGACAGGAGTGCCCCGACTATGACGGCTGTTTTCTGCTGGAGGCCAGGCGCAATGCCCAGGAGGCGGACCTGGTCGTCATCAACCACTACCTGCTGTGCGCCGACTTTGCCTTGAAGCAGGAGGGGTTTGGTGAACTGCTGCCGCTGGCCGATGCCTTCATCATCGATGAGGCGCACCAGCTGCCGGAGATCGCCAATCACTTCTTTGGTGTCAGTGTCAGCGATCGTCAGCTGCATGAGCTGACGCGCGATATCCGCATCGCCTATCGGCAGATCAAGATGAAGCAGTCCGGGCTGATCGATTGCGCCGATGCCGTCGACAAGAGCAGCCGGGATTTTCGGCTGCTGTTCGGCATGGACGAACGGCGCGGCGCCTGGCGTGAGCTGCAGCAGGATGAACGGCTGCTGCCGGCGCTGGATGAGACGCGGGCCAGGCTTGATGAACTAATCGAAGCGTTGACGAAGGTTGAAGGGGGCGACAAGGCGCTGGACAGCTGTCTGTCACGGGCAGGGGAGTTGTCAGGAGTATTGAAACGCATTGTCTCGCAAGAGGATGGCGATGAGAGTATCCGCTGGTTCGAGATCACCCGTCTCGGCTACCGGCTCTCCCAGACGCCACTGCAGATAGCCGACGCCTTTCAGGAGCAGATGCGCGAGCATGCGCCGGCCTGGATTTTTACTTCCGCAACCCTGGCTGTTGGCGATGACTTCTCCCATTTCATGCGCCAGCTCGGCCTGGATGATGCGAGCCGCACCGAGCGGTGGGAGAGTCCGTTCGACTTTCAGCATCAGGCAATGTGGTATGTTCCGAAGGGACTGGTCGAACCGCGAGAAAGAGGGTTTGTCAAATGCGTGGTGGAGGCCGCGCTGCCGGTCATCCGGGCCAGCGGCGGACGCACCTTTCTGCTCTTTACCAGCCACCGGGCGCTCAACGAGGCTGCCGAACTGCTGGAGGAGGAGCTTGACTATCCGCTGCTGATCCAGGGGAGTATGGCGAAGAACGAGCTGCTCGAGCAGTTTCGCGAGGCGGGCGATGCCGTGCTTCTCGGCACCGGCAGCTTCTGGGAGGGTGTCGATGTTCAGGGCGCGGCGCTCTCCGTGGTGATCATCGACAAGCTCCCCTTTGCCGCCCCCGGTGATCCGCTGCTGCAGGCGCGGCTGGATGCCTTGCGAAAACAGGGGCGCAATCCCTTCATGGAGCACCAGGTGCCCCAGGCGGTGATTGCGCTGAAGCAGGGCGCCGGCAGGCTGATTCGCGGTGTGGATGACACCGGGGTGCTGATGACCTGTGACATGCGGCTGCTGACCAAGCCCTATGGAAAGGTTTTTATTGACGCGATGCCTCCCTTCTCCCGCAGCCGGGAGTTGTCCGAGGTGACAGGCTTTATCGAGAGTATCCATGAATCTGCTGGCGATTGAGACATCCGAAGCGGCCTGCTCCGCCGCTCTCTGGAGCGGCGGCGACGTCGTCGAAGCGTACCGTGAACAACCGCAGGGACACAGCGAACTGCTGCTGCCGATGATCGATGAGCTGCTCGCGACGAGCGGTGTAGGCAGACGGCGGCTGGATGCCATCGCCTTCGGGCGTGGTCCGGGCTCCTTCACCGGCGTGCGCATTGCTACCGCCATTACCCAGGGGGTCAGTCTGGGACTGGATATCCCTGTTGTTCCGGTCTCCTCGCTGCAGGCGCTGGCGCAGGGAGTGACCCGCACCAGCGGCTATCGACAGGTTGCTGCAGCCTTCGATGCGCGCATGCAGGAGGTTTACTGGGCGCTCTGTGAGGCCGATGCCGACGGGGTGATGCAGCTGCTGGGCGAGGAGATCGTCTGC
>JBDLII010000199.1:0-3094 GCA_039714995.1 Pseudomonadota bacterium
GGCGCCGTCAGCGAAGCTGTCGTTGTCGAGATGGCGGCAGGAGCCCTGCGGCAGAGTAGCGCAGATCTTGCCGTCTCGATCAGCGGTATCGCTGGACCGGGAGGCGGCACTGCCGAGAAGCCCGTCGGCACAGTCTGGTTTGCCTGGCAGCGGCGTTCGCAGGCCGCATTGGCAAGCTGCCGCCACTTCGACGGTGACCGTGAGGCTGTTCGCCGTCAGGCGGTCGAATGCGCTTTACAGGGGTTGCTGAAACTTGCGTGACCGCCGCCTCTTTTTCGCACTGCGTCCGGGTCCGCAAGTGCGCAGCCAACTGGTGCAGATTCAGCGCGCCTGTCGACAATCACGAGCCAGACTTCACCGCGCAGAGAATCTGCACGTGACCCTGGCTTTTCTCGGCATGGTTGATCAACAGCGTTATCAAGCGATGTGCCAGATGGCGTCACGGCTCAGCGAGGGCGCATTTACGCTGGAACTCGACCACACCGGATACTGGCGCCGTCCCGGCATCCTCTGGTGTGCGCCAACGCAGACTCCGGCGCCGCTTGCTGCACTGGTCCGTCACCTGTGGGAGGGGCTGGAGAGGCTGGGATTCGAGCCTGAACAGCACAGCTATCGTCCCCATGTCACCCTGATGCGCAAGGCGGCCCCGGTCAAGCAGCGGCAACTCGACATGCCGGTCGTCTGGCCGGTTTCACACTTCGAGCTGATGTGTTCGCACCACCGTGAGGGCGCCCATCACTACGAGACCCTGAACAGCTGGCCGCTGCAATAGGCTCTGGTGTAAACTTGTGCGGGTATTTGTTAAGCAGGGTGTTTCGATGTATACAGTGGAAGAGTTGCAGCAGCAGAATCAGGATATCGCGGATCTGAGCCAAGTGTTGCAGGTGCTGGTAGAGAACCCACAAGTGCGTGGGAATCCCTACGCCTGCGACCTGCTGTCGAAATTTTTTGACAAGGTCTGGATGCATCTGGTTTTCGAGGACAAGAGCCTCTACAGCGACCTGCTGCTGCATCACGACAGTGAGGTGGTCAAGATAGCGACGGTGTTTCATGACAGCGCCAAAGCGCTGAAAAAGCGTTTCAGGAAACATGTCAAGCAGTGGTGTCATGTGGAG
The DNA here is from genome assembly GCA_039714995.1 of Pseudomonadota bacterium. GTDB lineage: Bacteria > Pseudomonadota > Gammaproteobacteria > Chromatiales > Chromatiaceae > Sva-25. Next base: position 1,116 of record JBDLII010000199.1, read on the forward strand.
CCATTGAAAGCTGGTGAGACGGACGCATTCCAGGAGGAGATGCTGTCTGTCATCAGCGACGTCATGCGGCGGGTCAAGTCTGAAAATGATGAAATCATCCCCCTGGTCAAGCGATTGCAGCAGCAACCGATAGCGGCCCAATAATCCCGTGCAGGATACATATATAGCGTCATTTCGACCGCAGGGAGAAATCTTGAATCCGCGCACTTGACTGGGTCCATTAGAGAGGCTCTGATCGAATCGTCATTGCGAGGAGCGCAGCGACGAAGCAATCTCTACCCTATTGATTCTATATAGACGAGATTGCCGCGCTGCGCTCGCAATGACGGCAGAAACGATTCATTCAGAGTTTCCTTAGGATTTCTCCCTGCGGTTGAAATGACATCTGAACTTGCAATCGCTGAACAAAATTGTCACCAGGGAAGTGTGCCTGATCCTGGCTTCAATCTTTTTTCAAAAAAATTGCAGCGGACTCATGACATGAGCCACCTGCTGTGCCATAATAAAGAACATATAGAGAACATTGGCTATTTCAAAGGAGAAGAGAGATGGATGACAACCGCAAAAAAGCATTAGCTGCTGCACTGCTCCAGATTGATAAGCAGTTTGGCAAAGGATCCGTGATGCGCATGGGCGACTCCGCCGCCTATAACATCGAATCGATTTCGACCGGTTCGCTGGGGCTGGATATCGCGCTGGGCATCGGCGGCGTGCCGAAAGGGCGGGTGGTCGAGATCTACGGCCCGGAATCCTCGGGCAAGACCACCTTGACCCTGCACGTGGTTGCCGAGGCGCAGAAGCAGGGCGGCACGGCTGCCTTCGTCGATGCCGAGCACGCCCTGGACCCCTCCTATGCCGAGAAGCTCGGCGTCAATATGGATGAGCTGCTGGTATCGCAGCCTGATACCGGTGAGCAGGCGCTCGAGATCACCGATATGCTGGTGCGATCCGGGGCCGTCGATGTCGTCGTGGTCGACTCGGTTGCGGCATTGACGCCGCGGGCGGAGATCGAGGGTGAGATGGGGGATACGCATGTCGGTCTGCAGGCGCGCCTGATGTCGCAGGCGCTGCGTAAATTGACGGCCAATATCAAGCGCACCAACTGCCTGGTCATCTTTATCAACCAGATTCGCATGAAGATCGGCGTCATGTTCGGCAGTCCCGAGACCACGACCGGCGGCAATGCCCTGAAGTTCTACTCCTCGGCGCGTCTCGACATCCGCCGCATCGGCGCCATCAAGAAGGGCGACGAGGTGCTGGGGAACGACACCCGTGTCAAGGTCGTCAAAAACAAGGTTGCCCCGCCGTTCAAGCAGGTGACCTTTGAAATTCTCTATGGTGAAGGCATCTCCCGGGAGGGCGAGCTGATCGATCTCGGCGTCAAGCACGGCTTCATCGACAAGTCCGGCTCCTGGTACAGCTATGCTGGAAACCGGATCGGGCAGGGCAAGGATAATGTGCGCAATTTCCTGAAAGAGAATCCGCAGATAGCGGCTGAGATCGACACAAGTCTCCGCGCCAAGCTTCTTCCGCAAAAGCAGCCTGCGGAGAGTGGCGCCGATGCTGAACTTGCGCAAGGCGTCACAGCAGATGCCGGAGAGTGATCCTGGTGTGCTGCAGGAGGTGGAGCAGGCGGCCATCCGCCTGCTGGCCCCCCGTGAACATTCGCGCCTGGAGCTGCGGCGCAAACTGCTGAAACGCGATCATGCTCCCGAGGTTGTCGAGGAGGTTCTGCAGCGTCTCGAAGCGCACGGGCTGCTGAGCAACGAGCGCTTTGTCGAGCAGTATATCGCCATGCGCAAAAGAAAGGGCTACGGGCCGGTGCGTATTCGCCAGGAGCTGCGAGACCGTGGCATCGACGATACCATGATTCACCAGTCGATGGATGAGCGCGACGATGAGTGGCGCGTCAATATGCGGGAGGTGGTGGAAAAGAAGTTCAGCGCCCTTGTCAACGCCGATTACAAGGAGCAGGCAAG
>JBDLII010000200.1:0-3007 GCA_039714995.1 Pseudomonadota bacterium
CAGCCTGCTGCTGTCAGGCTACCCGGTGGAGATCATGCAGGTCGAGGACAACATGGTGCGGGTGGCGCGTTTTCAGCCGGCGTTGTACAAGAAGCAGTAGAAAGAACACATAGCGTTTTTTGGGGAGAGACTGATTTATCCTCTTTATGTCATTATGTCATTTCGACCGGAAGTTTCCTAAGGAACCTCTGAACGAATCGTCATTGCGAGGAGCGCAGCGATGAAGCACTAATTTTGCCCGGAGCAAAATTGAACGCGCCACATGGCGCGGCCCGAAGGGTAAATTACAAGGATGTAATTCAAAATCTCCAAGTCATTGATTCGTATACACGAGATTGCTTCGCTGCGCTCGCAATGACGCATGATTATGATTCATTCAGAGCTTCCCTAAGAAAAGATATCAAGCAGCTCCGAGAGCCTTTTGACGGCAATAATCCGCACCTCCCCGATCTCCTCCCTGGGGCGGTTCGCCCAGGGCACCACGATGCTCTGGAAACCGTGTTTGACCGCCTCCCTGATGCGCTCCTGACCGCTGGGAACAGGGCGGATCTCGCCGGAGAGCCCCACCTCGCCGAATGCAGCCATGTCGACCGGCAGCGGCCTGTCTCTCATGCTGGAGATCACCGCCAGCAATACCGGCAGGTCGGCGGCCGTCTCGGTGATGCGCACGCCGCCGACGACGTTGACATAGACATCCTGGTCATACATGGCGATGCCGGCGTGACGGTGCAGCACCGCCAGCAGCATCGACAGGCGGTTCTGCTCCAGGCCGAGAGTCACGCGACGGGGATTGGAGAGCGGGCTGGAGTCGACCAGCGCCTGGGCCTCGACCAGCAGCGGGCGGCTGCCTTCACGTGTGATCAGGATGGCGCTGCCGCTGACCGGCTCCGGATGGCGTGACAAAAAGATCGCCGAGGGGTTGGAGACCGGCTTCAGCCCCTTGTCCGTCATGGCGAAGAGCCCCAGCTCATTGACAGCGCCGAAGCGGTTTTTCATCGTGCGGACCAGGCGGAACTGGCTGCCCGCCTCGCCTTCAAAATAGAGTACGGTATCCACCATGTGTTCGAGTACGCGGGGGCCGGCGAGCGTACCGTCCTTGGTGACATGGCCGACCAGGATCACCGTCGTACCGGTCTGCTTGGCAAAGCGCACCAGCAGCGCCGTCGCTTCACGCACCTGGGCAACGCCTCCCGGCGCGGACTGCAGCTGCTCCGTGTACATGGTCTGGATGGAGTCAACCACCATCACCTTGGGCTGTTCCACCGCGGCCAGCGCCAGGATACGTTCGATCGAGGTCTCCGTCAGCAGCCGCAGTCGATCGACTTCAAGATCGAGACGCGCAGCGCGCAGGCTGATCTGGTCGGCGGACTCCTCACCGCTGACATAGAGCGTAGCAACCTGGCGTGACAGGATGGCCATCGTCTGAATCAGCAGCGTCGACTTGCCGATACCGGGGTCGCCACCGATCAACACCACCGAACCCTCGACGAAGCCTGCGCCGAGCACCCGGTCGAGTTCGCTGATGCCGCTGGGGAGGCGCACCTCGTCTGCGGCGCTGATATCGGTCAGGTTGCAGATTTGTGCGCCATCGGTTTCGCCGGCGTAGCCTACCTTGCGGCCGCCCCCTCGCGTGACAGCAGACTCCTGCAGGCTGTTCCATGCCTTGCAGTCGGCACACTGCCCGGACCATTTGTGGAAGACGGCGCCGCACTGCTGGCAGCTGTATTGAATTTTGGCCTTGGCCATTGATCGGTTCCCTGATGTACTACTGATTTATCGCGGTCAGAAGACCGCTCCTACTTCGCTTTGGCAGACACTTAATTTGTAGGAGCGGTCTTCTGACCGCGATAGATGGTTGAAATAGTGCACGGGGTTATTGAAAAGTTGCCACCTGATCGATCAATCCCTTGCCTTCGTAGCGGAATTTAACCCGCGTGGTGAGACGGCAGAAGAGTTCATAGGAGATGGTGCCGGCAGCGGATGCGACCTCCTCGACCGGCAGTCCTTCGCCCCACAGCACCACGCTGGAGCCGACGCGCGCCCCGGCCACCTGACGCAGATCGATGGTGACCATATCCATCGAAACCCGTCCCGCCAGCGCAACCCGCCTGCCGTCGACCAGCACCGGGGTGCCATTCGGCGCATGCCTGGGATAGCCGTCTCCATAGCCGATGGCGGCAACCCCGACCTGCATATCCTCTGGGCAACGCCAGGTGCTCCCGTACCCCACCACATCACCCTTTTTCAGCCTGTGTACAGCGATCAGGTGCGTGCGCAGCGTCATCACCGGCTGCAATCCCTCGTCCGCGGCCGTGGTATCGCTGAAGGGAGAGGCGCCGTAGAGCATGATGCCGGGACGCACCAATCCTGTCCGCGTCAGCGGCATATTCAGCAGGCAGGCGGAGTTGGCGATGCTCTGCTGGAGCTCCGGGTCGATGCAGGGTTTGAATCTCTCCAGCTGCTGTTGCGTGTAGCTGCTATCACGGTCATCGGCATTGGCCATGTGCGTCATCACGCCAACGAGAGTGACATTGGGCAGCTGCCCCAGCCTTGCAATCAACGTCGCGCTCTCTTCAGGAGGAAAACCGAGTCGGTTCATGCCGGTATCGATCTTCAGCCACAAGGCGAATCCCTGGTGATCGCGCAACTCCCGGGGAGTACGCAGTGAAGCGCAATACGCTTCCAGCTGCGCGACCTGCGAGAGGTCGTGGATCACCAGTTCAAAATCCCTCTCATGGCTCAGCCTGAGTTCCGCCTGGCTGGCGAAACCCTCGAGCACGATGATCTTTTTGATGATGCCCTCCCTGCGCAGCCGGAGGCCCTCCTCCACCCGGGCGACAGCATAGGCATCGGCGTCGGCAAGCGCCAGCGCGGATTCGGTCAATCCATGGCCATAGGCGTTGGCCTTGATGGCAACGGCAACCGGACAGCCGGGAGTAAGCTCGCGTACGCGGGAGAGGTTGTGACGCAGAGCATCAAGATTGATGCGTGCTACAGGGCCGGTCAT
>JBDLII010000201.1:0-2952 GCA_039714995.1 Pseudomonadota bacterium
TTTTCTCGAATGTGATGAATTTGTGAAAGATTTTTTCACAAACATGGTCTACTATTGAGACTCTCAATACTGTTGAGAGCAATAACCATTAACCTGAATGTTGAGGAAAAACACAATGAATACTGCAAAAAAAGCCTCCGGCGCAGCCATCGCAGCTGCAGCTGCATCACTCTTCCTGGCCGGCGGCATCTCCGGCGCAGCCGTTGCCGCGGAGGGTGAGAGCGCCGAAGTCCACTGTTACGGCGTCAACGCCTGCAAGGGCACCACCGCTTGTAAGACGGCATCCAACGCCTGCAAGGGACAGAACAGCTGCAAGGGCAAAGGATGGATCTCCATGAGCGCCGATGAGTGCGCCGAAAAAGGCGGTAAAACCTCCGAAGGCTAAATCGCTGATACAATACTCCGGACAACTCGTCCGGAGTCTCCCCCGCTTTCAGCGAAACCTTATGCCCACATCCCCGCAACTCCCCGCCCTTGGCTTCGGCCTGGGGTTACGCAAAGAGCACTACACGACCATACTCGAAACCAGCCCTGATGTTGACTGGTTCGAGGTGCTGACTGAAAACTACCTGGTTCCCGGCGGCAAGCCGCGCTACTATCTTGATCAGATCCGTGAGCGTTACCCGCTCGTCATGCATGGTGTCTCGATGTCGATCGGCGGCAGCGATCCACTCGACATGGAGTATCTGCAGCAGGTCAAGGAGCTGGCGCAGCAGATTGAGCCTCACTGGATTTCCGATCATCTCTGCTGGACAGGACTCAACGGTCTCAATGCGCATGACCTGCTGCCGCTTCCCTACACCGAAGAGGTCATCAGGCATGTTGTTGAACGCGTCGGCAGGGCACAGGAATTCCTGGGACGGCGGCTGCTGCTGGAAAATGTCTCCAGTTATGTCACCTATAGCGACTCTGAAATGACGGAGTGGGAGTTTCTCAGCGCCATTGCCGAGAGGGCAGACTGCCTGATACTGCTGGATGTAAATAATATCTATGTCAGCGCAGTCAATCATGAGTTCGACCCGCTGGACTATCTGCATGGCGTACCGGTCGACCGCGTGCAGCAATATCATATTGCCGGCCACAGCGACTATACCGATTACGTGATCGATACCCATGATGCAGAAATCATCGATCCGGTGTGGGACCTCTATGCAGAAGCCGTCAAACGCTTTGATAATGTCTCCACCATGATCGAGCGGGATGATAATATTCCAGATTTAAAGGTCCTGCTGGCCGAACTGGACAAAGCGCGGGAAATTGCCGGACAAAAAGACAGTGAGTAGTGACGACAGTTCCCTGCTGCAACTGCAGCAACAGTTCATCAGCATGTTGATGAACGGCGACCAGCAAATCCGCTCGCGTATTATCGGTACAAAAAAAGTTCCCGTTGAAACCCGTCTGGGCATCTATGCCGACGCCTACCGCTTTCGCCTCATCGATGCGCTGGGCGACAGCTACCCGGCCGTGCATACCCTGCTGGGCGATGATGGCTTTATCTCGATGGCCAATGCCTATATTGACCAGCACCCCTCCCGGAACTTCTCGATCCGCTGGTTTGGCCACCGGCTGTCGACCTTTCTTCAGCAGACAACACCCTATAGCGACTCACCGGTTCTCTCCGAGATGGCGCTGTTCGAGTGGAGTTTGAGAGATGTCTTCGATGCCGAAGACTTCACGCCCCTGAATATGGATGATCTGCTGCAGCTGCCTGCTGAAAGCTGGAGTGATCTGCGCCTTGGGTTCAACCCGACCATTCAACGCATCGAGCTAAGCTGGAATGTTCCTGCACTGTGGCAGGTCATTGACCAGCAGCAGGAACCCATTGAAGCATCCTCGCAGGAGTATCCCCTGCCCTGGGTCTGCTGGCGCAAGAGCGATCGCAGAAACTGGTTTCGCTCGATGGATGTCGACGAGGCCTGGGCGCTCGACCAGATGCGCCGGCAGGTGGATTTTGCCGACATCTGTGAAGGGCTGTGCGAGTGGATCGATGCCCAGCATGCGCCGCAACGCGCCGCCGGGCACATCAGCCGCTGGTGCGAGGATGAGTTGATTACAGCTCTCCACCCGGTGAAATACAATCCATGATCGCAGCTATTTATTGTAGGGGGGATAAGCGTCAGCGCATCCACCATGAATCCTGTAGATTGCCGGATGCGCTGGCGCTTATCCGTCCTACAGACCGACTCATTCCTCGGCTTGCGAATGACAGCTGAGATCGAAATCCAACTGGCCTCAACAGTGACGCATCTTCCAGACGACGAAGAGCTGCGTAAGTGGGCATCCGCCACACTGCGGGATGCGGAAAAAAACAGCGTTGTTATTCGTCTCGTCGATAGCGAAGAGAGCCGGCAGTTAAACAATGACTATCGTGGCCTGGACAAGCCCACAAACGTGCTCTCCTTTCCATTCAGCGCTCCGGCGGAGATTGCCGGCAACCGCCTCCTCGGCGATATCGTCATCTGCGCCCCGGTCGTGGAACAGGAGGCGCGTGAGCAACACAAGCCCGTCGCAGCCCACTGGGCGCACATGGTGGTGCATGGCATGCTGCATCTCCAGGGTTACGATCATCTCGATGATGAAGAGGCGGAAGAGATGGAGAGACTGGAGCGCAGGATTCTTGCTACACTAGGCGTTCCTGATCCCTATTCCACATAGATGAGCAACAACGACAAACCTCCCGGTTTGAGCCTGACTCCCTGGCTCAAACGTCTCGGCAAATCATTTTGCCATGAACCTGAAACCCGCGACGAGCTGCTGGAGCAGCTGAAAAGCGCCCGCAGCCATGGACTCATCGAGATGGACGCACTCGACATGATCGAGGGTGTACTCTCGGTATCCGACCTGCGGGTTCGCGACATCATGATTCCCCGTGCAGAGATGGCCGTTATCGGCCGGGATGATACGCTGCAACAGGTACTGCCGCTGGTCATCAAAACGGCGCACTCGCGGTTT
>JBDLII010000202.1:0-2923 GCA_039714995.1 Pseudomonadota bacterium
TTTTCGAACTTGGTGTATTGGCCGAGAAAGGTGAGGTTGAAGGCGCCGATGGGACCGTTGCGGTGCTTGCCGATGATAATCTCGGCCTTGCCCTTCTCCTCCTCCGGCACATTTTCGTTGTAGACCTCGTCGCGGTAGATGAAGATCACCAGGTCGGCATCCTGCTCGATACTCCCGGATTCACGCAGGTCCGACATCACCGGACGCTTGTTGGGTCGCTGCTCCAGATTCCGGTTGAGTTGCGACAGCGCGATCACCGGCACGTTGAGCTCCTTGGCGAGCGCCTTGAGCCCGCGGGAGATCGCGGAGATTTCCGTCGTCCGGTTCTCGCCTGCCCCCGGATACTGCATCAGCTGCAGATAATCGATCACGATCAGGCCAAGCTCGCCGTCATTTTCACGCTTGAGCCTGCGCGAGCGGGCGCGGATTTCGGTCGGCGAAAGCGCCGGCGTATCATCGATAAAGATCGATGCCTCGGCAAGCAGACTGACCGCGGAGGTGAGACGCGGCCACTCGTCATCCAGCAGCTTGCCGGAGCGCACCCGAGTCAGATCGACGCGGCCTAGCGAGGAGAGCATGCGCATCGCCAGCGCTTCACCGGGCATCTCCATGCTGAAGACAGCAACGGGAAGTGTGTTTTTGATCGCGACATTCTCCGCCAGATTCATCGCAAAGGTGGTTTTCCCCATCGAGGGACGACCGGCGACGATCAGCAGGTCAGCCGGCTGCAGTCCGGAGGTCATCTGGTCAAAGTCGGAGAAGCCGGTGCTCAGACCGGTGATCTCGGCATCGGAGTGATAGAGTTGCTCGATGCGCTCCATCGCCTTGGTCACGAGGGATCTCGTAGGCTGAAAACCACCACCGCCGCGCTCGCGCTGCTCGGCAATCTCGAAGACCTTGCGCTCCGCCGTATCCAGCAATTCATTGCTGTCGCGCCCCTCGGGCTGAAAGCCGCTGTCGGCGATCTCTGTTCCGACATGGATCAGCTGCCGGACGACAGAGCGCTCACGCACGATATCGGCATAGCTGCGGACATTCGCGGCGCTGGGGGTGTCGTTCGCCAGGTTCCCCAGGTAGAGCAAACCGCCGGCCTCATCCAGCTTATGGCCGCGCTCCAACTCCTCGGCCAGGGTGACCACATCGAATGGCTTGCTCTCCTCCGTCAGGCGGGCAATCGCGTCGAAGATCAGCTGGTGTTCACGCCGGTAAAAATCATCCCGGACAACACGGTCGGCAACCTGCTCCCAGGTGGCGTTGTCCAGCATCAGGCCGCCGAGGAGAGACTGCTCCGCCTGCAGCGAGTGGGGAGGGATACGCAAAGCACGCGTGTTCTGTTCACCACTCTGGTTTCTGTTTTGAAAGGCTTCCGCCATCGGCTCACTGTCTGTTGAATATCATCGGGACTTGCATTCACTCTGCCCGTATCTTATCAAAGGTGCAATAAAAAAGGCGTCCAAACAGACGCCTTTTTTTGCTGGGTAAAAATAGCGGATATCGCTGCCTTCACCCTGATGCGCTGCTGAACTACTCTTCGGCAACCACACTCACCACGACCCTGGCTTCGACATCAGAGTGCAGATGAATACCGATCTCATAGTCGCCGGTAGCGCGAAAGACACCTTCGGGCAGGCGGATTTCGGAACGATCCACCTCGGTACCCGCAGCCGCGATTGCCTCGGCAATGTCGGCGGTGCCAACGGAACCGAATAGCTTGCCCTCATCACCGGCCTTGCGCGCGATGGTGACGGTAATGCCATCGATGCCTGCCTTGCGGGTTTCGGCGGCAGTCAATTTGTCAGCAGCAGACTTTTCAAGCTCCGCACGCCGTGATTCAAACTCAGCAACATTGGCCGCGGTCGCGGGCAATGCATGACCGCCGGGAATCAGGTAGTTGCGGCCATAGCCGGCTTTGACATTGACCGTGTCGCCAAGGTCGCCCAGGTTTGCGATTTTTTCCAATAATATAATCTGCATCTTGCACCCCCGATCAATGCTGGTCAGTATATGGCAGCAGCGCCAGGAAGCGGGCGCGCTTGATCGCTGTCGACAGCTGGCGCTGGTATCTGGCCTTGGTCCCGGTAATGCGGCTGGGGACAATTTTGCCATTCTCACTGATATTTTGCTTCAACATGTCGAGATCCTTGTAATCGATCTCGGTAATGCCTTCTGCAGTGAAACGGCAGTATCTTCTACGACGGAAATAACGTGACATCTTGTGCTCCTATGATTCGCTGGTGGCTGCTTCTGCAGCAGGCTCAGGCGCTGCGGCGGGGGCGGCTGACTCGCGCTCTTCCCGCTTTGCCAGTTTGGAGTCGCCGCTGATGGCTTCATTGCGGCGGATGGTCAGGTGACGCAGCACGGCATCATTAAAGCGAAATGAACTCTCAAGCTCGGTCAGCGCATCATTGCCGCACTCGATGTTCATCAACACGTAGTGCGCCTTGTGATTCTTGTTGATGGGATAGGCAAGCTGGCGGCGGCCCCAGTCTTCAAGGCGGTGGATCACGCCTTTTTTGCCCTCGATGATTCCACGGTAGCGCTCGATCATCGAGGATACCTGTTCGCTCTGGTCAGGGTGGACCAGAAACACGATTTCATAATGTCGCATCTAGTGCTCCTTATGGGTCATAAGAGCCTCCCGCGGCATGCAGTGAGGCAAGGAGTAGGGAGCGCCTGAAAGGCGTATCCACAAGAGCGGGAATTCTAAGGCTTTTTGACAAAAAAGCAAGCAAAAAGAGAGTAACTTCAGGTTTTGTACGGCAGCAGAAAAGAATCAACCACGAAGCACACGAAGATCACGAAGTAATTTTTGTTGTTTCGTTGTAACTATTTAGTATCTTGCAATTTCCGCTATCAAGTCGCTGTTATTGGGTGTATCTGGAGGAAACGTCGGAGGCATGGATGCCGACGCGAGCCTACATGG
>JBDLII010000203.1:0-2902 GCA_039714995.1 Pseudomonadota bacterium
TTGATGCCTGCGAGGACATTTTTGCGCAGATCATTGATGGCGTTATCGATGGCGGCGACTGCACTCTCATCATCTCTCCCCAGCTCCTGCCAGTTCTCTTTCCAGCTGTCGAAAAGCTGCTCTGTGTAGTGTTCCAGCCCTTCAGGCATCAACATGCCGAGATCGCGCAGTACCAGGACCTCGACCCAGCCGCTGCGCGGATTTCCCTGCTGCAGGTCCCGGTCGTAGTGGGCCAGGTAGGCGATGCGCTGCAGCTGGCCGATATGCAGCAGCATCTCGAATCCCGCGGCGCGGATATTGCGATTCTCTTCGGTCAGCTCATTGCGCCAGGTGTTGTATCCCAGGGCGCTGAAGGCGACAAACAGGCTGATCAGGGCGAGGGTGTTTGTTTTCAGCTGTTTGCGAAGCTTGTTGTCTTTCATGTGGTTGACCTGGTAATCGGCGGATGCAGCTTGTCGAGTGGCAACGAGAGGCCATTGTCCTGCACCACCCGTGCATGATGGCGCCTGAGTCCCCTGGCGGACCTGACGCCACAGGAGTGGGCAATGATGCCGACTTCAGTGACCATGTTGTTGACATAGTCGGCGACGCGCACCTTCTTGGTTTCCGGATGCAGTCCCTGCTGCAGCTTCGGGTTGTGGGTGGTAATCCCTGTCGGGCAGGTGTTTTTGTTGCACTGCAATGCCTGGATGCAGCCAAGCGAGAACATGAAGCCGCGTGCCGAGGTGATGAAGTCAGCGCCAACGCAGAGCGCCCAGGCAACATCCGCCGGTGTGACCAGCTTGCCCGAGGCGATGACCTTGACCCTGTCGCGCAGTCCATGGAGGTTGAGATGGTCGACCAGCATCGGCAGGCTCTCGCGCAGTGGCAACCCCATGTCGTCGATGAGCGGCATCGGCGCCGCCCCCGTGCCGCCGTCGGCGCCATCCACGGTGATAAAGTCAGGGGCAAACTCCAGCCCCATGGTGCCGATCTCGGTAAACAGCTCATTGAGCCAGCCATCACCACTGATGACCGCCTTGAAGCCGGTCGGCTTGCCGGTCACCTCGCGGATGCGGTGAATCATGTTCAGCAGATCCCGGTTGCTGCGGATGTCGGGGTGGCGGTTGGGGCTGATCGCATCCTCTCCCGGGGGGATGCCGCGAATGGCAGCAATCTCGGCAGTCACCTTTTCAGCGGGTACGACTCCTCCCTTGCCCGGTTTCGCCCCCTGGCTGAGCTTGATTTCAAACATCTTGACAACGTGATGATTGGCCGCCTGCCGCAATTTCTCATCGCTGAGATTGCCGTCCAGATCCCGCACCCCGTTTTTTGCGGTGCCGATCTGAAAGACGATGTCGCAGCCGCCCTCAAGATGGTAGGGCGTCAGCCCCCCCTCTCCGGTATTCATCCAGCAGCCTGCCCTGGCGGCTCCCATTGACAGTGCGCGCACCGCGGGAATCGAGATGGCGCCGAAACTCATGCCTGAAATGTTGTACAGGGAGCTGGTCGTATAGGGCGAGCTGGCATGCCCCTCTCCGATGGTGACGGGACCCGGGTCGACGGCATCCACTCTCAGCGTGGGAAAGGGGCAGTTGACGAAGAGCACGGTTCCGGGAATCGTCAGGTCGCGGGTCGAGCCGAAAGCGACGGTATTGTCCATGTTCTTGGCGGCGCGATAGACCCATGAGCGCTGGGCACGGTTGAACGGCAGCTCTTCTCTGTCCATGGCGAAGAAGTATTGGCGAAAAAACTCGCCCAGGCGTTCAAACAGGTAGCGAAAGCGGCCAATGACCGGGTAGTTTCTGCGTACCGCCTGTTCGGTCTGGGTGATATCCCTGATAAAGGCGATAACGATCCACAAGGCGACCGAGCCAATGACAAAAATGAACAGCGATGAGAGAAACAGCAGTGACTGAAATGCAAAATGATCGATGTCGAGCATGACAGCTGCCCCTTGAGGTTATTTGAACTCAACCGGACTTTGCGGCTGGCTGTCGACTTGCAGCGTGAAGATGTCTGGCCGCGCATAGTGACCGGCCACATCGAGACAGCGTTTGGCGGCAGCGACGCGCTGCCTGTCCACCTCTGCATAGAGTATGCCTTTTTCTTGACGCATGGGACCGGCGACAACTTCGCCTCCAGGCGCGATCACCACGGAGTCCCCCTGGTTGATCCACTCGTCGGCGTCCGGGTAGAGTGTTTCCCTGTCAGGCAAGTCATCGGGAATATCGCTGCCACGGATGATATTGCCGCTGCCGACGACCCAGCAGCAGCCTTCGCGGGCAATGTGGCGCAGCGTCTCGATCCAGTCATCGCCGCTGTCGTAGGTCGGAGCGATATAGATCTCGACCCCCTGTGCGTAGAGCGCATAGCGTGCCAATGGCATGTAGTTTTCCCAGCAGATCAGTGTTCCCACTCTGCCGCATGGCGTGTCTGTGGTTTTGAGTCCGGTAGCGTCACCAAAGCCCCACACCATGCGTTCGGGGTTGGTCGGCATCAGTTTGCGGTGACGGTTGAGCAGCCCGCCATCAGGGCCAATAACGACGACGGTGTTGTAGAGTGTCGCCTGGCTCAACCCGGAGTCTCTCTCGACCAAGCCGCACACGATGGTGACGCGGTGCTCTTTTGCTGCGGCAAGCAACGGCGCCAGCTGGTCGCTGTCGAGATCAACCGCGTTGTCGAGCAGCCGCGCATGCAATGCCTCGTTGACTCCCCAGTCGCTCCCGGGGCGAAGCCGCCATATCCAGGCAGGATAGCAGGGGATGAACGCCTCCGTGAAGACGATCAATTCAGCACCGTTGGCGGCAGCCTCCGCAATCAGCGCGACCGCCTTTTCAATGGTTTTTTCACGCTCCAGCAGGACGGGTGATGTTTGTACTATGGCCAGTTTGGACAACTCTCGCTTCTCCTTTATCATTGG
>JBDLII010000204.1:0-2850 GCA_039714995.1 Pseudomonadota bacterium
ACGTTGCCGTCGCCGGCATGCATGTGCAGCGCCACGAACAGGCGCTCGTTGCGTATCTCCTCGTGTATCTTTTGCAGGCGCTCGCGCACCGGCTGCATATCCTGGCCGCTGAAGATCTCATCCAGGCGGGCGGCTATCTCACTGCGGTAGGAGTGGCGCAGGTCGCGCCGCAGCAGCATGTCGATGAGGCTGTCGTTGGGCCGGATCAGCTCGCCCTCCGCTCTTGTCAACAGCGAGCGATGCTTGGTTGCCGCTTGATCCAGCAATTCGAGAATCTGCCGCCAGCGCTGGCCTGCCTCATCGACAACGTCGATCGCCGCCTGCTGCTTGGCCTCGAGTATGGCGCTGTTCTCGGCAGACTCCTCGTAGGCCGCGATATGCCACAGCTCCGGCATCTCGCCCTGCAGATACTCCAGCACGGCATCCTTGATCGCCAGCTTGTTCTGGATCGACTGCTCGATGTTGATGCGCTCGATGCCGAGGCTGTAGTCGGCCAGGCGCTCCAGCGGAATCACCACGTCCTCGTTGATCTTGAAGGCGTTGGTGTGCGCCGAGATCGCCGCGGTGCGCGCCCGGTCGATCCAGAAGCGGCGGCGCGCCTCCGGCGAGGCGGCGACAAAACCTTCGGCATCCCTGGCATTGGCCAGTCGGATGATGTCGTCCGCGGCTGCCGTCACCATCGCCTCGTCGTCGGAGACGATATCGGCGATCAGCACCATCTTGGGATGCTCGCGCCTTGCCGCCTTGGTGGCGTACCTGACCGCCTTGACATAGCGCTCGTCGAGATGCTCGAGACCGGACATCGAAACCCCGGGAAGAGTTTCGACATGCTCCTTCAGTTCGACGATCGCCGGCACCGCGGTGGCGAGGTCATTGCCGAAAAACTCCAGGCAGATGGTGCGGATATGCGCCGGCATGTGGTGCAGGATAAAGGTGGCGGAGGTAATCAGGCCGTCGCAGCCCTCCTTCTGTACCCCGGGAAGCCCTGAGAGAAACTTGTCGGTGACATCCTTGCCGAGACCGGTTTGACGAAATGCCGTTCCCGGGATCTCCAATGTCTCGGTTCGCAGCAGCGTCTTGTCAGCGGCGTCTCTCCAGCTGAGACGAAAATTGACATTTGGCTGCTCATGAATCTTGCCGAGGTTATGGTTCAGGCGCACGACCTCCAGCAGTTCTCCGCGCGGCGTCACCATCCGCCAGGAGGCGAGGTTGTCCAGCGTCGTGCCCCACAGCACCGCCTTCTTGCCGCCGGCGTTCATCGCGACGTTGCCGCCGATGGTGGAGGCGTCCTGGGAGGTGGGATCCACAGCAAAGGCGAGGCCGTGCTGTTCGGCAAGCTCGGAGACGCGCCGCGTTACCACGCCGGCGCCGCAGCTGACGGTGGCGACCTCGCCCTCGACGCCCGGCAGGCTGACATGGCTGACAGGCGAGAGTCGCTCCAGCTTTTCGGTGTTGATGATCGCGGCGCGGCTGTCGATGGGCACGGCAGAGCCGGTATAGCCGGTGCCGCCGCCGCGCGGGATGATGGTCAGGCCGCTGCCGATGCAGGCCGAGACGATGGCCGCCACCTCCGACTCCCTGTCCGGGGAGATGACGACGAACGGCATCTCGATGCGCCAGTCGGTCGCATCGGTGGCATGGGAGACCCTTGCCAGGCCGCCGAAGTCTATGTTGTCGCGCCTGGTGATCCTCTCCAGCGCCTGGTAGACATCATCGCGCAGCTTGTTGTTGCGCTCAAAGCAGTCGCCGAAGCGGGTGACTGCCTCGCGCGCCAGCTGCAGCAGCTGCAGCGCCTTGCTGTTGTCCCTGGCGCGGGTCTCGAACTGGTCCAGGCGGTGGCGCAATGCCTCGAGCAGCTCCCGGCGCCTTTTGTGGTCCTCCTGCAGGTCATCCTGCAGGTAGGGATTGCGCGACACCACCCACATATCCCCCAGCACCTCGAACAGCATCTTGGCGGAGCGCCCGGTGGCGCGCGTCGAGCGCAGCTCCTGGTGCAGCCGCCAGCCCTCCTCGCCCAGGTAGCGGATGAAAATTTCACGATCCGAAAAGGAGGTGTAGTTGTAGGGGATCTCGCGAATGCGGCTGGTGTCGGTCATGGCGTCCAGTGTACATGGCGCTGCGAGGCGCAAAGCGGAATTTTACAGGATTCGGCTATGCTTCGACAGGATTCGTGCCAGGCATCCGGGGTTGATGCCGGATCATGCAGAATGATCCTCGTGCATGCGTTTGTACTCCTGCTCGATGTCGCGGCGCACGAAGTCGATGTGCTGACGCAGGTGATAGAGCTGGTCGGAGAACGACAACGGCACCTTGATGGCACGCACCTCCATGTCAAGCTGGTTCAACGCCTCATGCAACGCCTTGATATCTCTCTGGGAGTCATCGAGCGATGCCATGTCGAGTGATTCCAGCTGGTTGTACCAGCGGTAGATTCTTGAACGCATGCGCCAGCGGTACAGCGGCGGCATGATTTTGAACATCGGCAGTATCAGCGCGACCAGCGGCAGCAGCAGGATCTTCATGCGGTCGATCAGGGAAGCTGCCCAGAAGGGCAAATAACGCTGCAGGAAGGGCGGTCCTTTCTTGAAGAAGTGATCGGCCTGGCTGCTCAACGGGAACTCGAGGTGATGCGGGCTGGGAAACTCGCCCATCTTTTCGAACCACCCCTTGCTGCCGTGAATCCTGGTTGCTGCCTGCAGAATCAGGCCAATGATGGCAGGATGCAGATCATCCCTGGTAACCAGCGCCGCTGTGGTGGCCAGCAGCCGTACATCCCTGTCAGGGATGTTTTTCTCGAGGTCTTCGGCGCCCTCCGGGAGTGTCAGCTCATTGAGAAAGTGATGACGCCTG
>JBDLII010000205.1:0-2653 GCA_039714995.1 Pseudomonadota bacterium
ATTGCGAGGAGCATAGCGACGAAGCAATCTCCAAGCCCTTGATTTGTATACACGAGATTGCTTCGCTGCGCTCGCAATGACGGTTTGATCAGGGTTTTCTTAACGTCCAGTCAGGGATCGATACACCGATTGCCAGATATCGAGATCTGCGGCTGAGAACAGATAGAACGAAATGATCAGGGTTTGATACTCCTCCTTGAGACACTCCCTGAGCGCAACCTCCGCGGCTTCATCCATCGGGTAGCCATACACGCCGCAAGAGATGGCCGGAAAGGCAATCGACTCGCAATGGTTTTCCAGGGCAAGCTGCAATGAGTTCCTGTATGCATTTCGCAGCAATGCCGCCGGATGATCGTCAATCCCGTATCGCGGGCCAACCGTGTGAATGACATAGCTGGCCTTGAGCCGGCCTGCCGGGGTAATTCTGGCTTCACCGATCGGACAGCGGATGCCGTTGACGGCTATTACCTGTCTGCAGGCTTTCAGCAAAGCAGGACCGGCAGCACGATGTATCGCACCATCAACACCGCCGCCGCCAAGCATCGCCGGGTTGGCGGCATTGACGATAACATCAACATCAGCTGTCGTGATGTCGCCCTGATTCAGTGATAGCATTGTTGTCATCCGGCTTGAGATCTGAAGAGTGTTATGATGCTGGCTCCGGGAGATTGAAAAAGATTGGTGATCGCTTGTCAACCAGGGAAGCTCTCGATGAATCCTCTTTCATGTCATTTCGACCGTAGGGAGAAATCTTCCACCCTGCGATGTCAAAGATTACTGGCATCAGGATTTCTCGCTTTGCTCGAAATGACATTCGAGCACCGACTCTTCAGCATAAAGGTGCTAAATCACGCATGAACAACGGCATACTCTTTATCGTCTCGGCTCCCTCCGGAGCCGGTAAAACAACGCTCCTGAAGGCGTTGCTCGATCAGCAGCAGGAGAATGCGCGGCTGGTGCTGAGCGTGTCTCATACGACCCGTCAGCCGCGGCCGGGCGAAGAGGACGGGGTGCACTACCACTTCGTCTCGCTGGAGCGGTTTCAGCAGATGGCCGGCGAGCAGGCGTTTCTCGAATCTGCGCAGGTTTTCGACAACTACTACGGCACCGCCGAAGCCTCCGTCAGGGAGCAGTTGGCCAGCGGCAGGGACGTGATCCTGGAGATCGACTGGCAGGGAGCGCGCCAGGTGCGCAGGCGTTTTGCCGATGCGGTCTCGATCTTCGTGGCGCCGCCCTCCGTCGAGACACTGCGTGAACGGCTGTCGTCACGCGGCCAGGACAGCAGCGAGATCATCGAGCGCCGCATGGCGGATGCCCTGAGCGAGATGTCACACTACGATGAATATGACTTTATCGTCGTCAATGATCACTTTGAGCAGGCCGTGGATGACCTGCAAGCGGTGATGCAGGCGCAGCACCTGACCCTGGAGAGGCAGCGGGACTCAATTCCCGCCGGGTTGAAGACCGGCATCTGACAGCAGGTTTTTCAGGCGCTTTGCGTCATAGCCCTGCAAGGTTCTCTCACCGACCCTGATCAGCGGCACTGCGCGCCCGCGTAGATGCGCGAACTCCTTGGCGGCGCGCCGGCTGGTTTCGATGTTCAGCTCCTGGAAAGGGATGCCCCACTGTTTCATGGCGGCCTTTGCCTGCCGGCAGTTCGGGCAGTTGCGGGTGGTATAGATGGCCACCCGCGGCAGTTTTTTCATCGGCATGATGTGTTGTCAGCCAGTTGTTGCGTCAGGCGCTCTGAAATCGTGGTCAGAAGACCACTCCTACATGCTGTTAGCGATGTTTTAACCTATGCCTGTGTCAGCTGGCGTTCGGCCTGCGTATACTTCGCCGCAGTCTGCTCAATCACCTCCTGCGGCAGCTCTGGTCCGGGCGCCTGCTTGTCCCAGTCGAGAGTCTCCAGGTAGTCGCGCACATACTGCTTGTCGAAGCTGGGTGGACTGACGCCGGGTTGATATTGCTCGGCAGGCCAGAAGCGGGAGGAGTCGGGGGTCAGCACCTCATCGATCAGGTGCAGCACGCCGTCATCGTCAAGGCCGAATTCGAACTTGGTATCGGCGATGATAATGCCGCGCTGCAGGGCAAACTCCGCAGCCTCCGTATAGATTTTCAGGCTCAGGTCGCGCACCCTGGAGGCCAGCTCCTCGCCGAGCAGCTCGACCGTTTGCGCATAGCTGATATTTTCATCATGCTCGCCCACGGCGGCCTTGGTCGAAGGGGTGTAGATCGCCTCCGGCAGCTTGTCAGCCAGCTGCAGTCCCGCAGGCAGTTCGATGCCGCAGACACCGCCGCTGCGTTGATAGTCTTTCCAGCCGGAGCCGATCAGGTAGCCGCGCACGATGGCCTCGACCGGCAGCGGCTTCAGTTTTTTGACGACGATGGCGCGATCGCCCAGGATCTTACGCTGAGCCGCGTCCGGCACAACTGCAGACAGCGGCAAGTCGCTCAAGTGGTTGGGAATTACACCTTTCGTGCGTTCAAACCAGAAGTTGGCGACGCGTGTCAGCACCTCGCCCTTGCCTGGAATCGCCTGGGGCAGCACCACGTCAAAGGCGGAGAGGCGGTCACTGGTGACGATCAGCATGTGCTGGTCATCGATGGCATAGATGTCGCGCACCTTGCCGCGATTCAGCAGTTCGAGTTG
>JBDLII010000206.1:0-2606 GCA_039714995.1 Pseudomonadota bacterium
TCGCGGTCAGAAGACCGCTCCTACCTTGCTGTGGCAGATGTAGGAGCGGTCTTCTGACCGCGATCGTGATCTGTAGCATAATACCACCATGGCACACCAACCGAGAAAACGCTTCGGCCAGAATTTTCTGCACGATCCGGCCGTGATACAGCGCATCGTGCATGCCATCCAGCCGCTGAGTGATCAGCACCTGGTCGAGATTGGCCCCGGACAGGGCGCCATCACGCTGCAGCTGCTCGACAACTGCGGCAAACTGGACGTGATCGAGCTGGATCGGGACCTGGTTCCGGCGCTGCAGGCATTCAGCAGTTCCGCTCGCTACCGGGTCCACAACGCCGACGCGCTGCGCTACGATTTCTGCAGCCTGGCGGAAGAGAACGAAAAGCTGCGCCTGCTGGGAAACCTCCCCTATAACATTTCCACGCCGCTGCTGTTTCACCTGCTCGGACAGGCGGAGTGCATTCGCGATCTGCACTTCATGCTGCAGAAAGAGGTAGTGGAGCGCATCGTCGCGGCGCCGGGCTCAAAGAGCTACGGACGCCTCTCTGTCGCCATCCAGGCGCGCTGCAGCAGTGAAATGCTGTTCGTCATCGGCCCGGGCGCCTTCAGGCCGGCGCCGAAGGTCGACTCCGCCATCGTCCGCCTGACGCCGGACAGGGATGCCATGCAGGCCATCCGCTACCCGCAACTACTGGACAGCATTCTGCAGGAGGCCTTCAGCCAGCGGCGCAAAATCGTGCTGAACGCCTTGAAAAAACGCGTCAACGGCCCTATGTTGGAGTCTGCTGCAATAGAACCGACGGCGCGGGCGGAAGTGATCCCGGTCAGCAGCTATGTCAAGCTGGCAAACATTGCGGGTGACCGCAGGAAACAATAATGATGGTAACTTCTCTATCACTCTGAGCATTGATCTGGAATTTGCAGGGTTAGGACTTGACTTCAGGGCTGTCTAAAACAGGGATGTTTTAGCAGAGCTTACAGGGAAGTATTCACGCGTCCCTGAAAGGCAAGTCCTGACCCTGCAACCCTGCAAGGAGTTATGCAGATGTTACCGATGATGGAACAACAGGCATGAACGACGAATCCACCCAACCCGATATCGAGATCATCCCCAAAAACCCGTTGGCGCGCCCGGGCGACGTACTGCCCAACGTCATCCACCTGCTGCCGGTGGCGTCCCGCCCCTTTTTCCCCGGGCAGGCCGTGCCGCTGCTGATGGACGCCGCGGCCTGGACGCCGACTATCAAGGAGATCTCGGAGTCGGACAACGACCTGGTGGGGATCATCCTGACCCGCGGCGAAAAATCCGAACTGGCGAAAACCGGGGAGTTCTACAGCGTCGGCGCCGTCGGTCGCATTCACCGCGCCCAGGCCGTGGATGGCCAACTCCAAGTATTGGTCGAATGCCTGCAGCGCTTCCGCATTCTTGAATTCCTCACCGACAAGGCGCCGTTTACGGCGTGCGTCGAATACATCAAGGAGTTCAGCGGCACCCCTGACGATGACATCAAGTCCTACGCGATGGCCATTATCAACACCATCAAGGAGCTGCTGCCGCTGAATCCGCTCTACGCCGAAGAGCTGCGCATGTTTCTCGACCGCTTCGGTCCCGACGACCCCTCCCACCTGGCCGATTTTGCCGCCAGCCTGACCACCGCCAGCAAGGAGGAGCTGCAGGAGGTGCTGGAGACGCCCAAGGTGCTGCCGCGCATGGAGCGTGTAATCAACCTGCTGCACCACGAGCTGGAGGTGGCGAAATCGCAGCATGACATCCGCCAGCGCGTCGAGGAGCGCATGACCAGGCAGCAGCGCGAATTCTTTCTGCGCGAGCAGCTGAGGGAGATCCAGCAGGAACTCGGCATCGCCAAGGATGACCGCACCTCCGAGCTCGACACCTTCCGCGAGCGCATCGGCAAGCTGGAACTCAGCGAACAGGCCGAAAAACGTCTCGACGAGGAGATGGACAAGCTCGCTGTGCTCGAAACCGGCTCCCCCGAGTATGCGCTGACGCGCAACTACATCGACTGGATCACGGTGCTGCCGTGGGGCAGGAAATCACAGGACAACCTCGACCTGGTGCATGCCCGCAAGGTGCTGGACCGGGACCACTACGGCCTCGACGACGTCAAGGAGCGCATCATCGAGTTTCTCGCCGTCGGCAAGATGAAGGGCGAGATCAGCGGCTCGATTATCCTGCTGGTCGGCCCGCCGGGCGTCGGCAAGACCTCGGTGGGGCGCTCCATCGCGGCCGCGCTCGACCGCAACTTCTACCGCCTCTCCGTCGGCGGCATCCGCGACGAAGCGGAGATCAAGGGACACCGCCGCACCTATATTGGCGCGATGCCCGGCAAGTTCATCCAGGCCATGAAGGAGGTCGACACGCAGAACCCGCTGATCATGCTGGACGAGATCGACAAGATCGGGGCCTCGTTCCACGGCGATCCCGCCTCGGCGCTGCTGGAGGTGCTGGACCCGGAGCAGAACAGCGATTTTCTGGACCACTATCTCGACCTGCGTTTCGATCTCTCCAACGCGCTGTTCATCTGCACCGCCAACCAGATCGACACGATACCGGCGCCGCTGCTGGACCGCATGGAGGTGATCCA
>JBDLII010000207.1:0-2604 GCA_039714995.1 Pseudomonadota bacterium
AGCCACCGCGCCATGCTGCACTCCCTTGTCGCCGACGGAAGTCACCACGGCTTCACCGGCCTCGAGCCCGGACAGGATTTCGCTGTAGCTCCAGTTGTGCAGCCCTCTCTCGATGGCGCGGCTCTCCAGCATGCCGGTTGTTACATCAAGGACCAGCACGTGGCTGTCATCGGTCAGCGCCTCGCTGGGGATGCGCAGGACATCCTGGCGCGTGTCCAGGATAATGTCCACATCGGCGCTGTAGCCGACCAGCAGCGCATCGAGATCCTCCCTGTTGGTCAGCTGCAGCTCCACCTCGACAGTCCGGGCCTGCTTTTCGACATCGATCACATAGGCGCCGATGCGCAGCACGCTGCCTTCAAAAAGTCGTCCTCGCCAGGCATCCAGCGTGATGCGTGCGGGCATACCTGACTGGATTCTGGGGGCATCGACCTCGTCGATAGGGGCGCTGACGATAAAGCACTCCGGTTCGATCAGGTCGATCGCCGGGGGTGTCTGTATGCCGGGAGGGGAGGGGGTGACATACTCGTTCAACTCGCCGCTGATCTCCGCGATGATGCCGTCAAAGGGGGCGCGCAGGATGGTGCGTTCCAGCCTGGCCTCCGCGACCCGCTTTTTTGCCATCGCGACAGCGAGGTCGGCCCTGGAGGCTTCGCAGTCGGCAGCGCTGACCTCCGCCTTGCTCTTCGCCTGGTCGTACTCTTCGTTTGAGATGCTGCCGGAGCGTTCCAGCTCCTTGAAGCGGTCGGCGGTGCGTTGGGTAACGCCGGCCTGAACGCAGCTGGCGTGGAAGCGGTTGCTGACCGCCTGCAGGTTGCTGGCGGTGAGCTCGATCTCGGCCTGCAGGTCCTCGTTCCACAACTGCAGCAGCACATCGCCCTGCTTGACTCTGGCGCCTTCGGCAAAGGGGAGGGTGTTGATCTGCCCACCCAGTGACGGCGACATCTTCGCCCTGCGGCACGCCTTGATCGTGCCGGCGCGGGTGTTGGCAACCCGCTCCTCGACATCGCCCCGCTCGACATAGGCGACAGTGACGCTGACCGGGTCAGGATGGGAAACATTCCAGTACCACCAGCCAAGTGCGGCAAGAATGGCCACCGCCACCAGGATCTTCGACATATGCCTCATCTCAAGTGTCCGTACGGCGCAACAATCCGGTGAGGATCAATGGTGTTGCATCATCACGCATTCTACTCGAACATCCGGTGTGAACTCTGATTTATTCGTCATTGCGGGCAGAGAGTCGCTCTTGTTCCTCATCTCATGAATGCGCCATTCCAGAGTACAATCTGTTACAGCACGATCCGAAACAGGGGAAACACGCTATCCGGATTCATGGCATGATGGAATTGATCCGCGGAGATTCTGTACGCATGTCATTTCGAGCAAAGCGAGAAATCCAGAAGCGTAACCTGCAGGCATGACAGGATGGAGGATTTCTCCCTGCGGTCGAAATGACATGAATGAGGATTTGTGCAGAGACTCATTGTCAACATGTCAGGAGTAATAAATGTCCTCGAACACCCCTACATCCCTGAAACGCGGCCTGGGATTCTGGCTGCTGCTGTTCTATGGGGTCGGCAATATCCTCGGTGCAGGAATCTATGTGCTGGTGGGGAAGGTTGCGGCAGAGGCAGGCTATTATGTCCCGCTCTCATTCATGCTGGCGGCATTCATCGCCGCTTTCAGCGCCTTTACCTAT
The DNA here is from genome assembly GCA_039714995.1 of Pseudomonadota bacterium. Taxonomy (GTDB): domain Bacteria; phylum Pseudomonadota; class Gammaproteobacteria; order Chromatiales; family Chromatiaceae; genus Sva-25. The sequence goes on from JBDLII010000207.1 coordinate 1,703, forward strand.
GCAGAGCTCTCCGCACGCTATCCGTTCGCGGCTGGAGAGGCCGTCTATCTGCAGAAGGGGTTCGGCAAGGCGTGGTTGTCGAGCGCGGCCGGGCTGCTGATCGCCCTGGCGGGAATACTTTCCGCAGCGACCATTGCGCGAGGCTTTGTCGGCTACCTGCAGCTCTTTATCGATACGCCGGCCTGGCTGGCGATCGTGGCGTTGGTGGTCATGCTGGGGAGCGTCGCAATCTGGGGGATAGCCGAATCCGTCAAGATGGCGGCGTTCTTCACGCTGCTGGAAATCATCGGCCTGCTGCTGGTTATCGCCACGGGGAGCTTCCAGCTTGAACGGCTTCCCGGGGTGATCGAGGAGTTGCCCGCACTGAACCAGTGGCGGCTGTGGCCGGGCATCTTTTTTGGCGCCTTCCTGGCGTTTTACGCCTTTATCGGTTTCGAGGATATGGTCAATGTCGCCGAGGAGGTGCGCGAGCCGGAAATCAATATGCCGCGCGCGATCCTGTGGGCATTGATCATCACGACGCTGTTGTACGCCATGGTATCGCTGATCGCGGTGGTGAATCTGACCCCGGCACAGCTGGCCGCAAGCAATGCGCCGCTGGCCGACGTCTATGCGGCTGCAACGGGCCGCAAACCGGTGGTGATTTCGCTGATCAGCCTGTTCGCCATCGTTAACGGCGCCCTGATCCAGATCATCATGGCGTCGCGGATCTTCTTTGGCATGAGCCGCCGCGGTTGGCTTCCGGCGATCCTCGGCGAGGTCAGCGAACGCACCCGCACGCCGGTGATCGCCACGCTGCTGGTGACTGCGGCCATCCTGGTACTGGCCTTGTGGTTTCCGCTGGTTAAACTTGCCGCTTCCACCAGCTACCTGATCCTGACGGTCTTTCTGCTGGTCAACCT
>JBDLII010000208.1:0-2568 GCA_039714995.1 Pseudomonadota bacterium
AGTGAATTCAGGGTATCCAGCGCATGCGGGAATTTTCTCTCGAGGTTGCGGCGTGCTTCCTCCATCGCATAGGGACTGGAAACAAGTTCCCAGTGGCCATGAACCCCGAGTTCAATGACCAAAGCGGCTTTTCCACCCGGATTGTGCGCCGCCGTAAACAGGATGTTGGCATCGAGAAACAGCCTCATTTGTCGGGTGAGGTGAGTGCATCGATGATCTGATTCCGCTCATCTTCTGACAGTTTGTCCTCAATGTCCCACTGTGTAATTTGCTCATCGCTGTAGCGATCAACTTCGAGGACTATTCCCGGCTTGAGTATGATTTCGTTGCCGTGCTCTTCAAGAATGACGACATCGCCGCTATTGATTCCCATGCGTTTGCGTAGTCGTGCCGGGAGTGTTATCTGGCCACGGCTGGACACAACGAGTGTTTCATGCATTGAGATGCTCCCAATCTGTTCCGATACTCGAAGAGTAGCATAATTTCGGAAATACGGAAAATATGACAGATGATGGACGCTGGGAAGATCGGTATTGACATCCAGCTACACCGGCCTATAATTTTCACCAAGCGCCGATTTGAGACTCAGCTTGCGGGCGCGGAAATAAATGCAGCTAAAGAGGTAACAAAACCGCTTTGGCGAATGCTGAGCGGTTTTTTTGTGCCTGGTGTTCAGGCAATCGCCGATTTAATGATCAACTTGCGGGCGATCAACAAGTGCAGCTAAAGCGGACTCACCACCCTGGCTCCATGGTGCTTCCCGCACTCTCAATCTTTCCGGGGCCGGAGGTGAATGCATGTCAAAGTTCTTACCGATTTTCCCCGAGACGTCACTCTCACTGGGCAGCCTCTATGTCAGGCACGACCTGGTTACACAGAGTATCACCGTCTACCTGAAAGCCTGGCACCTGTGGGACCTGGATACGCGGCAGATTGAAATCGCCGCAGGTGTGTACCATTTTGTCGAGCCTGACGGCGATCTTGTCGGTATCAGGAGCTGCAGCATTGATGGCGTACGGCAGGAGGGGTGCACGCCATGAACCCTTTGCAGAAATTGACGCAGGATGAAATGCATGCCCGGGGCGTAAAGCGATCTGAATTGGTCAGGCGTATGGGGTTTCGCAACCTCAACAAGGGGCTGCGCAGACTCGACGGGCTGTTGCAGTATCTACAGGCCAGCGACAGGCTGTTGCCGCTGCTGCAGCGGGCGCTCTCCATACCGGATGAGAAGCTGCGCATCGCCGTTGCAGAACTGCAGGAACAGCTTGTTGCCGACGAGCGAGCTCGATTCAAGCCGATTATTCAGGTGATACCGACAACAATACCCAGCCCGATCTTCGTCGCTGCGCTGATTCCGGGACTGCTGAATATCCGGGTGCCCGATGATCTCGCATCGCTACCGGCAGACAAGGAGTTCCAGGTCGTCTGTGATCTCTACAGAAAGCACAGGGAGCGTCATAGTGGGTGGGCGAAAGGGAAGGGGGCTGTCTATCACCGATGCTATGACGAGAGCTTTGAGTTAGACCAGGATTGTCATCTTGTCAAAATCAATGCGAAGCATATCGGTCTCAGCAGGGCCGTGCTGAGGGTCGGCGGGACTCCACTTGATTTCCACTTTGAAGAGTTCGGCGCCGATTGATCATGGATGCAGCACACTGAAGGGCGGGCGATCAATCTTCGACAACCGGATAGGAGGGAACCCCCCAATCCTGGGATGGATCGTCCATCATGATGTAGATGATTGCCGGTATTAGCCGACCCATGATATTGGCGCTGTCTCTGACCTGGTCTCTATTGACGCCGCTATTCCAGGTGGCGCCGCCATGGATCATCTGGTTTCTGAGTACATACAAGCGATCGAATACGACAGCGAGGACTCTAAGGGTTTGCTGCTCGCCCAACGCCTTCTTGGCTGTAATCTGGCTGTGCTCAAATCGCCGTTTCCATTCCGCCTCTGATAGACGTCCGTTCTGGTAATCCCAGAATGGTTGAAAGACATATCTGTTCTCTATCAACAGACGAATGGAGCCGGAAAACTCGGTCCAGATCATCTCATACAGCAGGTTGTTGCGATCTGACCGGATCAGCCGCTTCAGGAACTTCAGAAAAAGCCTTCGTTCACTGAAGTTGTTTCTGGTGTCTATCTCGTGTGCATAAGCCGCATTGAATGCGATCCACAAGAAGATGAAGCGTGCATCATCGTCCTCCAGCTCCTGTTCGGCACGCTTGAGCCAGCTCAGAGAGCGGTGCGTACGCAGGCCGAGCCCCTGAGGGAACTCATCGCGATACTTTCTTTGCGTGGCTTTGAGTTGTGCGTAGAAGAGTTGCATGATCTGTCGATGATATCATCAGAATTCCTGCTGGTTGAGCAACATGGGTGAAGAGTGAGTCGCTATCACATTATCGGAGATATTCACGGACACGCTGACAAGCTCGAAGAGCTGCTGCTGCACCTCGGCTATCAAAACTCCAGCGGGGTCTACCGGCATGCCGATGCCAAAGCCGTTTTTCTGGGGGATTTCATCGACCGTGGCAGCCAGCATCGGCGGGTTATCGGGATTGTTCGTG
>JBDLII010000209.1:0-2506 GCA_039714995.1 Pseudomonadota bacterium
CCCAGGCGCCGCTCGATATCGAGATACATCTCGCGCTGCTGCTCCTTCAACTGCTCGAGCTGGTGGCGCAACTCTTCAATCTCACCATTGAGCCGACTGTTCTCACTCTGCAGGCTGTCCATGCGCTGATTCATCGAGGAGATCGTATCGACGCGTTTCTCAAGCACGTCCAGACGGCTCCAGACACTGGCTGAAGCCGGCGTAATCAGCAGCATCAACAGGACGATCAGCGTAAAGCGACGCATCTCAATACTCCAGCACGGCGCGGCGGTTGCGCGCCCAGGCGCCCTCATTGTGGTCATAGGACTCGGGCTGCTCTTCACCATAGCTGACCGTCGCGATCTTGCCGGAGGAGACGCCCTGGTTGATCAGAAAACGGCTGACCACGTGGGAGCGGGCCTCGCCAAGCGCCATATTGTACTCCCGGGTGCCGCGCTCATCGGTGTGCCCCTGGATGGTGACATTGCCTCCGGAGTCGACCAGTTTTTGCGCATGATTGCGCAGCACATCCTCATACTCGGGACGAATGCTGCTGTCATCGAAGTCAAAATAGATCACGCGGGGATTCGCGCCGCCGGCGCCGGATCCATAGCCCGATCCTCCCGCCCCGTAGCCATAGGTATCCGAACCATCGCCGCTTCCATCTTCACCATCCTTGGAGCCGCCAGAGCTGCTGCAGCCGCCAATAAAGAGCACTGCAGTCACAATGAGCGCAGTCATGAAATCATTTTTTACCGTCATCATCTTCTCCTCCCGATCAAAAAGGGTGACCATGCAGGATCGCGTACTTCACCCCCCTGGCGTGCAAGGCGCTGCCTTACATCATAATCAACCGCTACCACAGACAGCACTCCCCCGGCAGCCGCATAAACGACCATGCTGCCGTTCGGCGCAAAACTGGGGGATTCATTCAGGTTTCCCGAACTGATTGTCTGCATCCCGCGGGTCTCGAGGTCAAGTATAGCAACCTGATCGCCTCCTGTGCGTGAAATCAATGCCAGGCTCCTGCCATCGGGGGCATAGCTGGCGTCGGCGTTATAGCTGCCCTCATAGGTCAATCGTTTGGCGCTGCCGCCGCCCGCTGCAATCTGGTAGATCTGCGGTTTACCGCCGCGGTTGGAGGTGAAAGCAATCCAGCGGCCATCGGGGGACCAGGCAGGCTCCGTATCGATGGCCTGATTGTTCGTCAGCCGACGCGGTGTGCCACCGCTGGCGCCGATGATATAGATTTCCGGGTTGCCGTCCTTGGAGAGTGTGACAGCTAGACGACTGCCGTCAGGAGACCAGGTGGGCGCGCCGTTCAGACCGGCAGCGTTGCTGATGCGTATCCGCTTGCCACTTGACAGCGTCTGCACATAGATTCCCGGCCGGCCCTTCTCAAAAGCGACATAGGCGAGACGACCGCCATCCGGAGACCATGACGGAGACATCACCGGCTCATTCGAGGAGAGCACGGTTTTCGCATTGTGGCCGTCAGAGTCGGAAATTTTCAGCGTGCGATGACGCTTGTTGGCGACGACATAGGCGATCCGGGTCGCAAAAGCGCCACGCTTTCCGGTCAGCTTCTCGTAGATGAGATCAGCGATATGGTGCGCCGCAAAACGCTGATCCCTGATCTTCGTCGTGACGGTTTCGCTCATCAGCTGCCGCGCAGAGGCCGTGTCGTATAGAGAGAATTTCGCCTTGTAACCCGAACCCGACTGCATGATATTGCCTGTCACCAGGTGATCAATCCCGCGGGATTTCCACGGGCCGAAATCAACCGTCGCCCCCCAGGACGGCGCCGGCGGCTGGCTGGCGCGCGCAACCGGATTAAACTGGCCTGAGCGTTTCAGGTCCGATGCAATGATCTCGGCAAAATCGGCCGTCAGCGGGGTGCCGCCGCCAGCACGGCTGAATGGCGCAATGGCGATGGATGCGGCATCTGAATTACCGCCGGTGATCTCGATCGTCAACTCGGCTTGCGCTGTCACCGGAAGCAGCGTCAACAGAGCTGAAAATAGAATGAATAATTTTTGCATTATCTGATTCCAGTTGGGGTGAATTTCAATTTAAAGTTTCTGAACCTGTCGAAACCGCTACCCCTGGGCACAGGTAGCGGTGAAGCCTTATTGACGGCATCCTGTGCGGAACGATCATACACCGGATTGCCACTCGAACGTATGACTGTGACATTCGCCACAGCGCCGCCCGGAAAGAGTTTGACCCGCAACTCGGTAGTCAAACTTTTATCAACCCCTGGCGGTCTGCGCCAGTTGCGCTTTATTTTAGACCGAATCTGCGAAATATACTTATCATAATTTTTACCCCCGCCACCTCCGCCGTGGCGGCTGGATCCACCGCTGCCGGTTGCACCGCTTTTTCCCTTGCTGCTTGATGCTCCCTTGGTACGCGCATTGGTGGATTTTTTCCTCTCTGCTGCTTTTTTCTTCTCTGCCGCCTTTTTCTTTTCGGCCGCCTTTTTTCTCTCTGCAGCTCTCTTCTTTTCCAACTCCTTGCGCTTCTT
>JBDLII010000210.1:0-2402 GCA_039714995.1 Pseudomonadota bacterium
GCGATGCGCATCGTCATAAGCGTCATGGTCGACAGCCTCGCCGGTGCAGGCGATGCACTGGAGAGGCTGCTGAATCTCCTTTCGGGTTATGAGCTCAAGGCCACCTTCTTCATCTCCTGCGGACCGGATCGTAACGCCCCGTTTCTCAGCCGCTTGCGCAATGCGCACCATATCTCCCTGCATGCCGACAACCTGTTCGCCATTGCCGAGCAGGGCCATGAGATCGGCCTGGCGCCCTGGGATCCGGTTAGCTGGAGACAGAAGGCAGCCGTGGCGCACCGGCAGTGGCTTGCTGATCAGTGGTCGCGGGGATTCGAGAGCTGGCGGGAGCTGTTCTCGGAAGAGCCTGCCAGTCATGCAGCAACCGGTTTCCAGGCGCACCCTGAACTCTTCCGATTGGAGCAGGACTCAGGCATACGCTATGCCTCTGACACCCGCGGAAAGACGCCTTTTTATCCGCTGATGCAGAACCAGCGCTCCAGCTGTCTGCAGCTCCCGGTGACGCTTCCCGGCGCCGGAGAAATGCCTGGCGGCTCCACCCGGCCCGAGGTCCATCAACATGAAGAGATCTATGATGCCAGCCTCAACAGGCTGCCACTGGGACACCACTGGCGGTTCGTGGCCGGGCAGGATGATCCTGAACTGCTGGAGAAACTGATTGTGATGTGGCGCGGCTCATCAGGCGAGTTCATGACGCTCGACGGGCTGGCGCAGGTAGCCACAAAGCTGCAGCCGCGTCAGCATATCGTTGGCTGGGAGACGCTGACGGAAGGCCACAGTGTTGCCGCACAGAGCATTCAGGAGGAGTGAATATGAAACACCGCATCAACAACAGCGAGCTGCGCGAGCTGGTTTTTGCCGCCTCCTCGGAGATTCATGGCACGGGGCTCTTTGCGGCTGCCAGCTTCAGCAAGGGCGACTATATCGGCAGCTACCACGGCCCCCGGGCGAAGCGCAACGGCATCTATGTGCTGTGGGTCTTTGATCCCGATGACGAGACGGATATCTACGGCGTCAGCGGACGCAACCTGCTGCGCTATCTGAACCACTCCCGTCCGGGGAATACCGAGTTTGAAGGGACCGAACTCTATGCGCGGGCCGCCATTCGCAAGGGTGACGAACTCACTTTCGATTATGGCGACGAATGGCGCGATGATGAGTAGCCGGGACCGGCTCTTCGCCGAACTGCAGTCGGATATCGAGGCCTTTCTGTTCGACAGCAGGGTTGCCGCGGTCTTCGAGGATATGATCCGCCGCTCCGTTCCCGGTTATGCGACGGCGGTCGCTATGACCGGCGTCATTGCCGCCGAATATGCACAGGATGCTACCAATATCTACGACCTGGGCTGCTCCCTTGGCGCGACGACCGCGGCCATACGGCAGTATCAAAGGGCGCGGGATTGCACCATCATCGCCGTCGACAATTCACGCTCGATGATCGATAGCTGCAGCGAGACTCTGGATGGCGCCGCCGCAGAGGGGGTTCAACTGCTTTGTGACGATATCCGCGCCATCGAAATCTCGAATGCATCGGTGGTGGTGTTGAACTTTACCCTGCAGTTCATTCCCGTCGGCGAACGACTCGAACTGCTGCAAAAAATCCATGACGGACTGCTTCCCGGCGGCATCCTGATCCTGTCGGAAAAGCTTGCCTTCGATCCCGGGCAGCAACAGCTGTTCAGCGATCTACACGACAGCTTCAAGCAGGCGAACGGCTATAGCGACCTGGAGATCAGCCAGAAACGGACTGCCCTGGAGAAGGTACTGGTGCCGGAAACTTTGGAGCAACACCGTCGGCGCCTGCTGCAGGCAGGTTTTTCCGCCGTCTACTGCTGGTTCCAGTGCCTCAACTTCGCCTCCCTGATTGCATTGAAGCCAGGCCTGAAGCCCGATGTGGCAGATTAACCGCCTGCTTGACGCACTTCGCCAGGCCGGTATGGATGCATGGGCGGATCTGCTGCCGCTGCAGCTCGAGCGCAAACTCGCCGCGGCCAGTCATGGCGACAGCTATCGCTGGCGGCAGGTGCTGGAACAGCTTCCGCAGCTCAAGGCGACTGGCGTCGATTTCACTGCCGACGCCGTCACCGTCAGCGGCGAACCGCTGCCACAGCAGCAGCTGGATGCTCTGAGCGGACTCCTCAAGCAGTTGCACCCATGGCGCAAGGGGCCATTCGACCTGCATGGCGTCATCATCGATGCGGAGTGGCGTTCCGATCTCAAGTGGCGGCGGCTGGCCGGCGCTATCTCACCACTGAAGAACCGTTGGGTGCTGGACATCGGCTGCGGCAACGGCTACTACGGCTGGCGCATGCTGGGAGAGGGCGCCAGCCTGGTGGTGGGCGTCGATCCGACACAACTTTTCACAATGCAGTTTCAGGCGGTGCGGCACTTTGCCGGAGAGA
>JBDLII010000211.1:0-2365 GCA_039714995.1 Pseudomonadota bacterium
GAGCTCAGCGGAGGAGATCATCCCTCTCAACCTCGATGGAGAACCCTATCGAAACAGTCACATCCGGTTTGAGATCGTTCCCGGGGCAATCGACCTGGTCCTGCCCGATTCGTGTCCCTGTCTCAAGTGAGCACAGGGAGGAACCGTACCCCCTCACCCCTGCCCTTTCCCTCAGGGAGAGGGCGTTTTTCATAGTGCTTGAATGGTTCGCTCGCTGGCATCCGCGTTAAAGCAACTCATTGAAGCCGCCTGCCGGAAGCCGGTTGTTGGCCTGCTGCTCCGGGCGGCCCTGCACAGGCCGCATGGCCATGCGAAGGACATGGCGGCCAGCATCGCTTTTTTTACATTCCTGTCACTGTTTCCACTGCTGCTCGGTCTGCTCGCTCTGGCCAGCTCGGTATTGAAATCGGAGCAGATGCGGGATCGCCTGATCGACTGGGTGAACGGCTTCTTCCCGGTTGGCGCACAATTCGTCACGCACAACATCGAATCCCTTGTGCGCCTGCGCGGCGCGGCCAGCCTGGCCAGCGCACTGGTGCTGCTCTGGTCCGCCAGAAAAATGGTCGGCGCCATCAGCCGAGGCATCAACCAGGCACTGGGTCAGAAACGGACTCACGCCCTGTACCTCTCGCCGCTGCGCAACTTCGGATTGGTGGTGGCCGTGTCGCTGCTGATATTCGGAACCACGGCCATTACCCCGCTGGCAAATATTCTGTCGGATTTCGAACTGGCATTCCTCGGGAAGTCATCACATGCCGTAATCGACCTGGTTGGAGGCCACCTGGTCAGCGTGGCAAGCACGGGTGCGATGATCGGCTTCACCTACCTCCTGATGCCCTATCAGCGGCCCGGATGGAGCAGGATCTGGCCGGGCATCGTGACTGCCACGTTGCTGATTGAAGTCGGCAAGAGCGCTTTTGTCTACTACGTGGATAATAGCTCGAAGCTGGATGCGTTGTACGGCTCCATATCCTCCATCATCGTACTGATGCTGTGGTTGTATTTTTTTGGCCGGGTGCTGCTGTACGGCGCCGAGGTCAATGCCGTCTATGGCGCCCCCCACAGCCAGTCCCCTTGCAGCCTCGACCTGAAGCGACAAGAAGACGACTAAGGAAGAAGTTATGATCTACTTGGGTCAGTAATCCATCCCCCATTGTTGTTTCCTTTGCACTCTTCGTCTATTGTTAATAGAAAGACGGAATATCAAAATGAGACGCTATAGTCAATGGAAGCGTCTCGCATTCGTTATTGAACGGAAAGCCAAATGCGATCCAAAGTGCAATTCATCTGCTCCAGGCTGCTGTTGATGCTGGCCGCCAGTCTCACTACGGCCGGCGCCAGCGCCCTGGAGAGCATCGAGGAGTATGACAGCAGTATACCTATCTGGGGAGCATCCTGGCTGCCGGTCAAGGCGCTCGCAGGGAATGTCTATCTCAGCTTCTACACGGGCTTCGCCCCCAGGGTCGAATCACCCGAACGCATCCATGTGCGTGCATCGCGCGGCAACCAGGCCCGCACGACCCTGATCCTGGATGAAGCAGCCATCCACGACTACCTCTTCGACCTGGTTGCACGCCGCGACTTCTACCGGCAGATGCTCGACGGGGAGTGGATCGACATCGCCATGGAGAGCAGCGGCAAGCCTGCCGTCGAGCCGCAGGTCGAATACTTCATGGACATCATCGCTTCACCCCTCTACCAGATCGAAGAGACCGTTGCCGCAGCAAGAAAGGCTGACACCGACGGCAATGCCATCGACAAAAAGGCGCTCTATCAACAATCACTGCAGGTGATGAAGCAGCTCAACCCCGGGCGGATGTTTCCGCTGAATTTTGACCTGCAAGCCGAATTCACAGCATGGCGCCTGCAGGCCCTGGCTTTTCTCAATACCAGTGGCGGTGAAGTCAAACACTCCAGGGAACAGATTGAAGAGAAGATCCGCACCAACCGCAATGAGGCCCTGATCCTGGCCAATGACCTGCTGTTTGGCCGCATCAATACCGTTGAAGTCGACAGCGATGTTGCAGACATGCTGGCCGATGTGCTGGCGCGTATCGCTGCCGGAGAGGAGTACTCCAGCGAGACGCTGTTGATGCTGACCGTGCAGCTGTTTCAATCACTGAGCGACGGCAAATATGACTTCAGGGTGTTGTCCGCCAGCGGCGAATTCCGGCCGGCACTGCAGTGCGAATCTGCATCAGCATGCACGCTTCAATACCACGAGTTCACCACGATATCCCCCTTCGGCTCGATCAAGAGCGGCACCAGGGACCGGCATGGCAACAGCATCAACGCCTTCGCCACCCCCGGCCTGTGGCAGTTTCTCTCCCGCCGCTATCACGATATCGACAACATGCGCAGCGAA
>JBDLII010000212.1:0-2187 GCA_039714995.1 Pseudomonadota bacterium
GCATGGATGCCGACGCGAGCCTACATGGATGTAATTACGGCGTTTTCCGGAAGATATACCCAATAGCAGTGACGTTCTCGGTTGTGCTGAATAGTTACAAACCTTATACCATTTCCTTTCCGTGTGTTCCGTGGTTTACTTCCTGCTTCCCTTTTCCAGGCTTTTCGCCATTTGTACGAAATGCTGCAGCCGCCAGGGGCTGATCGATCCCTCTGCAACGGCTTCGATCAGCGCGCATCCGGGTTCGTGCTGATGACTGCAGTCGCTGAATTGACAGCGTCCCAGGTAGTCATGAAATTCACGAAACCCCTTTTCCAGCTGCTGGCGTCCGGTGATCATCAGGCGAAAACTACGCACCCCGGCGGAGTCGATCAGCGAGCCGCCCTGCGGCAGAAAATAGAGGGTGGCGGAGGAGGTGGTGTGCCTGCCAAGGCCGGATGTCTCGGAGAGCTGGCCGACGACGATATTCTGCTCCGGCAGCAGCGCGTTGACCAGCGACGACTTGCCGACGCCAGATTGTCCGACGAGCATGCTCGTTTGGTGCTGCAACTGCTGCCGAAGCGCACTCATGCCGCTCATCTGTTTGCTGCTGACCTCGATGACCTGGTAGCCGATCCGCCGGTAGACTGCGGCGATTTGACGCAACGGATGATCAGCTGTCAGCAGGTCTGACTTGTTCAGCAGCAATACGGCGTCGAGGCCGATGTTTTCGGCGGCAACGAAATATTGATCCAGCAGGTAGCCGGTTGGCGGTGGTTCGGGGGCTGCAACTATGACCAGTTGCGACAGGTTGGCCGCCAGTGCTTTTTCACGGCCTCCGTAGTCCGGCCGTGAGAGCAGGGTGCTGCGCGGTTGCAGCGCGGTGACCACGCCCTCGTTATTGCCGGTCTGGTGCCAGATAACCCGGTCTCCGCAGACAATCTGCCCAAGGTTCTGGCGGAACAGGCAGGGAGTCAGATGCTGTGTGTCGTCCGCGACGACCAGATTGCGACCATGACGGATGATGACAACGCCTTGATGCGCCTCGTCATCGGCACTGGAGAGCGCATTTTCAGCCTCTTCAGACGCGCGCCGGCGGCGCTGATCCTGAATCTGAGCGATACGCGCACGCTGTTGATCGGTCAGGCGGCGCTGAGCCATCAATCAGCGTTCAAAGTGATAAAACTCGCTGTTCAGATGGTCGATGATTTTAGCGACGTCCTCCTCGAACAGGTTGGCGCCGGTCATCGTGTTGCAGCCATGCGCGCGCTGCTTCAGGGATTCCAGCGACTTCACCTGGCGTTCATCGCGTAGATACATCTCGTCGCCGTGGCATCTGGTGCAGTGCTGCTGCGTCAGCTCGGCTCCGCTGAGGCCGGAATCCTCCTCCCCTCCGGCCTGGCCTGCATCGGCCGCCAGCACGGGCTGCAGGGAGAGCAGCAGCATCGAGGTCAGTATCAGTTTCAGCATGGTCGGTCTCCAATGGTGTCTGAATAGGATGCAAAACAGCAAGTTGAAAAGATTATACGTGAAATAAGCCCGTGCATTTATCAAGCGTTGGCAGGATCACGTGTGACCTGCAGGAAGCTATTGTGAATTATACATCTTCCAGCTCCAGCCACTCCCCCAGCACCTGGTGCGCTTCGTCGATACCGCTCTTTTTCAGGGAGGAGAAGAGTTGCGCCGAGACGTTATCATACTCCTTCAGCGTTTGGCGCACCTTCAACAGGGTGTTTTTTGCCGGGCCATTTTTGAGCTTGTCAGCCTTGGTGAGCAGCACATGCACCGGAAGATCAAGATGGGTGCACCACTCGAGCATCTGGCTGTCCAGCGGCTTCAGGGGGTGGCGGCAATCCATCATCACGACGACTCCCCTGAGACACTCCCGCTGCTCGATATAATCCGACAGCAGCCCGCGCCACTGCTGGCGGATATTGGCGGCGACCCTGGCGAAGCCATAGCCGGGCAGGTCGATGAGGCTGCGGCGCTCATCCAGGGAGAAGATGTTGATCAACTGTGTGCGTCCCGGCGTCTTGCTGGTTCTGGCGAGCGATTTCTGGTTGCACAGCGTGTTGATGGCGCTGGATTTCCCGGAGTTCGAGCGCCCCGCAAAGGCGACCTCGATATGCTCCTGGCAGGCGGGAAGCTGGCTCATTTTTGCAGCGCTCTTGAAGAAGCGGGCACGATGGAAATAGTTATTCATCAGAA
>JBDLII010000213.1:0-2017 GCA_039714995.1 Pseudomonadota bacterium
AGGTCGCGGTCCTGCTCGCGCACGAAGTCTTCACGGTTGACCGCCTTCATCGCCTCGTAGACCTCGGGCTTGAGTTGATCCCTGCCGGTATAGGCGGCGGTTTGCCTGACCTCGCTCTTGATCTCCCGCAGCAGCAGCTCACGCGCCTTTGCCGAGTGTACATCTGTCATGCTAGTCGCTCCCGCCGTAACTTCCAAAAATCCCGGCCAACGCATCTCCAAGCAAGCCGTCAAGCCGCACTGCATTGCTCGGATGAGCGATGGAATCACAGCTCCAGATATTCCCGACGCCGGCGTTCCGCAGGCGCTGCTCGGCATCATCCACAAACAGGGCATGGGTCACCATGACAGAAATGGAGCCCGGCAGATGAGGTGCAAGCTCCTTGACGGCTGTCTCCAGGGTCCTGCCGGTGCTGGCCATATCATCCAGCACGACGATATCCCTGCCCCGGTAGGATGCCGGTGGGAGTTCGACCGCCACCTCCCTGTCGCCAAAGCGCTGCTTGCTCGCCACCTGGTAATCCAGCTTGCCGTATGCAGCGATCTCGGCAACCCACTGTTCAGACTCCCGGTCAGGACCGACCAGCAGGGGATTCTCGAATCGCCCGGCAATGAAGCGCGCCATGGGTTCGGCCGCCTTGAGGTTGATGGCGCTCCTGGCAGGGACGGCTTCAGAGAGATGCGAAATCCTGTGCAGATGTGCATCCACCGTTACGACGTCAGTGAAATAGTCCGCAATCAATTTGCCGATGAGAGGCTGGCTGACAATCTCTCCCGGCGAAAATGCCATGTCCTGGCGCATATAGCAGAGGTAGGGCGCCACCAGAGCGCAGCGTTCCACGCCCTGCTCCCTGGCGCTTGCCGCAGCCAGCATCAGTTCCAGCAACTTGCTGTTGGGCTGGTCGAGAGCACGGCAGAAAGCAACCCGCGGCGGCAGCTCTGCAGGCAGGCGCAGGCGACTTTCACCATCGGGAAAAGTATGAATCTCCACCTCGGCATAGGGCGCCCCGACGGTGTCTGCCAGTCGCATGGATGGTTCGCGGTATTCCGGAAAGCCCAGCAACAACACATTGCTCTCCGCCTGACTGCCTGGTTGTTTACGCTGTTCCAATTTGATAACCGTTGTCGATGTCGGCCGCCTCCCTGGCAAAGTTGAAGTCTGCCGGAAATTCGGCATGAATGGTGTACAGGGTTTCATCCTGCGCAACCCGGTCACCGGATTTTTTGTGCAGATCGACGCCGGCGCCCTTGTCGATCGGTGCGCCGGCCAGCCGGGCAATCTGCGCAATCTGAAAATTATCAATGGCGGTGACGACTCCGGCTGACGATGCCGTCACCCCGTACTGCAGGCCGCCCGGCTTGAGCAATGGCAGCTTCTCGCCCTGCGCACGGATGATGGCATGCATCTTCTCCAGGGCCCGTCCGGAGTCGAGAATATCCCTGGCAATCTCATAGCCCTGGCCACCCCGTACATCAGGATCGAATTCAAGGATACGCCCAGCCAGGGTCAATGCCTTCTCACGCAGCGGCCGGGATGCTGCCGGGTCGTTATTGAGGACCTGCATGACATCACGGACCTCCAGTACCGGCCCGATACCGCGGCCGGTTGGCTGCTCGCCATCGGTAATCACCACTTCCAGGTGGAGTCCGACCCTGTCACCGACGTATTCGAACAGTTTGCGCAGTTGCAGCGCCTCCGTGCGGCTGCGTACTTTTGCCGTGGCGCCGAGCGGAATATCGACCAGCAGATGAGTGACACCGGCAGCGACCTTTTTCGACAGAATCGACGCCACCAGTTGCCCCGGTGCGTCGAGGGAGAGTGGACGCTCGACAGAGATCAGGATATCGTCAACCGGCGCCAGTCTGGCGGTGCCTCCCCACGCCAGGCAGCCGCGTTGCTGACGGACGATGTCATGCAACTGCCCGGGTTCGAGATCCACATCAGCCAGCACCTCCATGGTATCGGCAGTGCCAGCCGGCGACGTGATTGCGCGGCTGGATGTCTTGGGCATCAGCAT
>JBDLII010000214.1:0-1868 GCA_039714995.1 Pseudomonadota bacterium
TGGCTGTCGATCTGCTGCGCCCTGCTCCACGAGTCGTGCTTCTCTTTCAAAAGCAGCGACATCGGAAAGTATGGATAGGCCTTTTGCGCAATCTCCTGGGCGCTGTCAAAGGGGGTGATCAAGACCAGTCTCTCAACCTTTCTTGAAGAGGCCAGCCAGGTTGCGACGCCGCTGCCGAGACTGCGGCCAATGACCGAGATGTGCGCATACTCGGTATTCAGCTGGTCATAGATTGCCAGTGCATCCCGGTAGAGCCCCTCCTCCGTCGGCTTGCCGTCACTCTCGCCGAAACCACGGTAGTTGATCAGGTAGAGCGTGTAGTGCGGCAGGATCTGTCCAAATACCGTGATGTTTCCCTCGATGCGTTCCGAGTTGCCGCCGAAATAGATGACGGCATGCTCCTGTCCGGGGTTGACGGTCCACCCCTTCAGCGTATGGCCGTCACTCTGCAGCGTGAAGTTGGTGTCATGCAGATCCGATGGCCCCTTGTGCGGAAAATAGATCATCGAGCGCTGGTTGATGTAGAGATAGAGGGCCATCAGCAGATAACCGATGACCAGGAGCAGCAGCAGTGTGACGATGATGGTTGTCATGAATTGTAACTAGAAGGATCTTCCTGAATATCCCATGCGGCGCAATGCGCTTCGCTTATTGAGCCCTACACCCCTGCGACCTAAAACCTAAGACCTAAAGCCAGATTATGATCCAGCCTCTCCGGTCTCCTGTTGATAAGCATA
This sequence comes from Pseudomonadota bacterium, assembly GCA_039714995.1. Classification (GTDB taxonomy): domain Bacteria; phylum Pseudomonadota; class Gammaproteobacteria; order Chromatiales; family Chromatiaceae; genus Sva-25. The sequence continues at coordinate 738 of JBDLII010000214.1, forward strand.
GCGCATGGAACTGTAACGGCGCTTGACGGCCTGCGCCAGTTGATGCACCGCCATGGCGTAGTTGCTGCTGTGGTTATAGCGGGTGATGACGTAGAAGTTGGGCTTGCCGAGCCACAGTTCGTTACCGGTATATCGGCTGAAACTCAGCAGACTGACCTGCCGGTTGCTGATGGAAGCGGCTGGTGTGACGCCGGCCCTTTTCAGCCTTCCCAGCGAGTGATTGCTGTCGAATCCCGTCTTCATCGCCTTGTAACCGCTGCCCGAGTGTGTGGCGCGCACGGCAACGCCTTCTCCCTTGCGCCAGCCGTGACCCTGGAAGTAGCTGGCTACACTGCCGATGGCATCATAAGGATCCCACAGGTTGCGCCTGCCGTCGCCGTTGAAATCGACGGCATACTTGCGGAAGCTGCTGGGCATGAACTGTCCCAAACCCATGGCGCCGGCATAGGAGCCGCGCTTGCTGCGAGGGTCGAAACGTTCCTCCCTGGCCATCAGCAGGTATTGTTCAAGCTCTGAGGTAAAGTAGTCGGATCTGCGCGGATAGTCGAAAGCAATAGTGGCGATTGAATCGAATACCGGTGAACGCCCGACATTGCCGCCATAGATGGTCTCGACGCCGATGATGGCAACGATATACTCAGGCGGGACGCCATACTGCCGCTCTGCACGCTGCAGCGCGTGACGGTTCCTGCTCCAGAATGCAGCCCCCTTGGCAATGCGGTCGCTGGTGAGAAATTTCCTGCTATAGCGGTCCCAGTTGCCGGGTGAGACGGGACCCTTGCTCGGAGAGTAGCGGTTCATGAGCCGCAGTACGCTGTTTCTGCGTTCGACGCGGGAGAAGAGCCCGTTCAGGTAGCTGCGGTCAAAACCATACTGCCTCTCCATTTTCTTGATAAAGTGTTTTGTTGACTTGTAACCGGCATAGTCGCCCGTCAGGCGGGAGGCGCGGTAATTGCCGACCATAGGTGTCGAACTTTTTGTGCCCGGCAGCATCGTGGCGGCGAACTTGTCCTCCTTTTTTTCTGTTGATGAACAGGCGCCCAGGGTCAGGGCTGTTGATAGCAGCAGGGTGATCAGTTTGTAGTTCATTGTCTCCTCGGGAAGGTAGGCGGTTTTTATGTTTTAGGTTTT
>JBDLII010000215.1:0-1856 GCA_039714995.1 Pseudomonadota bacterium
CAAACTCTTCAATTGAAGTTTGATAGTAAGCTTAGGGCTTACCAAATCCTTGCTCGAATTGCGTTCAGCTGAATTGACTTCATTTGAATGCTCTTCGATTTTCTCTTGGCCTTCGCCAGGAGCGACAGAGCACCCACACAAGTTATCTGATTCAATTTTTAAAGAGCCGGTTGCAACAAACATTCGCTGCAACTGAGAAGCGGAAGTATAAACACGCCGCTTCACGCCGTCAACATCTATTTCAGAAAAATATCACTCTTTTTTCCTGAGGACCACCGAAGCGCTAATTACTGCTCCTGGAGCCCGTTCACCGCAGCGCCTTTTGAGTGCTGCTCGATGTGACGAGAGCGCGTATTATAGGCAGTTTTTGCGACCCGTCAACAGCTATCTGAAATTATTTTTCATTTTTTTCAGATTCGGCCATTTCTCGACATATTCCAGCTGCTATGACCGCAGCGCCAGATCGAGATTTGCTATCAGATCCTCCACATTTTCCAGCCCGGCCGAGATACGAACCAGCCCCGGGGTTATCCCGGCCGCGTCCCGCTCCTCATCGCTAAGCCGTCCGTGTGTCGTCGAACCGGGATGCGTGATCGTCGTCTTTGTATCCCCGAGATTAGCTGTAATCGACATCAACTGCTGCCGGTCCATCAGCTGCCAGGCGGCCTGCCGTCCGCCCTCGAGCTCAAACGACAGAATTCCGCCCGCCGCCGACTGCTGCTCCAGCATCAAACCCTTCTGTGGGTGCGAATCCAGCCCCGGATAGTACACTCGCTCCACCCGCGGATGCCGTTCCAGCCACTCGGCAAGCGCCTGGGCATTGAGACAATGCTGGCGCATACGCAGCTCCAGCGTCTCCAGCCCCTTGAGAAACACCCACGCATTGAAAGCACTCATCGTCGGACCGGCCGTGCGCAATACGCCATACACCTCTTCACCCACGCGCTCCCTGTCACCAACAACGGCGCCGCCCATGCAACGCCCTTGGCCATCGATATATTTTGTTGCCGAATGCACGACCACATCGGCGCCCAGCTCCAGCGGCAGCTGCAGCACCGGTGTGCAGAAGCAGTTGTCTACCACAAGAATGGCATCCTGTTGATGTGCGATTTCAGAGAGCGCCTGGATGTTGCCAATCTCCGCCAATGGATTTGAAGGGGTTTCCAGGAACAGCATTCTGGTAGTGGGGCGCAGCGCCTCCCGCCAGGCTTCCAGCTCCTTCAAGTCGACGAAGGTGGTGGTAACGCCGAAGCGCTCGAGATAGGTGCTGAAGAGCACCTTGGTGCTGCCGAAAATGCTGCGCGAGCTGACGATATGGTCGCCATGCTGCAGCAACCCCATGCAGACGGCCAGGATCGCCGCCATCCCCGATGCTGTGGCAACGCAGCTTTCACCCCCCTCCATAGCCGCCAGGCGCTGCTCAAAGACCGCGACAGTCGGATTGGTGAAGCGGGAATAGATATTACCCTGTTCGTCCCCCGAAAAGCGCGCTGCAGCCTCCTGTGCAGTGTCGAAGACGAAACTCGAGGTAGGAAAGATCGGTTCCGAGTGCTCGCCCTCAGGCGTGCGCCGGTGACCGGTGCGTATCGCCAGCGTCGCCTGGCCCCAATCCGGATGGTCTGTCATCACAATCTCTCCCATCGACTGACAAGGAGGCTTCAAATACTCAAGCGCCCTTATCGCCTAAAACCTAAGCAACTATTCAGCACAATCGAGAACGTCACTGCAATTGGGTATATCTTCCGGAAAACGCCGTAAATACCTCCATGTAGGCTCGCGTCGGCATCCATGCCTCCGACGTTTCCTCCAGATACACCCAATAGCAGTGACTTGTCAGTTGAAATGACAAGGTGCTG
>JBDLII010000216.1:0-1598 GCA_039714995.1 Pseudomonadota bacterium
TGCCGGCTGAGACTATCTCGTCACAGTCAACCCTCTATGTTGGCGATGAGACGCCTGAAGTCCGGCCACTGGGGGTTGTCAAACTCGATGCGGAGAGTGCGGCTGGAATCCCGATCGGCGGAATTTCGGCGCTGGCGTGGGATCAGGACGAGGCGATGCTCTATGCCGTTTCAGACAACGGCATCCTGCATCATCTGCGCCCGCTGTTTGATGGTGATAAATTGGTTGCAATCGACCTGCTTGCCAGCTACCGGCTGCACAACAAGCAGGGCAAACCTCTCAAAGACGAGCACTGTGATGCCGAAGGCGCCTATGTCGTCAAGGCCGGCAACGGCATCAAGGGTGACTCCGAACTGGTCATCTCCTTTGAAAAAACGCCCCGGATCATCCGTTTTTCGCCGCAGGGACAATTGATCGAGCCCTATAGCCTGACGCCGGTACTGGCAGATAAAAGCAACTACAACACAGCAAACCAGATGCTGGAAGCTGTTGCCCCGCATCCTGACAAAGGGATACTCACCATCGCGCAACGCCCGATGAAGGGGAGAGACAACCAGCTGTTGCATGCCTTGAATGGCGAAACCTGGGAGTACCGTATGGAGCAGGACAAGGGCAACAGTGTGACGGCCATGGAGTCGCTGGCGGATGGCCGTATCCTGTTCATGGAGCGCGCCTGGGACTCGCTGATGAGCCCGCTGGTCGTAACCTTCAAGGAGGGGTATTTCACGGAGGATGGCAAACTGGAACTCAGGGTGGTCGCCAGGCTCGATTCCAGCAAAGGCTGGGCGCTGGATAATTTTGAAGGCCTTGCGCACCATCGAGCGCGGAGATTCTTCATGGCCAGCGACGACAACGACTCACTGCTGCAGCGCACGCTGCTGTTCTATTTTGAAATGACTGAGTTGCAGTGATCACTGCTTTTGGGATGCAGCCCCTCTGCGCTGCTGCATCATCTCCCGCATCTTCTGTTCGAAGGCGGCAGCCTCTTCAGTGGTGGCGAAACCATCGCCATCAGCATCAATGATCTTGAACTGCAGGTCCGCATCGGCGCGAAACTCCTCCAGACTCACTTTGCCGTCCTTGTCCCTGTCGTAGTGGTGAAGAAAGGCGGCCCCGGAAGTCTCCACGCGCTGTGCAAATGCGGTTGATCCCATCAACAGGGAGAGGGCGACAACGGCTGTTTTCATTATAAGCTTCCTCGTCAGTGAAGGCTGGGTAGTATAGCTTAGGGAGACTCTGATCGAATGTCATTTCGAGCAAAGCGAGAAATCTTGAAGTCAGCAGCCTATGGACGTTACATGGCAAAAGATTTCTCCCTGCGGTCGAAATGACATGAACGAATCAATCGACGGGAGAAATCCATGACATCCACTCTGTTGAGAGATAGACTCTCACTCATTGGGTTTTACAGGGAGTGCGCCGATGCTGAGACTGGTTCTGTTTTCAATGCTGTGCCCGCTTGTGATTGGCGGCTGTTCATCCACGCCGCCGAACAATCGCAATAACATCTGCAGTATCTTTGAGCAGAAGCGCGGCTGGCATGATGATGCCAGGGACGCAAGTGAGCGCTGGGGTACGCCTGTTCATGTGATGATGGC